>NZ_JBHTLS010000080.1:0-7009 GCF_042678845.1 Sphingobium olei | reverse complement strand
GTGGTAACTCCACCTTACCGATGAGCCCGGTGGCCACCGAGACCGAAATCGCGTGGGTGGGGCATGCCCCACCCACGCGATCGCCTCAATCTACACCGGAAATTACACCACGAGCGCGGACGCTAACTGTCTTCCAGCACCACAGCTTCGATGAAGCCATGGTCTTCCTGCGACGCGACAAGCGCCGCGCTCAGCTTGCGCCGCCAGGTATAGACCAACGCAGTGGAGACGTCGTGCTGCCGAGCAACCTGCGCGACACACGCGCCGGGCGCAAACGCCTCTTCCAGAATGCGCCGCTGTTCCTCGGTACTCCAGCGACGGCGGCGTTCAGGCCCGCCGAAAACCGTGATCCGTCCCACAAACACCGCTCCTAAGTTCGCAAATAACTGCGACCTTAAGACCGATCCATCATCCCACCGACAAGGCGCCGCTCAGCGGATGCGTGCGTCGAAAGCGCATGGACCTACCGCTATCCACCGCGCATTGGCGTGAAGAAGCTCTACATCCATGAGCGGGTCTCGCCCGTCGTGCGTGAGATCGCCTGGAAAGCACAATCTCGCCTTACCGCCCGATATCGGCGGCTGGCGGCAACCGGCAAGCGAACGACGGTCGTTTGCACCGCGATCGCACGCGAGCTTGCCGGCTTCATGTGGTTGGTCGGACGCGTGGCGCAGCCAGTCTGATCGACCCATCCCACTCGCGCACAGGCGGGGGCAGGATCACGGCAGGGGAACGCCCGACAGACGCTTTGTGGCCGGCTATTGGCCGACGCCCGTAGTAAGACAGGGACTGCCCCAGACGCTTAATCGGTAATGCGGTATCCAACCCGCGCATCAGAGCTGGACGCCTCGAAAAACGCTGGCCTTTGCGGGGTAGATTTGATTCACTTCGCCGACGCTGTGGCGGAGGCAGAAATGGCAGGACAGCCGGGTTTCTTTGATCTTTCGGACCGATATGAGGCGCTGAGCGCGGCAGGCGATCCGCTGGAGCGGTTGTCGGCGGTGGTGGACTTCGAGCTATTCCGGGGACCGCTGGTGGCCGCGCTGCGCCGTGGTCCTCGTAACAAGGGCGGACGGCCGCCGTTCGATCCGGTGCTGATGTTCAAAATCTTGGTTCTACAGGCGTTGTATTCGCTGTCCGACGAGGCGACCGAGTTTCAGATCAAGGACCGGCTATCGTTTCAGCGTTTCCTGGGCGTGGGGCTGGAAGGCACCGTGCCCGATGCCACCACGGTCTGGCTGTTCCGCGAACGGCTTGTGACGGCCAAGGCGATCGACCGGCTGTTCGCGCGCTTCGATGTCGTGCTCAAGGACCAGGGATATCTGGCCATGGGCGGTCAGATCATTGATGCCACCGTTGTACCCGCACCCAAGCAGCGCAACACCCAGGAGGAGAAGACGGCGATCAAGGAAGGCCGTATCCCCAAGGAATGGACGCCTGCCAAGGTCCGGCAGAAAGACCGCGATGCGCGCTGGTCGATCAAATATAGCAAGGCCAAGGTCCAGGAAGGTGCCGATCCCAGGGCGGCAAAGCCGGTCGATCTGGCCATTCCGATGTTCGGCTATAAAAATCATATCGGCATCGATCGGGCTCACGGTCTGATCCGTACCTGGGATGTGAGCGCCGCCAATGCTCATGACGGGGCGCGACTGCCCGATCTGATCAGCAAGGATAACACTGCATCGGGCGTTTGGGCCGATACCGCCTATCGATCGAAGAAGAACGAGGCGTTCCTCGCCAAGGGCATGTTCACCAGCAACATCCACCAGAAGCGCCTACCCAGACGGCCGTTGCCTGAACGGATAGCCAGAGCCAATGCAAGGCGCTCAAAGGTCCGCGCCGCCGTTGAGCATGTTTTTGCCGGACAGAAACACCGCATGGGCCTTGTCGTCCGCACCATCGGCATCGCTCGCGCCACTATCAAGATCGGCATGGCCAACCTGGTCTATAATTTCCAGCGCCTCGCATGGCTCGAAGGCCGCGCTGCGCCTGCATGACACGAAAACCGGAATCAGCGATCGGCTCCGTCCAGAAAATCAACGGATCGGTGCAGCGGAATCGGCACTACCCGCCCGCTGCCGCCTCCTCCTGCGCCCAATTGGACATAATCCGACGGTTCTTCGAGGTGTCCAGCTTGATCACCGACGTCCTTCAGGTCCTGCCTCCACCTGTGTGCGATTATCCAAATGGCTCCGGGTGGACCGGTCGCTGGCGCACGCCCGAAACGTTGACAGCGGACATCAGAGCGCAGGGTCGCCCTCAGTCGCTCAGCGGACATACGGTCTTACGATCGATGGGGGCAAGTCAATGACCGAACTTGCGTGCCTCTACGCTCTTGAATTGTGCCTAACGCTCTCGGAGACGTGCCAAAAATTGGTCCTAATTTTCTGCAAGGCACCATCAAGAGGCTACGGTTATCTGCCTCTCCTCATCAAAGCGCTTAAATATGCGCTTTGAAAAGGCGTCATATGTAAAATATTCCTCGAACACAGATCTCGCTCCAACTCCGATCTTCTGGCGCAGTTCCGCATCATCAATCAGCCGTGAAATAGCGTCAGCGATCTCTTGTGGACTGTTATGCTTGAGTATAAGCGCGGATTCTTCATGCTGCAGATAGCGCGACGTCCCAGTAGTGGCGCTACAGATCAAGGCTTTGCCGAGAGCAAGGCTATCCAGTGAAACCAAGGGCAATGTATCATCTCGCGAACAAACCAGGATGATGTCTGTATCAGATAATGCCTTGCGATATTCGTCATAGGCTAGTTCGCCGCCGAAATGCACTTGCTTGATACCTGCTGCCATCACTTCTAACTGATGATGGTACCCGACGGCCAAGGTTCGGCCGAACAGGTCAAGTCGCGCTTTTGATCGAATTTCAGGAGCGACATCACCCATGCCTAATATCGCCAAATCCTGCCCCTTGCGCGGCTCGATTGAACCGAAAACTGCAATTCGGATTGCAGGATTGCCTTCTGCTGCTGTAATGTCATCAACCCCGTATTCAACAATATGCGGTTTTAACCCGTAATAGGCCAAAGCATCAGCAGCATGCTGGCTGCCGCTCCATATTTGCGTCGCACTTCGAACGGCATCGAGGAAATCGGGATAGATGTCAGCGAAATGATGGACCAATTCTGTTTCATGAGAATAGAGAAAAGTAGGGGTAGTCTTCGCCAATTCAGCCACAGACTGCCAGCAAACGATCGTGTTAGCTATCACAAAGTCGAAACTACGCGCCAGAACCATTGAGCTTTCATGTCCAGTCAAAATCAACTCGTCGATTATAACTGTAATTCCATGGCTGACTAGCTTCGAACGGTAAGGACCGTCCACCGGCGAGACAACGGTCACGAAGTAGCCCTCGCTCTGCATCAACAAGGCAAGATCATAGGCAACTTTAGGAGCGCCACTGGATGTAAGGTCATGCGATAGAATCAGAACATCGTCTTTCCCTGCTGATCCAGATCCAGGGAACACCTGGAAATTTTCCGGCGAGTCCATGTATGTCAAGCTACGCATCGCCGGTGTGAAATAAGGATCACGTGCAACATATTCACACCAGCGCTTCAACAGAAACACCTCTGACTTGTCGCGCTTGAAGGCTTTTTTTACGGCCTCTTCTTCTCCGATCGACACATGGCCAATATGCACGAGTTTGGCGTAAGGCGTGTAAACGCAACGAAATCCCGCTTCCCGAACTCGGAAGCACAGATCGACGTCGGAATGACCGATCGGCGCATTGACCGCATCGAATCCTCCAATATCCCAGAACAATTTTGCTGGCATGGCAATTAAGGCGCCGCACAGAATTGACACATCCCTCACGCATTGGGCGAAATTGAAATGCACGGAAGAATTGTCGGGATAACAGTGGAACGCGGTGCCAACCAACCGGCGCATTCCTGTGGCCATACCGCCATGCTGGATCAACCCGTTCTCATATAGCAATTTGGGTCCAACCGCACCGACACCCGGCAACGTCACATATTCCAACAATCCCTGTATCCAATCAGGGGTGATTACGCGCACATCGTCATTAAAGAAAATGACATATTCCCCATCACTAGCCATCGCACCGGCGTTACATTTATCCGAAAAATTAAATGGCTTATCGTAATTGGCCCAATTAACCTTGTTAGACGAAAACCCTGGCTTGAGATTAGAAACAATGCCGCTATTCGTCACGACCACAATATTATAATTAACATAGGTAGTGTTTTCCAAGATGGAATTAATTGACGCTTTAATATTACGTTCGTTATCGGAAGGGATGACGATTGATACTTTAACATCATGCGAAACATGGCGAACGATCCGGTTGGCAGTCGGAAGGGGAGTGGCGGTGCCATTCCAACCACGCCGATCGACCGCATCTTGAAGTGCGGCGATATTGCTGATCCGAGCAGTAGGTTTGCCGCCAGAAGCAGCGGATGTGGCGATCATTCGCCAAGCATAGAGATATTTTTCGACATGAACGACGCGGACATCTTTTTCCGATATACGCAGGGCTAGGTCGTAGTCCTGCGAGAAGTCATAAACGGAGCGAAAGCCGCCAACAGCTTCAACAATGCTTTTTTTGTAAAGGGTCAGATGTCCCGTGTACATGTAGTTAAAAAGCATGGACGGAGACCAGTCCGGCTTTGCGAACAAGTCGGACACATTATTTTCTTCGTCGATTTTAAATTCGTCGCTGTACAGCCAATCTGGCTTGTCGTTGTGGATAATGGCCCTAGCCATTTCTTCCAGGGCATCATTAGTGAGCATATCGTCATTATCGAGCAGCGCGACATATTCGCCTGTCGCAAGGGCCAGGCAATCGTTGGAAGCGGCCGATATACCGCCATTGGCTTCGCGCATTACGACTTGGATGCGCTTATCCCAAGCTTGCAGTTCTAGGAGCAATTCCCGCAGTTCCGCTGAAGTTGAGCAATCATCCACGATGCACAGCTGCCAGCGATCGTAGGTTTGGTGCTGCACGGACTCTACCATCTGGCGCAACCAGATGACCGGGACATTGTACACCGGCACTAGGATCGAAATCTCTGGACCAGCGATGAAAGCTTTTTTGGTCGACGGAGCCAGGCGCTGCCGAATATCAGCTTGCAAGCGTCTGCGATTGTCTTCCAGGGGGGGGCAGTGAGGTTCTGTCAAGATGGGTTCGGGTTCGCTCGGTGATGAGGGCACGGCACGGGCTGCAAGCCGCCTCTCCACACTTCCGAACCGGCAATAATGAAGCAGCGGGTTATATTCCGCCTTCGCCACATCAGGATGGAAATTTAGATAAGCAGAAGTGGAAAAGTGTGGACTTGGATCATAACCCTTCTTCCAGCCCCAACGTAGGTAATGCTCAATAGGATCGCCAACCACATCTGGATATTTTTCGAAATAGAATGCCCGATCGAACAGACCGAAATCGACTATGTCGATGTAATCCTGCGCAAAATTCCTCGCCTGTTGCGGTATGTTTACATTGTCTATCATTGCCCGAATAAAGGGCCTGTGGTTCAAATCTTCATGACGCTTGACAATATCAATGCCTTCCCCTGCAAGATAGGCCAGCATATCAAAATTATGATTGGGGGAATAACCATTACGCCATCCTTGACGAATGAAATGGCGTTCGGCTTCCTCTTCCTGTACATCAGGGTAGCGCGATATATAGTACAATTTGTCGAAGGGAATGGCAAACCCAGATGTCCACCTCAAGATAAACTTGCGAAAAGCACTACGGTGATTTGCGATCTTTTGATGGTCATGCATGATCAAAGCCCCCGATAGCGCATATTATGAGAAAAATATGCATCATGTTCGTCATCTTAAGCACGACCAATTGTTGCTCTGATACCATCTTCCAATGATATTCGTGGGTGCCAGTCAAGTAGGCTAGCCGCTTTTCTGACATCAAGTACGCTGCGCCGTACATCGACCGACCGCGCTTCCTGATGTCGTACCTCAATTGGAACTCCGCCAATGCGGCTCACCAAATCGCAAATCTGGAGAAGAGACGTTTCGCTTCCACCGCCAATGTTGAAGATGTCGCTACGGCCCTGATAGGAGGCGGCTAGGCGAACGGCGTTCGCAACATCGGCAAGGTAGATGAAATCGCGCGTGCTAAGGCCATCGCCCCAGATGGTGAGCGGCTCGCCACGGGCGGCCGCCTCAACGGCGGCGGCAATAAAACCCAAGCGTCTTGTCCCCTGCTGTCCGGGACCATAAGGATTGGACACCCGAAGAATAATGACGCGCATTCCTGATCGACGGCTGACTTCCATCAGAGCCTGTTCGGTTTGCACCTTGATCATGCCATACGCATTTATTGGCGCGGTCTGGACATCTTCATGGGTCGGGACGACATCGGTCTGGCCGTAAACGGTTCCCCCCGAAGAGATGAACACGAAATTGGGTATTTGAAGCCGTGCCACCTGTTCGGCCAGTTCTACTACGGGTATAACTTGGGACGCCAGTAATTGAGCAATGCTGGGAGCCAAAGAGGCGGGCGACAGGCTTCCTGCAGCGTAAATCACGGCTTGGCATCCTGCCATTATTTCATCAGGCCGCTCCGATGACAGGTCACCAAATCGCCAGTCGATGAACGGCAAGCTCTGTAGCGACGGCGCTCGGGTGATGACGGTGACCGACTGTCCGGCTTCGCTTAGCGCTCTTGCCGCTGCTCCGCCGATCAGTCCGCCACCATAGACCAAGACCTTGCCTTCGTGACCGGGCAAACGCAATTCTCCAACTTAAATAATCTGCGGGACAGCGCTAAGCCTTAGATTGGGCGTCTTGAGCTTGCAAGCTTGGTTGGACGCGAAAAGCTAAAGCGCCCATCGCGGTGAACTTCAAGATATAAGAGCCTTGCCTCAGCGTTCGAGCATGTCATTTTAGAGCGGTTTCCACACGAATTGAATCATTGGGGATTCCCTTGTCCGTGCTGATGTGATTCACGCTTCCTGCTGGTTGGAGGAGGCCAGTATGGATGGCGCGAACACTTTCACAGGACCTTCGGGAC
>NZ_JBHTLS010000079.1:0-6902 GCF_042678845.1 Sphingobium olei | reverse complement strand
TCTGCACCATCGCCATCAAGTGCGGTGACGAATGGATCAGCAAGTCTGACGGGGCAGGGGACACGGATGTCGAAGGCCAGAAGGGGGCCGTCTCCGACGCCTTCAAGCGCGCCGCCGTCAAATGGGGCGTGGGCCGCTACCTCTACGACATGGATGCCGTTTGGGCCGAGTGCGAGAGCTACGAGAAGAACGGCAAGAAGATGTGGAAGCGCTGGACGGCGCGCGGGGCGGCGCAGCTAAACGCGGCTGCCGGCAACGTTGTAGCCCCCGTTCTTCCGCGTGGAACCGTCACGACTGACGAGCGGCTTGTATCTCGCGAAGAGCTTACCCGCCTTCAGAATGCCGCCGATGATGTTGGCGCTGATCTTCAGGCTTTCTGCGCTTTCATGAAGGTCCAGAGCCTCAAGCATATTCCGCAATCGCGCTTCGAAGAAGCGATGAACGCCCTCTCCAAGAAGAAGAAAGCAGCATAACATGACCGAACGTCTCGACGCACTGGCTGTCCGCGAAGGCCGCGACCGCAAGAGCTTTTTCACCAAGATCGGAGCCGCGTTCCCGAACAAGGACGGCAAGGGTTGGACGGTCCTTCTGGACGCCATGCCAGCCCCGGTGGAAGGCCAGTTCAAGATCATGCTGCGCGAACCGCTGCCCAAGGATGGCGACCGTCGCGGCGGTAGCGGATCGACGTCTTATGATGACGATCTCGGATCGGATGGTGTGCCTTTCTGATGCTCCGCTCATCCGCCTTCGCCCCGCGCAAGAAGAACAGCCACCGCGTTGATCTTTGGAAACGCGCGCCCAGCTTTCTGCAATGGCTCCGTGGGCGCCCATGCCGACTGGACGACCGTGGCGGATGCTGGGGCAAGATACAGGCTTGCCACGTCGATTACGCGGGCAGCGACGAAAGCGTTGATCCCGCTGATGGCAAAGGGACCGGCTCAAAGGTCCATGACCGTTACTGCATCCCAATGTGTGCGGGCCATCATAAAGAGCAGACGGATTGGTCGTGGCCCCGCTTCGAAGCGAACTACCGGATCAACGCCCTAGAGGACAGCAAAGCCTACTGGAACGCATGGCCGGGGCGTCGGGCATGGGAGGAAAGCCGTGGCTAATGGTCAGACCATTATCCTCAATTCACCGTTCAAGCGGGCACAGGCCCAACGCTTGATCGAGCAGGCTCCACAAGGCGCAATTCTGAACATCAAAGAGGCCAAGAGGACCAGCGATCAAAACGCGTTGCTATGGGCGCTTTTGAGCCAGATCAGTCGAGCAAAGCCAGATGGGCGAATGCTGGACACCGATACCTGGAAAGCCCTGTTTATGCACTCGGTTGGCTTCAAATGCACGTTTGAACCGACGCTGGACGGGCAGGGGGTTGTGCCTCTGGGCTACCGTTCCTCGCGTCTGACTAAACTCGAATTTTCCGACCTGATTGAAGCGATTTTCTCGTTCGCGGCCGAGAAAGGCATCGCCCTGTCCGACGAAATTCCGTCCGCCGCCTAAAGGGAGAAACCCACATGCTGAACATATTCAAGCGCAAGGAGCCGGTCATATCGCTGGCGGAGCATGAGAGGATTGTGGCCAGGCTAGAGGCCGAGAAGACCTCGATCTTCAGCAAATATGCCGATGCCTATGCGGAATTGGCTCCCCTCAAAGAGCGCGTCGCCCGTCAGGATGCAGGCCGCTTGAAGGCCGTCATCGCCAGCGCAGAAGCCCGGCGCGGCAAGAAGCGGGAGACGGAGCTTGTGTAACGCTTGCGGCTTTCTGTGCTGCGGCTCCGACGAGTTTAGCGGCTGCGGCTGTGACCACTGCGACGAGCCTGATTGCCATTCGGAGCAATGCTTCAACGGCGGACAGCCGCTTTGCGATGGCGATTGCGACATCGAGGAAGACGGCGACCCATACGACACCGCCCGCGACAGGCGCCGCGACGATCGCGACGTGCACGGGCTGGAATGAATCAACCGCCTCCCCCCGCACGAACCCCCAAGCGGACATGGGCAGCATAGCGGTGACGAAATGGGAAATCGTCACTGCGGGAGATTTTGAGAGATGACGCAGGTCAACCGCTATCTCGAAGACAAGGCGATGGATCACATCGACCATGCGCTTGGCCGCCCGGTCGATCCTCGCTCTGAAACGTACCGCAACTATTTCTACGTGATTGGGGACACCGACCTCCGTCGTGAGATGGCATCCTCCCCGCATTGGCAGAGCGATGGCAAGACGAGGGAAGGGGAATATTTCTCGGTCACTGCGGAAGGGCGGGCAGCTTTGGCGGTGCACCTCAAAGCCGTAGGCGACAAGCATCGGCGCTGGATCGTGTCGTATGCTGGCTACCAGATGGAGGTCGTCGCCATATCGCGGGCAAAGGCGCGCTATTCGAAATGGCTCGACATCAGCGATGTCGATGACAGCCTAAGCTTCGGTCAATTCCAACGCAACAGCAAGGTGAGGCTCGCATGAACCGCCACCCCTCCACCCCCGCGCGAGCAATTCGCCCCGGCGAACATCGCTGGCGGGCGGTCCACAGCGCCGGTGATCGCAATCCCCCGATTGTGCTGAGCGATCGTCGCAAGAGGCAACCGTCTGGAACGTCAACGTCCGTGTGGAAGCATGGCAAGAGCGATGGGGCGGTTTATGAGTGACATGATCGACGCCTTCCGCGACCTGAAGGATTTGCGCCAGGCTGAACGGAAAGCGTTCGGTGTGCCATGCCCGGCCTGTCGCGAGAAGTTGCCAAACGCCCAGCCGAAGATTTTGCAGCCCGGTCATCTGTGCCGCGCTCACAAGCCCCACTATCGCGACCCGCGACCCGAACCGACAGCCGCTGAATATAATGCGGCAATGGCGGGGACGGGCTGGGCAATGAAGGAACCAACCCCATGACCGCCGAAAACAGTGCGCTGATGGCAGCGCTGGAGCCGACCTGGGCAAACCGCGAGTTGGCCAACGTAATCCGAAATCTCATGCATCAAGGCGGCTGGGGTCTTGATACGGACGCCCACGACTGGCGCTCGGATCACCCTTTGTTGCAGGCCATCGCGTCTCTCTCCCGCCCCACGCAATCGAGCGGGGAGGCGGTTGCGCTTCGTATCGGCTGGTGGAACGACATGCGCCAGCGCGGCGTCAGCCAGGACGTGGCAATCCAGAAGATCATGGGCGCCCTCGCCTCGTTCCCCGCACCCCTCCCGGCAGAGCGTGAAGTCGATGGGGAGGCGTCGGTTGGTGTCGAGGTGCGTCAGATCGAAACCGTCACAGGCGACTTTATGCAGGAGCCGGGCGAACCGTTCTGGCGGATCGAGATCAACGGCTATTGCGCAGAATTTGATAGCGAGTTGGCGGCCAAGAACTTCGCGGATCAGATCAACGCCCTCTCCGCACCCGCCCAGCCAGTCAGCGCGGATACGCAGGCGAAATCCATCATCGCCAATCTCGCGGCGGTCGTTCGGGTGCAAAACGGAAACAAGCATGAGGACATCAACGGCCTTTTGAAAACTGCCGATGATTTCCTAGCCGCCCAGCCAGTCAGCGAGCAGGGGGCGGGGGAGGGAAGCCCGCCATATCGCGTCGACACTAAGGCAGTCGTCACCATCATTGACGATCTGCTGCCTCAACCTGCGAAGGAGAATTTATGTACCCAATGACCGCAAGACAGATCGAGCGCATCAAGGACGCTCAGAATGAGGCCCGACGCTTCATTGCCAAGGCCGACGCCGCAATCAAGACGCTGCGTGATGCGCAGTATCCCGACACCCGCGCCACTGCTGCTGCCAAGCGTGCCAGCATGGACCTGACCCGCGCCCTCGTCGGCGTGAGAAAGTCGCCCTACAATGACTAGCAACAACACGCCGCCTGAAACGCTGGAGCCAAGCCAAGAGGCGAGGGAAGCAGCCGGCGCTTGGCTCCGCGATATGGACGGCCAACAAGTACAGCACATCCTCGATGGCATGGAGGATGATTGCTCGCTGGTCCAAGCCTTCGCTCGCTTTGAAAAGGCCCTCCGCGCATCAACCGATGCTGCCGAGCCTGTCCCTTCGCATGAAGTTGACGCGGACGGGAAGCCGACCGAAGATAGCGACCCGTGGTTTCAACTTGGCTGGCACAAAGAACGGCTAGCGGCGGCGGAAACCGAGTTGGCGACGTGGAAAGAGCGGGCCATGTCATTGCGTCTTTCCAATGGCGCTGCCGAGCCTGTGCTGCGCGAAGCCTGCGAAGGCATAGCTGACGACTATATGACAAGCGAGGCTCATCATCCCGGTTACGTGCTGATCCCGACTGCCAAGTTTGAGCAGATAGTAGCCGCTACCGAACGCGCAAAGGAAATCGTTCCGCCTCACTATGTCAATTGGCACCATGATGCCGACAAAGCACTCGCAACCGGCAACGGTGGGGATACCCATAGCCCCGACTGTGGCTGCACTCTTTGCCGCGCCGGTGCGTTGGTAGATCACGCGAAAGAGTCGGCCCGGATACAGTCGCATCGCAACGGTGGGGAGGGGCGGTCGTGAGCGGGCTACGCTGCCAATCCCGATGCTTCAGCCCATTCTCTTGTCGCGATTGGGGTTATTGCCGGCAACGCAACATTGACGCTGGCGGGATGAAGAACGTCACGCCTGAAATGCAACGTCAATGGCGTTCAGCAGATGCCCTCGCGTCGAAGCCGGGCGGGGAGGGTGACGATGGGGAGTGAGGACATTCTGCGCCCGATGTCGGAAGCGCCGAAGGATCGCAGCTATATCTTGGCGCAGTTCTATCAGCCTGATCCTGAGTACAACAGCCACGCTTGGCATGGCCGCACCTTCGCCATCCGGCACGAAGGGTACACCGAGCCATCGGGCTATGACATGGGCTGGTCTTTATTCCCCGGCTACGGCGGGTGCAGCGATCGCATGTTCAGCGGATGGATGCCCATTCCAGAAGCCCTCCGCACCACCCCTGAGACAGGACGGGAAGAATGAGCGAGGAACTGCCTTTGGCCGTGGCAATAGTGCTTGAACGATCCGTCATCACCTTTGGCGGCGTCGAACAGACGAAGTTGCCTGAACAATCCGCCAATATGATCCGCGCCCTCTCTGCTGAGGTGGAGGCGTTGCGAGCTTTCTACCAAGCGGTTCATGACATGACGTGCGTATGGGCGGACACTGATCGGCCATCCAGCATTTGCCCGCACCGCAGGGACGAAGCTGAGGATGACGACGAAGAGGACTTGTGGGACAACTTCGTCGCCACGCGCGCTCGCGTTAAGGCCCTCCTCAACAAGGAACCCGCGCGATGAAGATGGTGGATAGCATTAAAGCCGCCGCTCTGGTCGCCTACATAGAGCATGGCGGCTCGGCTGACATCATGGAGCATCTGACGCATGGTGACGGGCGCAACGTGCCTCCGAACGCAATCGGCAAGATGATCGAAGCCGCCCTCCGCGCCCTTGAAGTGCCGACCATGGAAATGCTCAACGCTGCCACCGATGCAACAGGCGCAGGCAGCGATATGTCGTGGTCGAACAGGTCGCCTCAAACCATGTTCGAGCAAGCTTGGTCCGCCATGATCGCTGCGGCGAGGGAGGAGTAGGGATGGGGAGGCTTGCTCCTTTCTGGCCGCGGATGATGAAGCGCGGCACCGCTTGCGCCTATCTGGACCTGTCGGCCGCGGAACTGGAGCGAGAGATCGCCGCGGGGCGATTGCCGCACCCGGTGATGCTGGGCAACGCAGAGCATTGGAGCCGCAGCGAACTGGACGAATATGTCGATCGGCTTACCGGCGTTCGTGCTGCCAATGACTGGCGCAAGGGGAGCCCGCTTTACAATGGGTAGGAAATCCCGCGCCGGCGTGCCCTACGTCAAAACGAGCACCAGCAAAGGCAAGCGCTACTGGTATTTCGACACCGGGACGCTCGACGCCCGCGGCAAGAAGGTGTTTGCGGCGCTTCCTGACATTGCCGACAAGGCAGCATTCGGTGCGGCATATTCCGCCATGATGGGGCATCGCACCCGCCGATCCAATGCCGCCGCGGTTATTACCGTCGCCTCCATGATCGGACTATACCGCAAGGGTCGCGACTACACCAACCTGTCAGACGGCTCGCAGCGCACCTACGACATCTATCTGAACGAGCTGGAACGCCTGATGGGCATGGCTCCCGCGGCGGAGGTGACACGCGCCGATGTCGTGCTGATGGTGGACAAAAGGGCCGACAAGCCCGGTGCTGCCAACATGCTGCTCAAGGTGACGCGGGCACTATTCAAGTGGGCGCGTGGCCGCGGGCATGTGACCGTCGATCCATGCGCAGACATAGACCTAAACGAGCTGGGAGAGCATCTGCCGTGGCCCGAGGCATTGTTGGTACAGGCGCTCGCAGCCGAGGACGAACGAGTCTGCCTAGCGGTCCACCTGCTCTACTACACTGCCCAGCGGATCGGTGATGTATGCTCGCTCAAATTCTCGGACATCCGCGACGGCAAAATACATTTGAAGCAGCAGAAAACCGAAAAGGAACTGGAGATACCGGCCCATACTCGATTGCAGGCACAACTGAATCGGACGCCGCGGCAGATCGGCCCGATCATCATTGGGGCGGACGGATCGGCCATGAACGCCAAGGCGCTGCGCCGGATAATCCAGATGTGGGCAAAGGATCGCGGGGCGAAGATCGTTCCCCATGGGCTGCGCAAAAATGCCGTCATCGCTCTACTGGAGGCGGGATGCACCGTGGCCCAAACGGCATCGATTAGCGGACAGACATTGCAGCTTGTCGAGTATTATTCCCGTCAGCGCGACCAGCGGAAACTGGCGGCCGACGCGATGAGAATATGGGAAGGGCACAAAGCGTGATTCTTCAAACAAAAACAAAACCGCTCTGCGAGGCGCAGTATTTCCTTGTATCGCCTTACCAGGCGGTTAAG
>NZ_JBHTLS010000078.1:0-6730 GCF_042678845.1 Sphingobium olei | reverse complement strand
CGGTCGGGCTCCGCCCTCCCTACGCCACGCGCAGCGCAAGGAGCGTTCCTCGACCGTCGTGCCATACTCGAAAGGGGGTCCCTTTTGCGCGCCGATCGGGGGTCCCGTTTGGACGCCGATTGACAGGATTGCGACCAAAAGCGCGTTTCTCAGGAATTTCTGTATTTGTCATAGCGATAGGTGTGCGTCTGCCGTTGCCGAAGACGCAGGGGGAAAAGCGAGGCCTTCGGCGACAGCCTCGTCGATCAACACCCCGACAATGAGATATGTCGCGAGCCACCAAGCGAGTTGTCTGTCATGCGCTGGGAGCACATCGATCACGAGCCCGCTCTCAGGCCGTTTGATCGCACCTTCATTCTGTCAGCGCAGGCGGCCGGCTGCGGTCGCATTGTCCGCAAACATTTCCCGCGCGGGAACCGAAGTAATAGAAGAAAATTCGCCGACGCGACGGTCAAGGGATGAGCTGCGCGCCCACCCGGTCCTTCCTCCTATGCTCAAACCATATCGCCCTACGCGTCAGTCCCGACGAAGCTTCGTCTTTGCGGCTAACGATAAGACATTCTCGGAAGGCTGAGCCCTCGGGCGCTCCTCGCTTACGGCCAAAATGATCAACCAGCACCTCGTGTTCGGCCATTTGTCCCGGCTGCATTTCGGCGTAAAGCGCGCTCCAGTCCAGCCGCGCGCCGTTCGGTGTTAGCAGAGCGAATCACGCTTCCATCTACCACCCGCAGCCGTCGCGTTGCATTCCGGCTGCGGATATCCGCGTCGAACAGGAACGCGGCGCCGTAGCTCAACCAGTCGATCACTCCTTTTAGGCGTTTCAGTAGCCCGACGCCCGACAAATGCGCGATACCGCATCCAGCCGCCCCTGACGCTGCAGACCGTAGGCTCATCCCCCCAGCGCATAGGTGAGAGGTAGCCGGAGCAACGTCGCACCATCCCGCCCTACCCGCCTGCGCTTCAACGCGCCCCATTCGCGCGCGCTATGATCGTGATTCAGATTGGCTGGCAAACGCGGCAGCAACTGAAGGACCAAACCCTTCCCGAACATACGCTACTAAACGCTGCTCCACTGAAAAACATGTGGACGATGATAGGAAAATGGATTTCCCAAGATCAAATCAATATCTAGTAATTGACTGATTTTTTAACAAAATCTGGAGCGGGCGAAGGGATTCGAACCCTCGACCCCAACCTTGGCAAGGTTGTGCTCTACCCCTGAGCTACGCCCGCTCTGGCGGCCGGAGGAGAAGTCCCTCTCGGCGGGTGGCGGGGAACTAGCAGCGCTTGTCCGCATCGGCAAGGGAAGAATTGCACAAAAATGAAATTGGCGGTTTGAACGCGAAAACCTGGAGATTTTCAGCTTTTTCGGCGATCGGACATGGCCGTCATGATAATCCATGTTGGTTGATATCTGGCGAATCAGGGGCATACACCAGTGCTGTGCCTGTTTTGAGGCCGGAACGAATATCTGCTATCTTGCGCAGGATGATGCGCGGGACGGGATCGAACGGGCTACATCTTCGTAGTGCCTCACAGATGAACAGGGAGGATCATCCATGTCGTGCAACCCGATGACGCGCCGCGGATTGCTGCAGGGGAGCGCCGTGCTGGCCGCAGCCGCGCCCGCCATATCCCATGGACAAAGCCAGGCTGACCGATCTGCCAAAGATGCTGGAGGAGCGCGCATGATCCCGGTGGAACTGAACGTCAATGGTCGGGAGGTGCATCTGCAGCTCGACCCGCGCACCAGCCTGCTGGATGCGCTGCGCGAACATCTGCACCTGACGGGCACGAAGAAGGGCTGCGACCATGGACAGTGCGGCGCCTGCACGGTGATTGTCGAAGGCCGCCGCATCAATAGCTGTCTGACGCTGGCCGTGATGCATGACGGCGAAAGGGTGACCACGATCGAGGGCCTGGGCACGCCAGACAGGCTCCATCCGATGCAACAGGCGTTTATCGAGCATGACGGCTATCAGTGCGGATATTGTACGCCTGGGCAGATATGTTCCGCCGTCGCGGTGCTGGAGGAGATCGAGGCCGGTGTGCCCAGCCACGCCACGCGCGATCTGGACAAGGTGCAGATGAGCGACGCCGAACTGCGCGAGCGGATGAGCGGCAATATCTGCCGCTGCGCCGCCTATCCCAACATCATCGCCGCGATGCGCGACGTCGCGGGGGAGGCCAAGGCATGAGGCCCTTTACCTACGAGCGCGCAACGAGCGTGGAAGCAGCGGCTAAAGCGGCGGCATCCGTGCAGGGCGCGCGCTTCATCGCCGGCGGCACCAACCTGCTCGACCTTATGAAATTGCAGATCGAGACGCCGACCCACCTGATCGACGTCAATCATCTGGGCCTGGACCGGATCGAAAAGACGGAGGACGGGGGCTTGAAGATCGGTGCACTGGTCCGCAACACCGATCTGGCGGCCGACAGGACGGTGCGACGCGACTATGCCGTGCTGAGCCGCGCGCTGGTTGCCGGCGCGTCGGGGCAGTTGCGCAACAAGGCGACGACCGGCGGCAACCTGCTCCAGCGTACGCGCTGCCCCTATTTCTACGACACGCGCATGCCGTGCAACAAGCGCAAGCCCGGCAGCGGTTGCGGCGCGATGCAGGGCCTTAGCCGGGGTCTCGCCATATTGGGCGTGAGCGACGCCTGCATCGCCCAGCATCCCAGCGACATGGCGGTTGCGATGCGGCTGCTGGACGCCAAGGTCGACACCGTCGATGCCGCCGGCACGGCGCGCTCCATCCCCATCGCCGACTTCCACCTGATGCCCGGCGACACGCCGCACCGCGAAACGGTGCTGAAGGCCGGAGAGATCATCACCTCCGTCACGCTGCCCAAGCCGATTGGCGGCACGCATGTCTATCGCAAGGTGCGGGACAGGGCGTCCTACGCCTTCGCATTGGTTTCGGTCGCAGCGGTGTTCGGCCGGGACGGAACGGCGCGGTTCGCCTTTGGCGGGATCGGGACCAAGCCGTGGCGGGTCGAGGCTGCCGATGCCGCCGCGCGCAAGGGTGCCAAGGCCGTGGCGGAAGCAGCCTTGGCTGGCGCGCGCACCACCCATCATAATGCATTCAAGACGCTGCTGGTCGAAAGGACGCTGGCGTCGGTCTATCGGCAACAGGAGGCACGGGCATGAAGTTCGCAACCCCCGCAGGTGCCAACCCGATCGACAAAGGCCGGGTGGTCGGCATTCCGCACAGCCGCATCGACGGCCCGGCAAAGGTGACCGGCACCGCGCCCTATGCCTATGAACGGCACGACGCCGCACCCAAGCCCGTCTATGGCTGGATCGTCGGATCGGGCATCGCCAAGGGAAGGATCGCGGCGATCGACCTGCGCGCAGCCGAAGCAGCGCCCGGCGTGCTGGGCATCGTGACCCACGCCAATGCGGGAAAGCTGGGCAAGGGTTCCATGAACACCGCGCCGCTGCTGGGCGGCCCCCAGATCGATCATTATGAGCAGGCGGTCGCGCTGGTCATCGCCGACACGCTGGAAAATGCGCGGGATGCGGCCAAGCTGGTAAGGATCGACTATACGACCGAGGGCGGCAAGTTCGATCTCGCCGCCGAAAGCATCAGGGGTGTGATGCCGCCGGACATGTTCGGTTCGCCCGCCGATACCAAGGCTGGCGATTTCGACGGCGCTTTCGGGAAAGCCGCAGTCCGGATCGACCAACATTACACCACGCCCGATCAGAGCCACGCGATGATGGAGCCGCACGCCACCACCGCGGCGTGGAATGGCGACAAGTTGACCCTGTGGACGTCGAACCAGATGATCGCCTGGGGCGTGGGCGAGGTCGCCAAGACGCTGGGCATCCCCAAGGAAAATGTCAGGCTGGTTTCTCCTTATATCGGCGGGGGTTTCGGATCGAAGCTCTTCCTGCGTGCCGACGCGTTGCTCGCGGCGCTGGGAGCGCGGCAGGTGGGACGGCCAGTGAAGGTCGCCATCGCGCGCCATCAGATCCCCAACAACACCACCCATCGCCCCGCCACGATCCAGCGAATCCGGATCGGCGCGGACAAGGACGGGGTGATCGATGCCATCGCGCATGAGGTCTGGTCCGGCGACCTGCCGGGCGGCGGTCCGGAAACCGCGGCCCAGCAGACGCGATTGCTCTATCGTGGTGCCAATCGCCTGACCGCCCACCGGCTGGTGACGCTGAACCTGCCGGAAGGCAATGCGATGCGCGCGCCCGGCGAAGCGGTCGGATTGCTGGCGCTCGAAGTCGCGATGGACGAGCTGGCGGAGGCCTGCGGCGTCGATCCGGTAGAACTGCGCATCCGCAACGATGTGCAATATGACCCGGAGGCCGGACCGCAGCGACCTTTTTCAAGCCGCAAGTTCGTGGAATGTCTGCGCGCCGGGGCGGATAGGTTCGGCTGGAGCAAGCGCAACCCGAAGCCGGGGAAGGTCCGCGACGGCCGCTGGCTGGTCGGCATGGGCGTGGCTTCCGCCTTCCGAAACAATCTGGTGATGAAGTCAGGCGCGCGGATCGGCGTCGATGCCAAAGGACAGGTCATCGTCGAAACCGACATGACCGATATCGGCACAGGCACCTATACCATCCTTGGCCAGACGGCCGCTGAGATGCTGGGCGTGCCTTTGGAGAATGTGACCGTTCGACTTGGCGACAGCCGGTTTCCGGCTTCGGCAGGCTCAGGGGGCCAGTGGGGTGCCAACAGTTCGACGGCCGGGGTCTATGCCGCTGCCGCGGCGCTGCGCGCGAAGCTGGCGGAGAAGGCCGGCTATCCCGCCGAACAGGCGCAATTCGACGACGGGCTGGTCAAGTTCGGCAACCAGTCCCAGCCCCTCGCTACCTTGGCTGGACGGGACGGCATATGGGCCGAAGACAGCATGGAGTATGGCGATCTCGATAAACGCTATGCGCAGGCAACCTTCGGCGCGCATTTCTGCGAGGTCGGTGTCGATATGGACACCGCCGAAGTGCGCGTTCGCCGCATGGGCGGGGCCTTTGCGGCGGGGCGCATCCTGAACCCCAAATCCGCCCGGAGCCAGGTGATCGGCGCGATGACGATGGGCGTGGGCGCGGCTTTGATGGAAGCGCTGGAGGTCGACACCCGCTTCGGCTTCTTCGTCAATCATGACATGGCTGAATATCTGGTCCCGGTACATGCCGACATTCCCGAGCAGGACGTGCTGTTCATCGACGAACTCGATGACAAAAGCTCGCCGATGAAGGCGAAGGGTGTTGGGGAACTCGGGATTTGCGGCGCTGGCGCTGCGGTCGCCAACGCCATCTACAATGCGACCGGTATACGCTTGCGTGACTACCCCCTGACGCTCGATAAGCTGCTCAAGGCGCAGCGCGCCTGAGTGCTTGATATCTCTTTGGAACCAGCTTGCCTAATCGGTGGTCTGGCTCACTCGGGCGGCGTTGTTGGTAGCAGTGTCGCGGGGTGGATCAGCATTCACCGGCGAACCGCCGTCAAGGAAGCCGCGGAACAGGAAGAAGATCGCTAAGGCAATAATCAACAGCGCGCCTGCCCACATCCATGGGCGCCGATCAGGGGGCGGAGCCATATCTTCTTCCTCCGTGCAGACTATGCTGGATGGAACGGCAGGCGCTTCTCGCTGTTCCAGATGAAGACGCTGATCCAGATCAGCGTGAAAGCTCTCTGACGTCCTCTGAATGCGCTGGGGGAACAATCACAGGCCTGCCCGCATTGCTCCTCCTGTAGGAGAGAAGATATGGTGAACGATCACATCGGCCCGGCGCTCAGGGGCCTCGTCATCGGACTGCCTCTGGCGATCGGATTTTGGGCGATCATTGGAGTGGGCGTCATAGTTGTCGCGTAAGGCTCAATGCGGCACGCATTTCCACGGGGCAGCGCCTTTTCGCCGCTGCCGCGCGGTTGCTCACGCCGACATTAAGGCGTCGGCTTTTTAAGGTAAGCGATCAGCGCTTGCCGTTCCTCCGGCTTCCCGATGCCGGCGAACACCATCGACGTCCCCGGAACGACGGCAGACGGGCGCGTCAGCCATTTATCAAGCGTCGCCACATCCCAGCTGATTCCAGACTTTTGAAGGGCCGTCGAATAGCGGAAACCCGGGATGGCCGCCGCCTTCTTTCCCACTATGCCGTACAGATTGGGGCCGATCTTGTTCGGAGCATTGGCGGCGACATTATGGCACGCCATGCATCGCATGAAGACGCGCTTGCCCAACGCCGCATCGGGCGCCTGGGCAGCGGCAGGCCCCGCCAGCGCGATCAAAGGGAGAAACAGGGAAAACTTCCGCATCATAGAACCTCGCTGATCGATTGATCGTGAACAGGACAGCAAAGTCGCCACGCTGGCGAGCCTCCGGTCTCTTGTCCGACAAACAGAATTGCCGCAGCCTGAACGATTGGAACTATAGAGTGATTTTGATGCGTTGGTCGAATTTGGGGCGGGGAAGTATCGCACATAAATAGGGCATGAGAGCCCTTGGCGACGGAGCCATCCGGTCCAGGAAGGCTGCTTACTGTGTTTGCAGAGGCTACGCTGCTGGTATTAGGCCCCTACGGCGCTCTGTGGCATACGACGACGACGCCCCGAGGGGCGGCGTTTGTATTTGTATAGTGTTTGGTTGCGGGAGTAGGATTTGAACCTACGACCTTCAGGTTATGAGCCTGACGAGCTACCGGGCTGCTCCATCCCGCGATATTTTGTTGGCCTTGGGCGTTGGCGCGGCCATTTGTCGGCTTGGCTTT
>NZ_JBHTLS010000077.1:0-6727 GCF_042678845.1 Sphingobium olei | reverse complement strand
GTGATCGACAATTCGGCCCCGAAGATCGGCTGAATAGGATTTCCCCATGATCCACCTCCAATCACGATGAATCACATCCTGATCCTGCTGGGAATCCCAAGATTCCTATTTCACGCTCGATGCTCTAGGCCTAACATCCCATATTGAGTACTGGAGCAGCCGGCATTTGTTAGACCCAGCACCGGCTTCTGTCGGCGATCGACCCATCCAAGACGCTCGGCCCTACGCTTAGGCTTGCTGGAACCCGACACTTTCTGAGGATTAGCCAATGGCGGGAGCTGGGCCGCAAGCGGAATGGCCGGTCTGCGGCAAACGACTCGAGAAAGCCGTCCATAGCCTTGCGATAAAAGCGGCCGCAATCGGACCCTCTCTAGAGTTTTACCATCCATCTCGGCTACGCCAGTAGTCGCCGTCCGCGATCCAAGCATCGGTCAATCGGTCTTAAAGAGGGGGTAATATGATCGCGATAATGTCGCCGACGGTAATGCCGTATCGGCCTCAAGCTCGCTCATCTTCTGTGAATCCGACCTTTGCGCAGAAACGCTCCAAGCGAATCGCGCGGCGGACCGCCACGCTCGGGTTTTAGGAGACAATGTCGTAGAGAGATATTATATATCAGGATTGGGAACTTCAGCGCGCCTGATGCATTTTGTCGCGCAACTGTTTCTGGATCGTAACTGTGTAGCAATGTTGCAACGCGCTTGTTTTAAAAGCGAAAAATAGCGCAAACGTCCTTTACGTCATCCTCCGGGCTTTTCAGTCTGCCCTCATCAGCGCCCGACCGCTCGAGCAGGCGCGCTGAGATAATCACACCAGATAAGGGACTGGGCTTTGCTAAATCTGAAATCGATGGCGCGTCTGCGCGCGGGCGTAGCGCCTGCCATTTTCCTCACCACCTGCATGTCCGGAGGTATCGCAAGCGCGCAGGATCAAGTGCCGCAAGGCGCTGCGGATGAGGGCGAGGATACCATCGTCGTCACCGGCTCGATACTTCGCCAGACTGCCAAGGAGACCGCATCGCCAGTAACGGTACTGTCCGCCGAAAGCCTGCAGCAGCGCGGTCTGAACACCGCGTCCGAGGCCATCCAACGGCTGAGCGCGAACGGCGCGGGCACGATATCCAGCGGCTGGAACACCGGCTCAAACTTCGCGGCCGGCGCGAATGCTCCAGCGCTTCGTGGTCTTACCGTGCAGAACACGTTGTCGATCGTCGATGGCATGCGGCTTGCACCTTATCCTCTTGCAGACGACGGTCAGCGCAACTTCGTCGATCTCAACAGCATCCCCAATGCTATCATCGAGCGGATCGAGGTGCTGCGCGACGGCGCATCATCCACTTACGGCGCGGATGCGATTGCGGGCGTGATTAACGTCATCACCAAGAAGCAGATCGAAGGCATTCACGCCAACGCGTCGGCCGGCATTTCTGACCGCGGCGATGCCGGCGAGCGCCGCGTCGATTTGACCGTTGGTTATGGCGACCTGGCCGATCAGGGCTTCAACGTCTATCTGTCGGGTGAATATCAGAAGTCCGATGCGCTCTACGCTCGCGATCGCGGCTATCCTTACAACAGCACCGACCTGCAGGGCATCTGCAATGAATCCGGTAGCTGCATGGCGAACCATAACTGGAACGGCTACACGGCGGAGTCCGACACCTTCAATGGTCTGTTTGCAACGCCGGGCATCAGCATTGTCCGTCCGGTCGCCACCGGGTCGAACGTTGGCTCGGGCCGCTTCAGCTACCTAAATCCGTCTTTGGGCTGTGGTGAATTTCCCGTAAATCCGAATATCGGCACATCTCCGTCTGCGCCGGCCAATGGGGCGTGCGAGGTCGACTACCAAAACAAATATCAGATGCTCCAACCGCAGATCGAGCGTTACGGCCTGACGGGGCGCATCACCGCCAACCTCGGCGACAACGCGCAATTCTATGTGATGGGCACCTACTACCAAACCAACACACTCGCTACGCTCACGCCGCTGGGCTTCAACGGCACGCCCGCCGCTTCGCCGAGTGGTCTGACGCCGGCTGCTTATAACGTGCTGCTGCCGGTCTATACCTGCGCCTCGGGGCAGGGAACGTTCGACTCGCTCAACACCGGCTGCACTGCAGCTAACGGCGTGCTGAACCCCAACAATCCCTATGCCGCTGCTGGCCAGCGCGCACAGGTGCTGATCCGGTCGCCTTATGCTCGCACCGATGAGACCCGCACACGGGCGCTGCGCGCCGTCGCCGGCATCGACGGATCCTTTGGTGACGACTGGCGCTATGGGGTCAACTTTACCGCGTCGGAAGTGCGGCTGAAGCGCTACCAGGACAACTATATCATCCCGCAGCGGGTGATGGACGTGGCCGCCACCGGCGCGTTCAATTTCCTCAATCCTGCCGCCAATTCGCAGGATGTCTGGGACTATATCGCGCCGCAGAGCGTGACCACCTCGGTGTCGAAGCTGTGGCAGGCGCAGGGCACGCTGGCTAAGGACCTGTTCGATCTCCCCGGCGGGCCTTTCCAGGCCGCGGTCGGCATTGCCTATCGCAAGGAGTCGATCGATGCGCCGTCCGCGAACCCGGCGAACGACGCCAACCCCTATGATCGCTACTATTCCATCAACGCGGTGGGCGCGGAAGGGTCGCGTAACGTCAAGTCGGCGTTCTTCGAGCTTCAGGCGCCGGTTTTCGATCAACTGGAACTGACCGCGTCGGGACGATATGACAAATATTCGACGGGTCAGGAGAATTTCTCTCCCAAGGTGGGCGTCAAATTCACGCCTGTGCCCGAACTGGTGGTGCGGGGCACCTTCTCGAAGGGCTTCCGTATCCCTAGCTTTAACGAAGCCTTCGGCCTTCCCACCACCGGCTATGTCACGCGGCGCATCAACTGCGAAACCTATGCGGCATTTTGCGCGGCCCATGGCGGCCCCAATGCGCCCTATGTCACCGGCGATTACAGCGTCGGCCTGACACAGTCCGGTAACGCTCAGCTGGACCCGGAAAAGTCGACTTCCTTCACCGCCGGTTTCGTGTTCGAGCCGATCCGCAACGTGTCGTTCAACGTGGATTTCTGGCACATAAAGATCAAGGATCTGATCGTCGGCATCACTGACACGTCGCCCTATGAAAACGCCTATTATCTGAATAATGGCGTGGTCAATATCCCGGGCGCGACTGTCGTCGCGGGCACGCCAAGCAACGACAATCCGGGTGCGCTGCCGCTCCTCGGTTTCATCCAGACGTCCTATCAGAATGCCAACTCGCAAACCGTCAGCGGCATCGACTTCGGCATCAACGCCAACTACGAAATATCGCCCGATGTTAGCTGGACCAGTGCGCTGGATGCGTCCTACCTATTGAAGTACAAGCTGAACGATGGCGGCAATCAGCTTCGCTACGACGGCACGCTCAGCCCCTGCAACATCACAAGCTGTTCGGGTGCGCCCAAGCTGAGGGCGAACTGGCAGAATACGCTGACCTTCAAGGACACGGCGATCACGCTGACGGCCTATTACACCAAGGGCGTCGATACGGCGCAGATCGACTATGGCATGACCAAGGGTGACTGCGTCGGCAATGTCGATCTCGGCCTTATCTCCTATGAGGATGGCACGTCGGTCCAGTGCAAGACCAAGGACATCTGGAACGTTGACTTCTCGATCAACCAGAAGATCAATGATCACTTCACACTCTATGCCAACGTGCTGAACGTGTTCGACATCAAAGCGCCCGTGGACGTGAACGCGGCCTACGGCATCTTCAACTACAACCCGGCCTTCGCTGGTCCGAACATCATTGGTCGCTTCATGCGCGTGGGTGCGAAGATCGACTTCTGATCGCCTTATAATGACGAGGGCGGCGCTCCCTTGCGGCGCCACCTTCCTACTGACCTCGACATTTCGAAGATGGCCGACACCATCTTCGAAGCGTCGAGTTCATTTTCGGCATGCATCATCCTGGCTCAGGATAATTGTTGGGTTCGCACTTTCACAAGCTCCAACCTGATGAAACAACAGAGCCTCCGCGGATGCCAGCCTTGCAATCCGGTCTAATAGAAGCGGACATACTCCGTACGTCCAGTCGATGGCAGCATTGTCCCGAGTCTGTGTAAAATCGCGGGAATCTGGTATGATTTTCTCGTGTTTCGGGAGGCCTGGGCATGAGCCGTTTCGTCCAAGGTGAAGACCGTCGGCAGGACTATCTGTTGCCAGCATCGCTCGATGATTACGTGTCGAACGACAATCCGGTTCGGGCAATCGAGGCCTTCATTGATGCGCTTGATTTGAAGGCGCTGGAGTATTCTGGAATGACGCCGGCTGAAACGGGCCGTCCCGCCTATCATCCAGCGACGATGCTCAAGATTTACCTCTACGGCTATCTGAACCGGGTCCAGTCGAGCCGACGGCTCGAGCGTGAAGCCCAGCGGAACGTCGAGCTGATGTGGCTGACGGGTCGGCTGGCGCCTGACTTCAAAACGATCGCCAACTTCCGCAAGGCAAACGGCGCTGCGATCCGAGCCGCTTGCAGCCAGTTCATCGTTCTTTGCCGGCGATTAGGGCTGTTCACGCGCGCGGTCGTGTCGATCGCGAGGAGAGCGACATTGCCGAGCCGAAGGCGAAGCGATTGACGGAGAAGATCGCCCGGCTGCGTGCGCAAATGTGCGATCTTGCCGCGCGTGAAAAGGAAGTTCGCAATGCGCCGGATCAGCAGGTGTGGCTGACCGATCCCGACGCACGCGCCATGACGAGCGCGGGCCGCGGCACGAGCATCGTCGGCTATAATCTGCAGGCGGCCGTTGATGCCGAGCATCACCTCATTGTCGCGCACGACCTGCTGAACATCGGCAATGACCGCGGCCAGCTTTCCTCCATGGCGGCGCAAGCTAAGGCAGCCATGGGCCTCGAGGCTTTGGATGCGATTGCCGATAAAGGCTATTTTAAGGGCGAGGATATCCGGACCTGCGAGAGCATAGGCGTCACCGCCTTTGTGCCCAGACCGCTCACCTCAGGGGCAAAGGCACAAGGTCGCTTTGGCAAACCGGACTTCGTCTATCTGGAGCAGGAAAACGTCTATCGATGCCCCGCTGGTGAAGATCTGACCTATCGCTACACGTCGATCGAGGACGGCCTGACGACACATAGTTACTGGAGCTCGAACTGCCAGACATGCGCGCTCCATGACCAATGCACGACCGGCAAGGAACGGCGGGTCAGAAGATGGGAACATGAAGCAGTCGTCGAAGCGATGGAACGGCGCCTCGATCGTACGCCAGAGGCGATGCGTATCCGTCGACAGACGGGGGAGCATCCGTTCGGCACACTGAAATCCTGGATGGGCTCGACCCACTTCCAAATGAAAACGCTGAAACACGTCCGAACGGAAGCCAGCCTCCACATCCTGGCCTATAACTTCAAAAGGCTGGTCGCCATCCTCGGCGTCCCGGCGATGATCACCGCAATCCAGACCTGACCGCCAACCCCCAACCTCCGCGCCACTCCAAAATAACGGCCGTTGTTCTGCGAACTCGTTTTTACACGGCCTGTCCCAGCTACCGCCGACCGATGCCGCCCCTTCTTTGCCTGCAGCACCATGCTTGAGGTTCCCGAAACCAGACATTCTCGGGAGCACCATCAACCGCGGGAACCGAGCCGGTTTCGGCCTGGCGGCGTCGCGACGACAACCGTTCGAAAGCGGACGCTTGTTTGCCAGGGCGGCGATGACGCTCACCCACATGCCAACACCTTTCTGGGCCCTTGGGGCCATTGCGGAAGATGATGGCGGCGCAAATACGGACAATCATGGCCGCCTATCGCTACAGGAGCTGGACGGCACTAAAAGCATCGCTGCTGCTTGCCCGGCCATATCGTCATGCCCCCGACTTGAACGAGCGTTCCAGAAAATGCGCGAGCTTGGAAAAGCTGCGCCTGTCATTGCTTGCACGCGCCATCCCCGCCATCTTTGCCGATGAGGGAGTGGTTAGACAGGCTGGTCGGCGCGACAGGGGCACTTATCGGACCGAGAACGACTTGCTCCCGCCGCTCGCGCCCGTGCTTTGCAGGCGAAGCTTGAGCGGGCGGATCGTGCGCGATTTGCCCCAGCGGACCCGCACGCGCGCCTCGTCCCCGGCTCCATCCACAAGGTGCCAGGCAGCTGCTTGAGGCCGAGCGACGGGCCGGTGACGCTCGCCTTGTAGCGCTCACCCCAATTCTGGACCGCCTCGCCATTCTGGGTGATCAGATACACCTTGATCTCGCTGGCGCTGAGGCCGAGCCGGTGCGAGGCATCACCGCCTGTCAATGCCCGTCCAGACCCTGCAGCACGTCCTAGAAGCGGAATTCCCATAACTCGCCATAGCGTTCATAGCCGCCCCCGGTGCCGGGCGGGGTAGCGCTGCTGATGGAGGCTTTGCCACTGGCCAGTTTGTTGGCGACATTGCCTCCGTCGAGTTCAGCGCTCCGCTTCAGGCCCTGATCTGTTACGGGGGATCCCCCCACCAATAACGATGCCGAGCTCAAGATAAGACGCTTCGGGAGACTCAAACCTGGAGATCGTCAGTGGACCATGATGGAGAAGAAGCTGGACACCTCGAAAAACCGGTGGCGTTCTCTTAGAGCCCGATTCAAAAGTTTCTCAGGCGTAGCAATACCTTGCGGTTCTGCGGATGAGCATGCGGATAGAAGCGATCATAGCCCAGGCGGTTGAAGAGGCGATGGTCGCTTCCCAGTCCTTTGC
>NZ_JBHTLS010000076.1:0-6650 GCF_042678845.1 Sphingobium olei | reverse complement strand
GCTCAATAACGCCATGTCCAACACTCCATATACCCTCGCTTGTCAAAGCCAGGGACGAGTTCAACATGGGTCAATTCTCAGCGGAAATTTACGCCCTACCCGGGTCACTTCTCAGTGGAAATCAACAAAGACGGCATGCGTAGAATGCAAAAGAGGCGTCGCGGATATGCTCGTGACCCGCATCGAACACGACATGGGTCTGAACGGCGCGCCGAACCGTCGAATGCGCGCCAAACCAATTGGTCAGGGCGTTAGTCGTCTCGCGCTTATAGCCCTGATTGTGATCGATCCAGTGCAGCCGCCTCCAGACATCGGCCGGGGCCATGTCGGGGTCGAGAATCAACGCGCGAAGTCCTGCCAACCGCACCAGATCGGCGACCTGGGCCTTGGCCGAGTGATTGCTGTTATCAACGAGTGGCTCGCCATAGTCGCGTGCCGCGTCGAGCAGTGCGCTGAGCTGCGCGCTTGTCAGTATCTCGATCGAGCTGTCGCTGAGGTGCGCAAGATCGAGCCGGTCGTCATTCTGGTCGAGGTCGCTGACGGTGACCCCGATATGCGCGTAGAGCGTGCGGACGGCCAGATCCATGGACACCGTGCCGAGCCCGAGATCGTGCAGCACCTCCCAAGCCAGCCGCCGATCATCCTCGCCACCTTGCGCCAGCAGCCGCTCGATCGTCTCGGCGAGATCATCGATCCGGCCCAGTTCACGCAGCGCGTCGGCGGCGCGGCTGCGCTCGCCATAGTAGCGCGCGGTGTCGAACATCATCGCGCGCAATTCCGGTTCCAGTGCCGCAGTCAGTTCGCTTCCCGCCATTGCCTCGACCAGCAACAGCGTGAGGTGCGTGTGCTGATCGGGCGTCCCGATCAGGGCAAGAATGTCGTCCTTGAGTTCGACGCGCATGAGACCGCTTGCCGGATGCCGGCCCCAATCCTCCGCGCGAAAAAACGGGTCGCGATCGGACAGCGCGGCCAGGGCGCGCAGTAGGCCGCGCGCGACATGGACGGGCATTGTCTCGGCATCGCCGTAGCGCAGCACCGCATAGGGATCGGCGTCGACACAGATCTCCGCCAGCGTATCATCGAAATAGGCCAGCCAGGCGTGCAGCCCGCGTAGCGATGTCGGTACGCCGTGGCCCTGGCCGAACAGCGAGAAGAGCCGCCGCGCCGACACGCCGGACTGGAAGCAGCGCGCGAGCCACTTCGCGCCGAGATACTCAGCGATGACCCGGTGCAGGAGATGAAAGCGCTGACCACCTTCCGCTTCGAACAGCCGCGTGTGGAGCGCGGCGTCGATGGTCTCGGCATGCGGAAGCGCGGCGATGCTCCCGACATGGACGCAGCCATCGGGTATCTTGCCCGCCGGGCCGTTGAACAGACCCGCAAGGTCGCACAGCAATTGGGTGGCGGCGTAGGCACCAGCGGCGAGAAGCAGTTTCTCGGCCTCGGCATGTGCGTGCTCGGCGTCGTGATGGCGCGGATTTTCTTCCTGCACAAGAAGCTGACACGCGCGATCAAGTAACTGCGCGCGGCTATTCGGCAATGCCTCGTCGCTCGCCGCGACCTCGCCGATCAGCCGCAGCGTCAGTGGATTCTTGTAGATTTCCTCAAGCCCACGATCGGCAAGATGGGTGAGCACGCCCTCAGCATCGACGGAAGGGAAATTACGGCGAAGGAAAAGCGCCGCATCATCTCGGTCGAACGCCAGCAAGTGGAGGAGAATGGCGGGTTGCCCATAATCATCCTCGATCTTGATTCGATCGGCCGCCCCGCGCCAGTCGACTTCGCGGCTCGACAGGATGAAGCGGGGATAGCCGAGCTTCGACAATTGACCGAGAATGGCATCGACGCCGCCGCCAACGGTCGCCGACGCGATCTCGTCCAGCCCGTCGATGACCAGACATTCGCCATTGGGGATCAGGCGTTCAGGCTGAGCATTCCGCACGAAACTTGCCGCGCGGACGTAGACGAAGCCGGCCTGCCGCCCGATCGCCTGCGCCAGCACGCTTTTGCCCAGGCCCGGATCGCCAAGGATGACGACTGGACCATCCAGATCAAGGATCGCCGCCTGATCAATGATCACCGGCACGCGCGAGGTCGGGTCTTCGCGCTCAAGCCTCCGGTCAATCTCGATACTGGGTTCGACGTCCGCCATGATAGCAATTTAATCATTGCTGCTCTTTTCAATCAACGCGTAGTGGTCGCGTATCACCTCGACCGCGTAACGGGCGTGCTTCTTGGGCCGCGACCCGGTCGAGAGGGCCGGCTACGATCGTCCAATTCCCGTCGGACAAGCGCTCGGCGGCGCGCGCGTAATAGAGCGCGGCCGCATGGCAACATGTGGGACGGAAGAACAAAGATAGAAAAGATCATTGCCGGATCGAACGGGCGACCCCATCTTCGTCGATCAGGGCAAAGGGGGCTCATGACGCTCGAACAAGAGATCATCCAGGCGCTCGAAGCGGGCCAGTGGCTCGATTTCGTCAGTCGCTATAATCTGCGCGACGACGCCGATGAGGCTTCGATGCGCGCGCTTGCCATCGGCCTCCACAAAAAAGGCCGTTTCGATCTGCTGGCCGCGATCGACGGACTTGACGATGATGGCGACACATTCCGCTTCTACGAGATCCAGCAATTCTATTCGGACGCGCTGCCGCAGCTGAACGCCGAACCGGTGGCTATGCTGAAGGCGGTCCGCCGCCTAGTCGAGGAAGGCGGCCCCAATCGCGACGGCGGCTTCATCGCGCTGCCATTCCGCGATTGGTGCAAGGGCGCCGGACGCGCCACCGCCATCGCCGCATTGCTCGATTTCAAAGAACCGCGCGATGGCTGGTATCTTCGCCTTGCGCTTGAAGGCGCGTCAACGAGCGATCCAGACGGCGCGCTCGACTGGGCGCTCACCCTGATCGCGAACCAAGCCGGACCGCCGCGCACCGCCGCGCTCGAGGCACTTGGCTCGCTTGGCACAACCCCAGCGCTCGCGGCCCGCGCGATCACCGCGCTGCGCCATCATCTCGAACAGGAAACCGATGACCAAAGCCTTGGCATAGGTCTCTACTCCGCGATCGAGCTGCATGGTCGCGGCGAACAGGCCAACCCGGCCGATACTTCCGCGATCGTCACCCTCGCCGCGAACCGCGGCGGCAGCGAGATGCGCGGCCGGGCGATGCAGGCACTCTGGTTTCAGTGGAAGTCGGCCACGCCAGCGATCCTCAATCAGCTTATAGAGATCGCCGAGACCATCGATGGCGACGATGCTGTGGCAGTCGATCATCTCGATCATGCGCTCTACCAGATGATCTCGGGCAAGCATGTTGAGCGCGCCATCGGCATTGTCCGCAAACTCCTTTCCGCAAATCGCGGCGCGCTGACCGTTCACAGTTTCGACGGGTTCGAGCATCAGTTGCTGACCCAGCATCGCGCGCGTTTCGAGACGCTCGCGGTCGAATGGTTCCTGAGCGGCGACCGCGCGCTTGGCGAAGCGGTCATGGCGCTGGTCGCCAAGGTACATGGCGCGCCGATGGTGCTCCGTCCTGACCTCGCCCCGTTCGGCTATGGTCCGGCCGAACTCATCTTCCTCGCACGCAAGGCGGTCGGCTACCTCTTTTCCACCCCGGTCACGGCCGCTTCACTGCTGATGGCGATCATGCGCACTGGTATCGGCGACGCAGTCAAGGGCGCGACCGAACTGCTGTTCGATCCGCTGCTCATCAACTATTCGGGCGAGCTTGGCGACCATCTGCGCGAGGCTGCCAAGGACACTAATGATCCGGCGGCCCAGCATGTCCAGGCGGCGCTTCAGCAGCTGGAAAACTATCTCGAACGATTGCGCGCGGTGGGTCGGGTGAAGGCGCTCGACCCGTCCGAGCGTGAGCGGATGATCGAATGGCGCCGCCGGCAACAGGAGATGGAAGAGGCGATGAAGGCCGGCGAGAAGGAATCGATCTTCTCGCTGCTCGCGACCAAGGTCGTGCTGCTCTACGGCAATCGCTCGATCACCTATGTGCAGCCGTTCGGCGATGAGCCCGGCCCCGAACGGCGCATTGTCACCGAAATGCAGAGCCACCATCATTCCCACGAATATGCGCGCATGATCGTGGTCGATCCGCACGGGATCGATCTCATGCTGCGACATTTCCGTGTCGAGCGGTTGCCGACATGAGGCTGATGATTCGCGAGTATCTGGCCTCGCTGCGCGAGCGAGGCGAGCTGGACGCGATCCTGCCCGATCTTCTGACGGAGATGGGGTACAGGGTTTTTTCGCGCCCGAGCGTGGGCACGCGCCAGCATGGCGTCGATATCGGCGCGGTCGGGCGCGATACCGACGGGCAGGACAAGGTCTTCCTGTTCTCGGTCAAGGCGGGGAACCTCACCCGCCAGGACTGGAATGTCGGGCAGCAGGCGTTGAAGCCCTCGCTCGATGAAATCCTCCACGTCTATCTGCGCGCTCGGCTTCCGATCGAGCACGCTCAGCTTCCCGTTGTCGTCTGCCTCACTTTCGGCGGCGGGATCGATGAGAGCGTCCGCTCGGATGTCGAAGGCTATATCGACTTCAACTCGAACGACCGGATCAGCTTCAGGCAATGGGACGGCGATCATCTCGCCGCGCTTATCGACGAAGGCCCCTTACGCGAGGGTCTGATGTCGGGCGATTTGCGCGGTCATCTGCGCAAGGCGGTGGCGATGGTCGAGGAACCGGAAGTGGCGATGAGCCATTTCGGGCAGCTGATCCGGGTGCTGACCGACGAAGCCAAGCCGAAGAGGGCGGATCGGCTGCGCCGCGTGCGGCAGATGACCCTCTCGCTGTGGATCATGTTCGGCTGGGCGCGCGAGGCCGAGAATGTCGAAGCGCCCTATCGCGCGAGCGAGATGGCGCTGTTGCACGCGTGGCAGTTGCTGAAACACAATCTCGGCAAAACCACCCAGGCGGGTGAAGCCGCTGGTCTCGCGTTCAACGCGCTGGTCGAACTGCACCATGCCATCTGGGACGAACTCTACGCCGAGGCGATCCTGCCGCACGCCGATACCCAGCATGGCATCTCGTCGGCGATCCGCTCGATGAGTGCGGTCGATGTGAACCTCAAGCTCTTCGACATGGTCGGCCGGATCGCGCTGCGGGGGCTGTGGCTGGTTTGGCTGGCCAGTGATTTCGCGAAGGCGCCTCAGCTCGTGCCCGACGGCGATCAGGCGGAAGCGATTGATGAACTCGCGGCCCAGCTCGTGGCGCTGATCCGCAACAACCCGGCGCTGTTGACGCCGATCGCCGACTGGCAGGCGATCGACATCGGGCTCGCGATCACCTTTCTCGCCTGCCGCAAGCCGTTCCACGACGCGATCGGCCAATGGGCCGACAGGCTCTCGGACAACGCATGGTTCGCCTATCGCACGCATGGGGCCTACCCGACCCGGCACGCGAGCTACTGGTATCTGGTCGCGCACCCGGCGAGCAGCAGCGACGAATATCGCCAGGATTCTACCGAGGGGAGCGTGCTCTATCCGATGCTCGCCTTCTGGGCCGAGGCGCTCAAGCGCGAGGACGTGCTCGACCGGATCGTCGACTTCAAGGCCGAGGACCTGCCGCACTGCAATTTCCAGATGTTCCTACTCGACCAGGACAGCGAGGCGCAGCTCTATCTTGGCGACGATCGTCACGGCTCGGTGTTGTGCGATGTCACCCCCAAGAAGGGCGAGACACGCACGATGTTCATGGCGCGGCGCGAATGCGAAGCCATTACCGATTATGATCGGCTCTCGGCGGTCGAGCTTGGCCATTGGCCTATCGTCCTGACAGCCTGCCGGTTGCATCGCATGCCGGTGCCGCCACAGCTTTGGCTCGATATCATCGACGCAGTCGCCAAGGACGATGATCGCCCCGTTTCCGCTATACCCCCTGCATCACGCGGCCCACAGCCGACACGTAGCCCGATTCCCAGGCGCCGCTGGCGCCCGATGCTGCGGGCAAGCATCAGCCGCCCCGCTGTCGCTGCCGCGGCGCTCGACAATCACGAAATCGCGCGTGCCTGCTCGATGCACATCGCGCTAGGCGACGTCCAAGTCGATTGAGCGCAGCTGCGATTGGTACCCGTCCGGTGCTTGTCAGTCACGCTAGGTTCCTTGCGGCGCCTCTACGTTTCCCGTCGGGCGACACCGTGCGGTGCGCCACAGCTCAATTGCGCAAGGACATGAGAGACGACAACGTGCGAACACGTCAGCTCAGCGCTAACTCGTAAGGCGGCGCCGTCTATTTCCCACTCCAAAAGCGACCGTCAGAGCGGTCTGACCGCTTTTAGGATGCCGCGGTATAGCGGCGATGGCCTCTTAAAGGCGCGAAGCCGAAGCGCGTTTCGCCGCCCGGAGTGTCCGCTATCCCAATCGCGCTCCTGAAAGGAGCCATTCGGGACTGTCGACATCCCTGCCGTGAGCCCCTCGTTCAACAAATGACATTTGAAGCATGATTCGGTAGAAATAGGGCCGACGAATCAGCCTTATTTTTGGTCTGTGATTCCGCGTTTGAGAATCGAACCCATGTCAAACGGCGCGCAAACGGGACCCCGTATCGGCGTCGAAGAGGGACCCCCTTTTCGAGATTAGGCGGACGGTTGTGGGGAGCGCCCTGCGCTGGGTGCGGTGGAGGTCGGGCGTAGCCCGGCCGG
>NZ_JBHTLS010000075.1:0-6631 GCF_042678845.1 Sphingobium olei | reverse complement strand
AGGGCATGGCCGCCCTTGCCACCCCAATGATCGAGGAGGCACAGCCGCTACAGATTACACCCAAGGCCGCCTGAAAATGCAGCCCAGTGGCCACACCCGATTTTACACCACATTGACGGACGCGACCCCGATTTTGTTCGGATTGATGCCTAATCCGGTCGCCTGCGATCGTACCAACCGGATCGCGCGCTGGGCGTCTTGCAATGCAAGGAGGTGCTTGGGGGTAACGCCGCATTTGCATTCCGGATCACCGTAGTGATTGCTTTTGGGAACACGATATTTGACGAGAATGCAGGCGACGCCTTTCGAGGTCATCCAGTCGCAAACCTCCGTTCCTTCAAGATCAATCGCCAAATCCATGAAGCCGCCACCCGAAAAGACGAGCATGGCCGTACCATTGCCTTTCGTCTTAGCGGGGAAGACAGTCATGGTCGGCTTGGAAACATTATATACGCCGGTGACGGGCAAGCCGGAAAAACGATCCGGATTTGTTTTAGTCTCAGTATATTCGGGAGGGAGATCAATGCCCTCCATATTCGGCGCCTGCCCCGGCCAAATCTGGACTTGCTTAAAGCCTTTAGGCGGCTGCCAAATTCCTTCCCTCCGGCCATCGGGGCTTCGCTCAGCCATCGTGGGGAAAGCAGTATACTTCCTAGCCGGGTTGGAGACTTCCGCTTCGCCACAACCGGCCGCCAAGGATTGCGACAATAGAATCGCGACCAAGAAGCCTCGTTGGTAGCGCATTTCCGCGAATTTGGTCGTCCCCATAAATTATTCCACTTCCCAAGGCACGGCGCTGTATCTCATGTGGCAACAGAACTTGCCCCAAAATTGACCCATGGGCCAAACGATGATTGTTAGGGTCTGGGCCTAAAATTTTTAGGGACAGCCTGTGGATTTACGATCCCTTTCTCTCAATACGCTGCGCGGGTTCGAAGCTGCGGCGCGACACCTCAATTTCACACGCGCGGCCGACGAACTATGCGTCACGCAGGCGGCCGTCAGTCATCAGGTGAAGACACTTGAAAAGCATGTTGGGAAGGTACGCATCCGATAGCGGACGCAGTGTAGCTGGTGGTCAAGATGTGAGATTATCGGCAGCGCCGCGAGGAGCTGCCTATGGACGAGCAGGATATCGATACCGACCGGATTGATGAGGCGGTTCTGGCTCTGATGTTCTTGACGCTGCACGACCTGGATCGGACGTCAGGGACTTGTCAAGCCTGGAAGACCTTTGATTGGGATGCGCTGGGACGCTTGTATGAGGGAGGATTGATCAACAATCCCGTGGGCAAGGCGAAGTCGGTAGTGTTGACCTCAGCCGGCCGTGAGCGCTGCGAGCGGCTATTTCATGGACTGTTCTGCGCAAGGCGCAAGGCCTCGGTCTAACGGTTCAGGCAGCGATTTCCTGTGTGAGCTGCTGCTGAGCGGCCTTCCAGTGCCAAGGGAGGAGTTCGTGAAGGCGGCTCTGGGGTATGTCGGCGATCCGGGCGAGGACGTCGGTGAACCAGGCGAGCGGATCGACGTCGTTGAGGCGCGCGGTGCCGAAGAGGCTGAACATCATCGCGGCGCGCTGGCCGCCACGATCAGAGCCGACGAACAACCATGCTTTTCTTCCCCGAGCCACGCTGCGCAGCTCACGCTCGGCGGCGTTGTTGGAGAGGCATATCCGGCCATCGGCGAGGAAGGTGGTGAAGCCGTCCCAGTCGTTCTGGAGATAGGCGATGGCCTTGGCCACGGCATCGTGACGAGACAGTTTGCTGCGTGTCTCGCGCATCCAGGTCTCGAGTTCGGCAACGATGGGCGCGGATAATTCCCGGCGAACGGCGAGGCGCTCGGCGGCAGGCTTGCCGTTGATGTCGCGCTCGATGGCAAAGAGCCGGTCGATGATCTCGAGCGCTTCACTCGCCAGCGGCGAGACGAGCGGCGTGGCGCCCTTCTTCCTGCGTTTGAGCTGCTGCCTGATATCGACGAGCTTGAAGAACTCCCGGCGTGCGTGAACCCAGCAGTTGGCGCGGGTCATGGGTTTGTCCGTCCGGCCTTCCTCGAACAGGGCATTGAAGCCGGCATACCGGTCGACCTGGAGGATCCCGGCATAACCTGCCAAGTGAGCGCGGGGATGCTCACCTCTTCGATCGCTCGAGTAATAGCATAGCGCCACCGGCGGAGCCGTGCCGCCGAACGGGCGATCGTCACGCACATAATCCCATATTCGCGCTACGCTGGTCTTGAGCTTGGCGAGAAGCGGGACGGTGGTGTCGTCGGCATGCAGGCGGTCTGCGGCAAGCCCGTGGGCTTCCAGCAGCAGGAACAGGGGCTTTACCGCTACGCAGATCGCGCCGATCTGGTCTGCAAGGGTCGAGAGGCTCAAGGGGATGCCTTCGGCCTCGAGCCTGTCACGCTGGCTGTTCAGGGGCTGGTGCAGGCCGTACTTCTGGAAGGCGAGGTTTGCCAGGAAGTGCGGCCCGAACATTCCGCGCGGGGTTACGTGGAAGGGCGCGGGCGGCTGGCTGATCTTCTCGCACTGACGGCAGGAGACCTTCTCGCGCACGGTCTGGATCACCTTGTGCCGGGCCGGAACGCGCTCGAGCGTTTCGGTGACCGCCGCGGGAAGCTGGCTCAGATCATCCGAGCCACAGCATGGGCAAAGGTCCGGCGCGGGGATGACGACCTGTTCGCGCGGAAGATCGGCGGGGAAGTCGCGGCGGGTGGATCGCGTGCGGGTGAACGCCTGAACTGTGGTGGTCTTGGCAGCAGCGATCTGGCCGAGCAGCTCGGCCTCGCTGGCATTGGCCTCGAGTTCCTCGAAGGTCAGCTCGAGTTGATCGAGCAGGCGCCGGCTGCGCTCGGAGCGCGCGCCATATTTCTCGCGGCGCATCTGCTCGTTCATCAGTTCGAGATGGGCGTTACGAGCCCGCAGATCGGCGTTGATCGCCCAGACTTTGGCGGCCTCAGCCTCTGCCACCAGTGCCTGTGCACGCACGATGGCAAGTTCAGCGCGAAGCTGCACAAGCTCATCGGATGCGTTGCTGGAGACCATGCGCGGATTATAACCCGCAAGTCCTCAGAAACCCAGCATTTACAGCACTTTTATGCCGCTCCTGCTGCTGTTTTGACGAGGCAAGGAATTACCCTACCTGCGTCGGGCGCCAGGTCTCCTGCGGGTTGCGCCAATCCACGCCTTCAAGCAGGCACGCCATCGCGGAAGCCGAGATCGCGATCGTCCCATCCTTCGCTGATGGCCAGACAAAACGCCCTCTTTCCAGGCGTTTTGCATATAACGACATCCCGAGGCCGTCATGCCACAAGATCTTGCACAGCGATCCGCTTCGTCCCCTGAAGACGTACAGATCGCCGGCATGAACGTCCTTGTTCAGCGATTGCTGGACCTGCAGGGCCAGCGACCGCATTCCCCGGCGCATATCCGTATGCCCCAGCGCAAGCCACACCCTCACGCCGCTCGGGATCGGGATCACCGGGCCAAGGCCTTGATGACGGCCGCTGCCATGGTCGGCGACGCCGAATTGTAGATGCTCACCCGGGCGCCGTGGGAAAGCTCGACCAGGATCGCCGGCTGCACGGGCGTGGGCACGGAGCTCTTGTCTTCCAGCACGACAGCTTCGATGAAGCCATGGTCCTCCTGCGACGCGACGAGCGCCGCACTCAGCTTGCGCCGCCAGGTATAGACCAACGCAGTGGAAACGTCGTGCCGCCGAGCAACCTGTGACACACACGCGCCGGGGGCAAAGGCCTCTTCCAGAATGCGCCGCCGTTCCTCAGCACTCCAGCGACGGCGGCGTTCAGGCCCGCCGAAAACCGTGATCCGTCCCACAAACACCGCTCCTAAGTTCGCAAATAACTGCGACCTTAAGACCGATCCATCACTCCACCGGCAAGGCGCCGCTCAGCGGATGCGTACTTGGGAAGTCGCTTTTCCGCAGAACATCGCGCGGGCTGGTATCGAGCGCTGAAGGAGTTGTGCTGGCTCCAATTGTTTCCGACGCACCGCCGTAATCGGCGGGTATGTCGCCGGCGGATTCTTCGTCCCGCACGACGCGCCGACCGCCTATCTCGCCAGCGGCGTACTTGGTGTCGGCGCGGGCATGGCCGGATGGCGGATATTCAATGGTCGATGGTTCGCCCCAACGGTCAGTGAACGAAATTGACCTGATTTCGGCAACTAACCGAGATGAAGTATCGCGTTAGCTACAGGTTGAGACCAAGAAACGACGCGCCGGGGACCGGATTGAAGGAGATCGGCTCGGCGGGGACAAAACCAAGGGTTTCATACAGCTCGCGCGCGGGAACGAACTTCGCCTGCACATCTAACCTCATTTCGCTATAGCCCGCAGTGCGCGCTTCTTCGATGAGGCGTTCGGCCAGGGCGCGACCAAGATGGCGTCCTTGAGCATGGGGACGAACATATAGTCGCTTCATTTCACAAATTTCAGGAGTGACTTGGCGCATCGCAACGCAACCTTCAATTTCGCTCTCCCGGTCCGCGAGCAGGACGCATCCCTTCGGCGAAGCATATTTGCCCGGCAGATTGGAAAACTCTGCATCGTTGTTTTGATAATCGAGATTCACTGGGGAATTGGCAATAAACTCGCGCCAGATGCCCAGCACCGCGGCTGCGTCGTCAGGAAAGATCGCGTGCCGTATGATCGCCATAGCATGAATATATTGCCCGCGATCATGGCTGCTATAAGGCACGTTTTTGAGAGCATTGTGGTGATGCGGAACAGCCATCAACAAGCACAGGGCTCGCGGTGCGGCGCCAAAAGCCTGATTTTCGGGCGTCAGGTGCCGCTGTGCTTCAAAGTCTTCTCAATCAGCCAGACGTGTAAAGCATGGGCCGCGACAAATGTCGTCCCTGTGAACATCAATGCAGGCAATAACATCCCCTCCTGCCCCGGCCTCGGTGTAAGCGTTATCGCTCCAACACAGATTAGCCCCCACACACAGATTGCGAGAAACGGGGTAAAACTAAGGGCGAAAATACGGGGAGCGGACCAGTTGACCAAATTGGGAAGCGGCTCTGACCGAGAAAGTCGCCATTGCATCGGCAACCTTTCACTTTCCCGGAAGCGTGCGTTTGCCCAGATAGACAATCCAATCATCACTAGTGCGAAGATAGTGGACACGATCAGCACGGCTACAATCACGAGCATCACCTTTCGGCACCATCGTAAGCACGGTGCCGGAGGTTTGCAACTCGGCGTTGCCGACCGGCAGCTTCACCCTGACGCCAAGCACACAGCGAGCGACACGGCGGCTATGGCCTGATTGTCGCGAACTTGAGACAGCCGTAAGGTCCAGCTTTCATGGTTATGGCACAGCAAGGTTGAAGGCTGGGGTGGGCGCCAAAGGCCAAGTCAGAACACTCTATGATGTGCCCGATGGCTAAATCACTAGTCTGGCTTTGGCCTGCATGTTAAATAGGTCGCGTAAGTGGGAGAACGATGATGGGTGTGTGGGTTGCGATATCTGTTGGTGTTGCAGTTGCGATTTGCCTTCCGTTTGGTTTGGCTTTGTACGCTCGGTCAAAAAATTCTAACGTCTAAGAGGGGCGCGGGCTGGGGCCAGGCCCGGGTTGGTAGTCCCTCGATAGCGTTTCCATCGCGTCCTTTTTCCAGAGTGGGATCATCCCGTCTTTGTTCGCCGTCGAGCCGATATGAATAAGAGAGCTCTCCCAAGCCACTTTGATCGCCACGATACCTTGGGCTAGCACTAACGCGTGATTTCATTCGCTTTGGTAGCTTTGTGTCGGCCGGAAAGCACATGCCGCGCGGCATGGCGGTAAAAGCCTGTTTGTCGATCATCATGGGAACGTCAGTGCCAGGCCGACCCATTATGCGACAACTGACATAGCAAATGTGATTATTTATTCTGGAGCGGCCCTTATCGTATCACGCGAAAACGGTAGGTCGCTTCGAAGATAGGGCTGCAGGGCAGACCACGAGATTGTCGTACTGCCACCAGACAAATATCCTCCGAGTTCATAGGGATCGAAGGACCATGTGATACCCTTTGACCCAATGCTGGTGCGTTCCCACGACAGAGGGATGCCTTCCAGGTCGTCAGGTGATGTAAGTCCGTCACGATTGTCAAATTGCGCTAGCGCAATCCGCCGCAAGGTACGGTCAGGTGCAATTGCGAAAACGTCTTCCTCTGAGAGTGGGCGATGAAGTCTGCGTGACCAAATAACATTTTGGCTATTGCCTACGCCAGGATGCGCCGCACCTGCATAGTAAAAGCTCGCTTCAACCAAAACAGACACGACATCTGGTGACGCCGCTATCACATGTTCGATGACGTCCACCGAGCCTGCTTCGTCCCAGCGTTCAAATGAAGAGGGGTTATCGCCACGGTAGAAGCCCTGCCGCAGCTCTTCCGCCTTCTGACGCATGAAAGCAGAAAATTCCTTGTCCTCTGGCTTACTACCCTTAACCACCTCCACATGTTCTTTCCACGATGCGGGATACCCGGCGGGAGCCGATGACACTGAGAGCCTGTCTTGAATCTCATGCGTAACGAGCGATGCGCCTGATGAGGACGACGGCGGCAGCTGCATATAGAAGTGCAGTTGCGGATTTGATGGTTCGCTCGAAGTCCTTTGCCAAGCGTCGAT
>NZ_JBHTLS010000074.1:0-6484 GCF_042678845.1 Sphingobium olei | reverse complement strand
GCGACAATCAGGATGAGAACGAGGTCCTTGCCAGCGACAATTAAAATCGGCACTGAATGACGCGCCGCGACAATCACATTCTCATCCTGATTGACGCGCAATCCTCATCCTGTTTGTCGCGCTACAGCCCCTGGCCGGTGACCGTCGAGCTTCTTGATTCAGCATACCGGACCGCGAGGTTCCGCATCTGTTCAGTTTTTGGTATAACGTGACAACGGCGGGGATGCTCGGTTTGATGGTGAGCCGTGACCATCGTGCTTGCCATCCAAAGTTGGCTAAGGGCTATTTAGTACACGGTAGCCTCGACCATTTCGCGACCTGACGGTCAGTCGGCTGCTCCATATCGCATCAAGCGGTGATATGAACCGCGCCGGGTTTGCCGGAGGCCGTTGGATGTGAGTCACGCTGCCATATCGATGATGTCCGCGGCAGCATAGTATTGCTCCTCGGCTTCGGCAGGCGGGATGTTGCCGATGGGTTCGAGCAGCCGGCGATGGTTGAACCAGTCCACCCACTCAAGGGTAGCGTACTCGACTGCTTCGAAGTTGCGCCACGGCCCCCGCCGGTGGATCACCTCGGCCTTGTAGAGGCCGTTGATCGTCTCGGCCAAAGCGTTGTCATAGCTGTCGCCGACGCTGCCGACCGAGGGCTCGATCCCGGCCTCGGCCAGGCGCTCGGTGTACTTGATCGATACGTATTGCGACCCGCGGTCGCTATGATGGACCAGGCCACCGCGATGAACCGGTCGGCGGTCATGGAGCGCCTGCTCGAGCGCATCCAGGACGAAGCTGGCATGCGTCGTCCTGCTGGCTCGCCAGCCAACGATCCGGCGAGCGTAGGTGTCGATGACGAACGCCACGTAGACGAACCCCGCCCAGGTTGCGACGTAGGTGAAGTCCGATACCCAGAGCCTGTTCGGCGCCGGCGCACGGAACTGCCGGTTCACCCGGTCGAGCGGGCATGGCGCTGCTCTGTCGCTGATGGTGGTGCGGACCGGCTTGCCGCGGATCACGCCGGCCAGGCCCATCGCCCGCATCAGGCGGGCAACGGTGCAGCGGGCGACGTCGAGCCCTTCGCGCCGCAGCTGCCGCCAGACCTTGCGCACGCCGTAGACGCGGAAGTTCTCCTCGAATACGCGGCGCACCTCCGGCCCAAGCGCATCATCACGCCGAGCCCGAGCCGACCTCTTGGTCGGCTCAATCCTTCTGGCTGTGTGAGCATGATAGGTCGACGGGGCGATCGGCAGAACCCGGCAGATCGGCTCGACCCCGTACACCTTGCGATGCGCGTCGATGAACGACACCATCACCTCGCTCGGCGGTCGAGCTCCGCCATCGCAAGATATGCGGACGCCTTGCGCAGGATCTCGTTGGCCTGGCGCAGTTCGCGGTTCTCCCGCTCCAGCGCCTTCATCCGGTCGGCGACGTCGCTCGGCACCCCGGCGCGCGTGCCGCTGTCGACCTCGGCCTTCTTCACCCACTCGTGCAGCGTCTGGCCCGCGCACCCGATCTTCGCCGCGATCGACACCACAGCCGCCCAGCGCGACGGGTGATCCTTCTCGTGGTCCAGCACCATCCGCACCGCCCGGGCGCGTACCTCAGGTGAGAACTTGTTCGTCGTCTTGCTCGTCATAGCCCCTTCCTCTCAGGAGTTGGGGCCTCCGACAAACCCGGCGCGGTTCAATGTCACCGTCACTGTATACATGGACGACATCTGCCTGTCGTCGGACGATCTCGGCGGCTTGCAGGAAGCTTTTGACGCATTGCTGGAGCGGCTTGATCAGGCGAACTTTGTCGTGAGCGGCCAGAAGGTCCGCCCACCTTCACCCGCTATGGACGTTTTCAATTGCGATCTTGAGTCCGGCCAAACAGAAGTTCAGCAACAGCGAATTGATCTCTTCGAAGCTGAGCCACGGTCCGACGCTTCGATGGAAGCCTTCGCCCGATATTGTCTCATTGTGGAGGAAGGAAACGCTTAAGCGTTTCAGACGCGTCAGTGCTCCCGATTGAGATGAGGAGACCATCTCCCTCGCCCACTTGCTCGATGTGTGCGGCGTCTGCGCCCATGAGCAAGGCAGCATCGAAGCGGCCTAGTGACGCCTCGCCAAACCGTAGCCTCTCTCCCAGCGAGATCAGGACAATGATCTCTTCTGCAGCCGGTCGCAGACCCTCCCCAACCTTGGCCATTCTCACCTGATGCTGGTGCGATCCGCGGCGGCTCATCACGTTCACTACCCACGCCGATGACTCGAGGGAAGCGACGACGAGCTGGTCTCCCGAGAAAATGACCTGATCGCACGGTGAGGTGAGCAACCGCTCATCCTCACCGAACCAAAGGGTGAGCGGCCCTCCCCGCACCAGCGTTAGCGTACGGTCGACGCCCACGAAGGACGAGAACGGCCCCGGCGCGGCAATTTCAGCTATGCTGACCCGCCAGTTAAAGCCGTCTGGCGTCGATCCCGGAGGATCGGACGCCACTTCGAAGGTGCGGCCGCCGCCATTCTTCCAGCGGCTTTCTCGTCGCGATGCGGCTGGGAGCAGCCACATAGGATCAGCCGGCGATGCTCGGCAGATCCAGGCCGCGTTCGCGTGCACATTCGACTGCCGTTTCATAACCGGCATCCGCGTGCCTCATCACGCCGGTAGCAGGGTCGTTCCAAAGGACTCGCCCGATGCGCTCGGCTGCGGCTTCGGTGCCGTCGCAGACGATCACGACACCCGAATGCTGGGAAAAGCCCATGCCGACGCCGCCGCCATGGTGGAGCGAGACCCAGGTAGCACCACTGGCGGTATTTAGCAGAGCGTTGAGCAGGGGCCAGTCGGATACGGCATCGGAGCCGTCCATCATCTTCTCCGTCTCGCGGTTCGGCGAGGCGACGGAGCCGGAGTCCAGGTGATCGCGCCCGATGACCACCGGGGCCGAAAGCTCTCCCGAGGCGACCATCTCGTTGAAGGCGAGACCGAGCCGGTGGCGGTCGCCCAGGCCTACCCAGCAGATGCGTGCCGGCAGACCCTGGAACTTGATCTTCTCGCCGGCCATGTCGAGCCAGCGGTGGAGGTGTGCATTGTCCGGCAGCAGTTCCTTCACCTTGGCGTCGGTTTTGCGGATGTCCTCGGGATCGCCGGAGAGAGCGACCCAACGGAACGGCCCGATGCCGCGGCAGAAGAGCGGACGGATGTAGGCGGGGACGAAGCCGGGGAAGTCGAAGGCGTTCTTCACACCCTCTTCAAGGGCAACCTGGCGGATGTTGTTGCCATAGTCGACGACGGGAATGCCTTGTTCCCAGAAAGCCAGCATGGCCTGGACGTGTTCGGCCATCGAGGCGCGTGCGGCGGCCTCGACTGCGGCGGGATCGCTCTCCTTGAGCGCCTGCCATTGATCGAGCGTCCAGCCCTTGGGCAGGTAGCCATTGCGCGGATCGTGGGCGGAGGTCTGGTCGGTGACTGCATCCGGTCGAATGCCGCGCCGTACGATGTCGGGGTAGACGTCTGCGGCATTGCCCAACACGCCGACAGAGATCGGCTTCCCGGCCGCGTGTGCCTCCTCGACGATTGCGAGCGCCTCATCGATGTTGGAGGCTTGGCGGTCGAGGTAGCCGGTGCGAAGACGCATCTCGATGCGGGAGGGCTGGCACTCGACCGCAATGCAGGACGCACCTGCCATGGTGGCCGCAAGCGGCTGCGCACCGCCCATGCCGCCTAGTCCGGCCGTGAGGATCCACTTTCCGGCCAAGCTGCCGCCGAAATGCTGGCGGCCCATTTCGGCGAAGGTCTCGTACGTGCCTTGAACGATGCCCTGTGTGCCGATGTAGATCCAGCTGCCAGCGGTCATCTGGCCGTACATCATGAGGCCCTTGCGATCGAGCTCGTTGAAGTGGTCCCAGTTGGCCCAATGCGGCACAAGGTTCGAGTTCGCGATCAGCACGCGCGGGGCATTTTCATGCGTGCGAAACACGCCCACTGGCTTGCCGGATTGCACAAGCAGCGTCTCGTCTGCTTCGAGGCGCTTCAGCGTCTCGACGATCTTGTCGAAGCTCTGCCAATCGCGAGCGGCGCGGCCGATGCCGCCGTAGACGATCAGTTCTTCCGGCTTCTCCGCGACCTCCGCGTCAAGGTTATTCATGAGCATGCGCATCGGCGCTTCGGTCAGCCATGACTTGGCGGTGATCTCGACTCCGCGAGGAGCGCGAATTGAACGGCTGTTGTCGCTACGCGAGTGCATCTCTCATCTCTTCTTGGTTGGCCCAGGACAGGCATGCGGAAAGGATGCGCCGAAGGTGTTGCACCATCGGCGAGGCATATTCGGGATCGAAGGGCACGGGCCAGGTTGAGGCGTTCGCCTCCTCAGGCTCTTGCAGATAGCCGCGGCAAGCGAGCTCCATTTGGATGGCGTGAACGCCCTGTGCCGGCTGACCGTAATGCCGGGTCGTGTAACCACCTCGAAAGCGTCCGTTGACGACGTGGGACATGCCGGATGCGGTGCATTCCCGTTCCACCACCTTGGTCAGGGGTGGATCACAGCTCGTGTCGAAGTTGGTGCCGACGTTGAACTGCGGCAGCTCGCCTTCGAACAATCGAGGCACGTGACTACGAATGGAATGGCAGTCGTAAAGGACGACACGCTCGTGGTCGGACTTGAGACGCGCGAGCTCGTCCGCGACGGTGGCATGGTAGGGGGAGAACCAATTCGCGCGACGATGTTCGATCTCGTCAGCATCCGGGCCGCGGCCGGCAACATAGAGCGGTTCACCATCGAAGGTGGTCGTTGGACAAAGCTCGGTCGTGGCCTGGCCCGGGTAGAGGGACGCACCGCTCGGATCCCGGTTGACGTCGATGACGCTACGCGAAATCGCGGTCCTTATGACCGTGGCGTCCAGTTCTTCGGCGAAGGCATAAAGCCGGTCGATCCACCAGTCGGCGTCCTTGCGCGCCATCCAAGGCGAAACGAAGCGCTGCTCGATCCCGTCCGGGATCTCCGTGCCGGCATGCGGCATGGCAAGCACCAGCGGCGCCTGGCCTCGCCGGACCGTGAGCCATGGCCTGTTCACCGGACAATTCCCGGCAACGGCAGTCCGGCCTCGAGCAGGATATTGCTCAAGCTGCCGGATCGCACCAGCGCCTGCGCGGCGACCATCTCCGGATGGAAATACCGGTCGTCTTCCAGGCGTGGAACAAGCCGCCTGATCTCTGCGCGGAACCCCTCAACGGCATTGCTGCTCTTCAATGGCGCATGGAAGTCGCAGCCCTGCGCGGCCGCGAGCAGCTCGATAGCGAGCACGCCGGAGACGTTCTCGGCCATCGGCATAAGGCGCCGTGCACCGTGCGCCGCCATGGAGACGTGATCCTCCTGGTTCGCCGAGGTCGGGATGGAGTCCACGCTTGCCGGGTAGGCTCGCTGCTTGTTCTCGGAGACCAGAGCGGCAGCGGTCACCTGCGGGATCATGAAGCCCGAGTTGAGGCCAGGATTGGGGGTGAGGAAGGCAGGCAGGCCCGACAGGGCCGGATCGATCAGCATGGCCAGCCGGCGCTCGGATAGGGAGCCGATCTCGCACAAAGCCATAGCGATCATGTCGGCCGCGAAGGCCACCGGCTCGGCGTGGAAGTTTCCGCCTGAAATCACCTCCCCGTCATCGGCGAAGATGAGGGGATTGTCCGACACGCCGTTTGCTTCGATCTCGAGGGTAGTGCCCGCTTGCCTCAGTAGATCGAGCACAGCGCCCATCACCTGCGGCTGGCAGCGCAGGCAATATGGGTCTTGAACGCGACGGTCGTTGTCCCGGTGCGATGCCCTGATCTCCGAGCCGTCCATGCTGGCGAGCAGGAGCTCTGCCACCTGCGCCTGTCCTGCGTGTCCCCGAAGCGCATGAATACGCGGGTCGAACGGCCCGTCCGAACCCTTGGCCGCCTCGGTGGACAATGCTCCGGCAGCAAGAGCGGCTTGGAAAAGTGTTTCCGCTTCAAAAAGGCCAGCAAGGGCATAAGCGGTAGAAAACTGGGTACCGTTGAGGAGCGCCAAGCCTTCCTTTGGACCTAGCACCAGTGGCGCGAGACCATGGTCGGCAAGCACTTGGGCGGCAGGGCGCGCACCGTCGCCTCCGTCGATCTCGCCGACGCCGATCATGACCGCACTCATATGCGCCAGCGGGGCAAGGTCGCCGGACGCGCCGACGGAGCCTTGTGCCGGCACCACTGGAAGGAGGTCGAGGTCCAGCAATCGCTCGAGGAACTGGATGGTCTCCACGCGGACGCCGGAGGCGCCGCGGCCCAGGCTTGTCAGCTTCAGCGCCATCATAAGCCGCACGACCGAGCGCGGCATTGGTTCGCCTAGGCCAGCGGCGTGAGAGATGACGAGGTTACGCTGCGGATTCCGAGGTCATCGCGCGCACCATTCCGATTTGATGGCGCGCGGGCTTCCGATTTAATCGCGCGCAGCGTTCCGAGAATTGTCCGCGCAGCATTCCGAGCTGATCGCGCGCAGTTTGAGA
>NZ_JBHTLS010000073.1:0-5485 GCF_042678845.1 Sphingobium olei | reverse complement strand
TCCAAAACCAACATCCCGATCTCGCCGCCTGAACATCCAGACGGCTGTTTAAGCTATCGAAATGAGGGGTCCCTTTTAGACGCCGATCACCCCGCTAACGGGGTCCTTTTTGCACGCCGATTCACAATCTCGACGTCTGGCTCGATGCTCTGCCCAGCGGCACCTCGCTGGTCGGCGAAACCCAGAAGATGGTATTGAACACCAACTGGAAGCTGCCGGTCGAAAATGTCTGCGGCGATGGCTATCATCTGGGCTGGGCCCATGCCGGGGCGATGATGGCGGTGCAGCCGATGGACCTGTCCGGCCTCAGTGTCGGAAATTCCAGCGCCAACCTCGAAGGCGGGCTGTCGGTAGCCGGGCTCAACGGCCACATGGCGCTTACCTCGCTCGACGGAGTATCCGGCTATGCTTTCTACCCCGATCCGAAGCCGATGCTCGACTATCTGGAGGCCAACCGGCCGACCGCGATCGAGCGGCTAGGCAAGGCCCGCGGCGAACAGCTGTGGGGCTCTCAGATCAACATCACGATCTTTCCCAACCTGCAGTTCCTGCCCGGCCTCAACTGGTTCAGGGTCTACCATCCCAAGGGACCGGGGCAGATCGAGCAATGGACCTGGGCCATGGTCGAAAACGAAATGCCCGAAGAGATCAGGGCGACAATCCTCGACAACCAGTGCCTGACCTTCGGGCTGGCCGGCCTGTTCGACAACGACGATGGCGACAACCTTGCCGCCTGCACCGAACAGTCGCGCGGCTGGCGCACTTCGCAGATGGATGTCTACACCAACATGGCGCTGGGCCGCTCCGGCGCGCGCGAAGGCTTTCCGGGCGACATTGCCGCCGGCCTGGTCAGCGAACACAACCAGCGCTACTTCTATCGCCGCTGGCAAGAACACATGCAGGCCTCGAGCTGGAGCGACGTTCCCGCCTACAATCTCAATTCGCTGGCATCGCGGGAGGCTGTCGATGCTTGACGTACGCCCCCAACCCGCCCTGCATGACACGGTAACCGCCCTTACCCAGCGCCTCTTCCATGAGGCGCGGCTGCTCGACGACGAGCGCTTCGAGGAGTGGCTGGAGTTGCTGTGCGAGGACGTGTCCTACCATATGGCGCTCAAGAGCCGTCGCTTCCGGGCCGATCGTTCCGCCCCGATCGCGGTCGGCGCGGGGAATGTCTTCAACGACAATCTCGCCCGGCTGAAGTTGCGGATCGATCGCCTGCGCTCCGGCTTTGTCTGGGCTGAGGATCCGCCGAACTTCGTGCGCCGGGTGGTCTCGAACGTCGAGGTTTTGGACGCGGACGAGCCGAACGAAGCGGTGGTTCATTCGGTGGTGGTGATCAACCGGAACCGGATCGACGGGCAGACCCGGTTGCTCACCGCCGGACGCACGGATCGCTGGCGCAAGGGGGGGCGAAAGCTTGCTTCTCGCTGCGCGCGAAATCGCGCTCGACCATTCGGTGCTGCCAGACAGCAACGTCAACGTATTTTTCTAGATCAATACAACGGGAGACGATGACCATGCGTATGGAACGGATCGGCCGCGAGCCGGAATTTTCGCGCTACATGGACCTCAAGGAAGGCTGGCTCGATCGCCGGATCTTCAGCGACGCGGAAATCTACGAGGAGGAACTGTACCGCATCTTCGCGCGATCCTGGCTGTTTGTCGCCCATGAAAGCCAGCTGCCCAAGGCCGGCGATTTCCTGACCACGCATATGGGCGAGCACGCGGTGATCGTTACCCGCCAGCCCGACGGCTCGATCAAGGTCTACCTCAATTCTTGCCCGCATCGCGGCAACAAGGTCTGCTTCGCGGATGCCGGCAACACTCGCCGGTTCGTCTGCAATTATCACGGCTGGGCCTTCAACACCGCCGGAGAACTGCAGGGCATGCACGAGGAATACTGCTACGACGAAGGCGACATCGACCGCAAGAAGAACGGACTGCGGCAGGTCGCGCGGGTCGGCAGCTACAAGGGGCTGGTGTTCGCCACCTTTGCCGAGGACGGCCCCAGCCTCGACGCCTGGCTCGGCGATTTCCGCTGGTACCTCGACATGCTGCTCGACAACGAGGAAGGCGGCACCGAACTGATTGGCGGCTGCATCAAGTCGGTGATCAGCGCAAACTGGAAGTTCGGGGTCGAGAACTTCATCGGCGATGCCTACCACGCGGGCTGGACCCACGATTCGGGCTGCCGGTCGATGAACAACGGCCAGCCCTTCCCGCCGATCGACATGGATAATTCCTACCATGCCAGCGTCAATGGCCACGGCTGGGAATTCGGCACCGAGGGCGTGGGCGATCTGTTCCTGCTCGGCCGCCCCAAGGTGATGGAATATTACGAGAAGATCCGCCCGAAGATGGCCGATCGGCTGGGCACGATGCGCTCGCAGATCTTCGGCTCGGTGGCCTCCGCCTCGATTTTCCCGAACGTCTCGTTCCTGCCGGGCATTTCAACCTTCCGGCAATGGCAGCCCAAGGGTCCGATGCAGTTCGAGCTCAAAACCTGGGTGATCGTCAACAAGGCGATGCCCGACGACATAAAGGACGAAGTGACCAAGGGCGTGATGCAGACCTTCGGCCCCGGCGGTACATTCGAGATGGACGATGGCGAAAACTGGGAAAACTGCACCACGGTCAACCGCGGCGTCGTCACCCGCCACGAAAGGTTGCACTACCGCTGCGGAATCGGACGCCAGATCGATCACGATACCCTGCCGGGGATCGTCTATCGCGGCCAGTACAACGACGCGAACCAGCGCGGCTTTTACCAGCGGTGGCTGGACATGATGGAGGCCACCGATCTCGGCGCGATGCCGCCGTGGCCCGAACCCCGCCTGACCGGGGTGGCCGAAACGCGCGACCTTCCCGGCCTGTTCGCGCTTTGAGAGGATATTAGACCATGAACCAGACCACCACTCTCGAGCGCCCCCGCACTGGCGCAACCGCTTCGCTGGAAGTGACCCATGCCTTGACCCAGACCCTCTATCGCGAAGCGCGCTGCCTGGACGATGAGGACTATGCTGGCTGGGTGGCGATGCTGGCCGACGACCTGCATTATCACATGCCGGGAATCGAAACCCGCTATCGCCGCGATACGACCGATCAGGTCACCGACCTGACACGGATGGCCTATTACAACGACAGCCTCGGCGAGATCAAAAAACGCCTCACGCGCCTGGAAACGGGCACGGCATGGTCGGAAGATCCGGCCACGCGCTACACCCACATCGTCACCAATGTCGAAGTGGAACACACCGACAAGGCGGATGAGTTCAGGGTGTTCTCGAACTTCTACGCCTATCGCAACCGCAACGAACGTGACGAGGATTCGCTGATCGGCAGCCGGATCGACATCTGGCGCGAGACTGGCGGTGCCTATCAGCTGGTCAAGCGCCGGATCATCCTCAAGCACAACGTGATGCTCAGCAAGAACCTGAACATCTACCTCTAGTAATTCCCGGCGCGACATCGGGTGAACCCGTCTGTCGCGCCGTTCAATCAAAAGACAATCGGACGCTCCCCGCATCCGCGGGCAGGTGCCCAAAATCGGAGAGAAGCCATGGATGCTCTGCGCTATTTTCTGGTCCCCGCCATGACCCTCACCGGCGTTGCGGGTTTCATCCTCGGCGGCCGTTCGTCTGGCTTGGCATCGCCACCTTCGCGGTGCTGATGCTACTGGATATCGTCCTGCCGAGCGATCACAAGGCGCGCTCGCGCGGGATTGCACTGGTTGCCAATATCGCGATTTACTTGCAATTCCCTTTGATGGTTGCACTCTATCTGGCGTTCGCGAATTCGGTGGCGACCGGAACCTACCCGATCTGGGGAACCGATGGTTCGGCATGGCAATTGATCGGTTCGATCGCCAGCCTGGCCTGGCTGTCGGCTGTCCCGACCCTGCCAGTGGCGCACGAGCTGATGCATCGCCGCCATTGGTTCCCACGGGCCGTGGCCAAGGGCCTGAGCGCCTTTTACGGCGATCCCAACCGTGATGTTGCTCATATTGTCACCCACCACGTCCATCTTGACACCGCGAAGGACAGCGACACCCCGCTACGCGGCCAGACGATCTACAGCTTCGTGTTCCAGGCGACCTGGGGTTCTTACAAGGACACCTGGGAAAAGCAGGGCGAAATCCTGTCGCGTCTCGGACATTCGCCGTTGAGCTGGCGCAATGCCATGTGGCTCCAGCTGGGGCTAGTCGGCGCGATCATCCTGGGAGTTGCGGCGGCGGCAGGGCCGATCGCCGGATTCGCCACGGTTTGCGCAATGTTCTTTGCCAAGATGTTCGTCGAAGGCTTCAATTATTTCCAGCACTATGGCCTGCTGCGCGTGGAAGGCGATCCCATCGCGAAACACCACGCCTGGAACCATCTTGGCATGATCGTGCGTCCGATAGGCGTGGAAATTACCAACCACATCAACCACCATCTCGACGGCCACATTCCCTTCTACGAACTTCAGCCCGAGCCGAAGGCGCCGCAGATGCCTTCGCTGTTCCTTTGCTTCCTGTGCGGCCTTGTCCCGCCCGTCTGGCACCGGTGCATCGCGCAGCCGCGGTTGAAGGACTGGGATCTGCATTTCGCTTCGCCAAGCGAGCGCAAACTAGCGATGGCGGCGAACGTACAGGCTGGTTGGCCAGCCTGGGCCACCACCGACTGACAGTTCCACCCGCATGGGGGTTTTCCTCTCCGATTGCCTCCATGTAGCCTTGGCGGGATCCCTTTAACGGGGATCCCGCTTCTTTCTTACAATTACTTCATGTCCATGCAAGGCGACCAATTCAATGTTCTCATTCCTCAAGAAGCAGCGATCAAGCAAGGTCAGTATTGCCGGAGAACCGGCAATCCTGGAGATCCCACGAGGCAAAACGCTGCTTGAAGCGATGCTGGCAGAGGGGCTGGCCATGCCGCACGACTGCAAGGTCGGTTCATGCGGCACTTGCCGGTTCAAACTGATGGACGGCAAGATCGGGGAACTGAGTCCTTCGGCCCTGGTTCTCGAACGCGATGCGCTTTCACAAGGGTACCGCCTGGCATGCCAGGCGATGCCGCGCTCGGACCTGGTCATCGCACTTGATGCCCCTTTATCCCGCCAGCAGGCTGTGGAAAGTTTCACTGCGACCATCGTTGCCACGTCCCGGCTTTGCCCGGACATCATCAATCTTGTCGTCGAAATCGATCGCCCGATGCAGTTCTCGCCGGGCCAATATGCCGACCTCACGGGACCGGGCATGGCCGAACCGCGCAGCTATTCCTTCGCATTCGCCCCCGAACGAGGAGAGGCACAGCGGCTCGAATTCCATGTCCGGCACGTCCCCGGCGGCCTCTTCACCGATTGGCTGTTCGGTGAAGATTGAGGTGGTGCCGGAAATTCGGACAGGGTGTTAAGCTCATCCCGACCTGAAGGAATGGACGGGAATGAAGACGACGAGAAAGCGCTACAGCGCGGAGTTCAAGGCGAAGGTTGCGATGGAGGCAAT
>NZ_JBHTLS010000072.1:0-5333 GCF_042678845.1 Sphingobium olei | reverse complement strand
TTCCTTATGCACGTCCAGACCAACGTATTTCACTGCGTCCGTCATGACTCGCCTCCGCTGCTGAAAAATCCATCATCAGCATCTCAGATTCGAGCCTCCGAGGCTCGGGCAGTCATGGGGTCTAAGCGTGTCGCGTAGATCATCCGCATCGTTCGAGCCTATGGCTTGAAACGGGACCGCCTCCCCAACTTGTCGATCGCGAACGCTGCATTGTGAGGATCGGACCGCGCTGGCGAAGCGACCAGAGTTCGCCGTGTTCGCCGGTCTTGTCTTTGCAGGTAGCGCGATAGTTCAGCGCACCATCAATGCCGCTTGCCACCGCCTTGGCCGTGCAGCTTTCTCCGGTTCTTTCCAGACGCACAGGGTCATAGCCGATGAACGTCCACGGATCAGCCGGACACGCAAGGCGCGATGGAGACCAGGTTCCCGGCAGCGGAGGGTCGCGATCGGGTTCGGCGGACGCTTTGTAGCCCCTCATTTTGACGCCGTTCAAGCTGGCTTCGCCGGGCCGATCCTCGATCAAGCGAGCGGCAAGAAAAGTGCTGGCAGCCTCCGCCGCAGTCTTCACCTCGGTCGCCAATCGGGGCCGATCGCGCCACACCAGAATGACTTGACGACCCCTGAACGGCAACTTGGTCGCACATTGATAGAAAAGCCGGTCAGGTCCGGGTGTCGATTCCGGTGAACATAAGACGGTCCTCTCGCCGAGCTTGCGCGCCGTGCCGCGCCCGCGCGGCACGGCTACCGACATGCTGGAAGGATCGATCAGGATGCTCTCATCCAGCAGCAGATCATAGTTCTCGTTCGGCCTGACCCTGAGGAAACGTGGAAAATCGGAGACGTAGGTTTCCACTTCGCCCGGCCTCAAATTGAACACCAATCCCATTACGCTTGGATGTTCGGCATGATCGGTGGAACCGGCCTGTGCCGTTTCGTCGCCCGTTTTTTGACGAACCATTGCAGCCAGCAGATGCGATGAGGCAGCAGAGCAAAGCGATCCGATGCATAATGCTATGATTATTCATCCCGTTCGCCCCTTGCGTTGCAGCAGCTTCTCGCCATCGGGTCTGATCTCGCCCTTGGGGGTGACGTGTCGGTAGAGGGTCTGCCGGGTAACGCCGAGTTCGGCGCACAGCTCGGCGACCTTGGTTTCGGGCTTGCCCATCGCAGCCTGGGCAAGGCGCAGCTTGGCGGGCGTCATCTTGAACGGCCGTCCGCCGTGCCGTCCCCGCGCACGGGCGGAGGCAAGGCCGGCGCGGGTACGCTCGACGATCAGTTCTCGCTCGAACTCGGCGAGGCCGGCGAAGATCGCGAAGATCAATCGACCGTTGGCGGTAGTGGTGTCGATCGACGCGCCTTCGCCCGCCAGCACCTTGAGGCCGATCTGCCGCTTCGTCAGCTCGCCGACCAGATTGACAAGGTGGCGCAGGTCACGCCCCAACCGATCGAGCTTCCACACAACCAGCGTGTCGCCGCGACGTAGCGCCTTGAGGCAGGCGTCGAGGCCGGGGCGCGTATCGCGCCGTCCCGATGCGGCGTCCTCATAGATGTGATCGGGATCGACGCCTACCGCGACCAGCGCGTCGCGCTGGAGGTCGTGGACCTGGCTGCCGTCCGCCTTCGACACCCGTGCATAGCCGATCTGCGTCGTCACATATACGTCCGTCTGCGTGACGGAGCGGCATTGCCCGTCGATCAATCTGCATAATGTCACATAACCCGTCTCCTCGTCTATGCTCCATGAACAGGGCCACATCCCTGTTGCGTGACAAACAGGAAGCCGATGCCGTCCAGAACAATATTATCGCCTGCGCAGCGCGCTGTGATCTTCGATCCGCCTTCTGACAGCGCGACGATCGAGCGGCTCTTCACTCTCGGCCCCGATGACCTCGCGCAGGTAGCGCGTCGTCGGCGCAGAGCGAACCGGCTCGGCTATGCCGTGCAGCTCTGCTACCTGCGTCATCCGGGGCGTGCGCTGCTGCCGAGTGAAGCAGTGCCCGCCCTCATGCTGTCGCTGCTCGCCGACCAGATCGGTTGCCGGATCGACGACTTCGCCGACTATTCTGCCCGTGCGACGACGCTGCGCGAGCATCGCGCCGAGATCGAAGCGTATCTTGGTCTGCGCGCCTTTGACCGGATCGACGTACGATCGACGCTGGCACTGGGATCAGAGATCGCCACCTCGACCGATCGGGGCGAGGCGATCGTCGCCGGCATGGTCAATCGCCTGCGGCTCGACCGGATTGTTCTGCCTGCGGCATCGACGCTGGAACGGCTCGCCCTCATCGTGCGGGCCCATGCACGCAAGGCCGCCCATGCCGGACTGATCCGCGATTGCTCGGCCGATCAGGAAGCGGCACTCGAACGCCTGATCGCATCCGATGACAATGGTCGCACCCGTCTGGGATGGCTACGCGAATGGCCGGAAGCGCCATCGGCGTCGAACCTGAAGGGGATCGTCGAACGGCTCGACGCGGTGCGCGGCATCGGGATCGCAACCGATCGGGCACGACGTATCCATGCCGCCCGCTATGCCGTCATCGCCCGGACCGCCGGCATCGTCACTGCGCAACACCTCCGGCGTCTCGAACGCCCGCGCCGACTCGCGATGCTGGTCGCCTCCATGATCGAGATGGAGGCGGCGCTGACCGATGCCGCCTTGGTCATGGTCGAGAAGATGGTGGGGGCGCTGTTCCGCCGCGCCGACCGTACCCGGTCCGACCGGCTGCTCGGGCAGGCACGGATGCTGAAAGACACGGCGCGCTTTCATGTCCGGCTCGGCCGCTTGCTGGTCGATGCACGCGCGAGCGGACGCGACGCCTTTCGCACGATCGATGACCGGGTGGGCTGGGATCAGCTCGAACGCAGCATCCGCTTCGCCGAGGATCTGACGCGTGCGGCCGATGACGGTCTGGAGGAAGTGGTCGAACGCTACCCTGCCGTGCGGCGGTTCGCCCCGACCTTCCTCGCCGCCTTCACCTTCCGGACCGCGAGATCGGGCGATCCGCTGCTCGGCGCGATCGAGGCGCTGCGAACGATGTACCGCGACGGCCGATCGGTCCTGCCGAAGCGTGTGCCGACCAGCTTCATCAAGCCACGCTGGCACAAGGTCGTGCAGCCGGCCGAAGGGACAATCGACCGCCGCGCCTATGAGATCGCGGTGATCGTCCACCTGCGCGAACGGCTCGGATCAGGCAGCATCTGGGTAGATGGCAGCCGCGCCTATCGCACGCTGGACGATTACCTGCTGCCGGTGCCCGCCTTTGAGACGATGCGCACCGATAGCGATCTGCGCCTCGCCGTGCCGTCCCGTTTTTCTCAATGGTATGAGGAACGGCGCGCGATGCTGACCCAGCGCATGACCGAGGTGGAGCGCGCAGCCGCGGCCGGCGAACTGGTCGACGTAACGATCGAGCGCGGGCAGTTGTTGATCTCGCCGATCCGGCGATCTCCGTCCGACGATGCCGAGGCGCTGAAGGCCCGGCTCTACGCGATGCTGCCGCGTGTCCGCATTACGGACCTGCTGGTTGAGGTCGCCGCGTGGTCGGGCTTTGCCGACCGTTTCGTTCATGCCCGCAGTGGCGAGCCGGCCTCTGACCAGTCCGCGCTGATGGGGTCGATCCTCGCCGATGCGACCAATCTCGGCCTCGGGCGCATGGCGGAAAGCTCGCGTGGGCTGACATTGTCACGCCTGCGCTGGACTGCGGAATGGCATGTGCGCGATGAAACGTACCTGTCGGCGCTGGCGGCGATCGTAGACTGCCACACCGCGCATCCGCTCGCCCAGGTCTGGGGACCGGGCGACACATCGTCCTCGGACGGGCAGTTCTTCCGCGCCGGCGGTCAGGGCGAGGCGCGCGCCGATCGCAACGCCCGCTACGGCAGCGAACCCGGCGTGCTGTTCTACACCCACGTCACCGACCGCTTCACGCCGTTCCATACCAAGGTCATAGCCGCCAATGCTGGCGAGGCCGCGCATGTCCTCGACGGCCTGCTCGATCATGAGAGTGAACTGGTGATCCGCGAACATGCGACCGATACCGCCGGGGCGGTCGATCATGTCTTCGGCTTGTGCCATCTGCTCGGCTTCCGCTTCGCACCGCGTATTCGCGACCTCAACGAACGCCGCCTGTATAGCCTGTCGTCGCTCGATCCTTGGCCGACGCTGCGCCAACTTGTCGCGGGCCCGGTCAACGTGCGCGCGATCGAAGAGGATTGGGACGAGACGCTGCGGCTCGCCGCCTCGATCCGCGCCGGCACCGTCAGTGCCTCGGTCATGCTGCGCAAGCTGGCGGGTTTCCCGCGTCAAAACCCCGTCGCCCGCGCGCTGCGTGAGATCGGGCGGATTGAGCGCACACTGTTCATGCTCGACTGGTTCGACGATCCCGAACAGCGGCGTCGCACCGGCAGCATCCTCAACAAGGGTGAGGCCCGCAACGCGCTCGCCCGCGCCATCTTCTTCAACCGCCTCGGCGAACTGCGCGACCGCACCTTCGAGAACCAGCGCCATCGTGCCTCTGGCCTGACCCTGCTCACCGCGGCCGTCACGCTCTGGAACACCGTCTATCTCGACCGCGCCGTCCGGCATTTGCGCGCCAGCGGTGTCGAGGTGCTGGACGAACTGCTTGCCCATGTCGCGCCATTGGGCTGGGAGCATATCGGCCTCACTGGCGACTATCTGTGGAGCGAGATGGACAAGCCCCGCGAGCGGTTCAGGCCGCTCCGCCTCCATCGGAACGGTCGGGATGCTTAGCGTACGCGTGTGGATGGCTCCCGCGTTGCGGTGCGATTTTCTGACGTTCTGACATGCCATATCGAGTGCAGTCGCGTGTCCGGCCTTTATGTGCAGCCTTTATACGGCTGCTGGCCTTGAAGGATTCCGCCAGCCCTGGCCTCCTCATCGTTTACGCGGACTCGAAGTCCTGTACGCTAAGCAGGTTTGCCGAAGCTCGGTGGATCGAATGGCTTGCCTTCAGTCGGTCTTCACACCTCAACCTTGTTTTGCCATCGCCTGCCAATCAGGCTGCGATCGCCAATTCCTTTCTTTCATACTCGACGCCGCGCGTCATCACCACCCATGCAATACGCGCCATCTTGTTGGCCAGAGCAACGGCCACGACCTTGGGCGGACGGCGATCAAGCAAGGCTTTGGCCCATTCAAAGCCTTTGACGCTGCCCGCCCGGACATGCCGCAGCACTGAAGTCGCACCGACGACCAGCAATTGTCGCAGGTAGCGATTGCCGCCCTTGGTAATCTTGCCCAGGCGGGTCTTGCCACCTGACGAGTTTTGCCGGGGCACGAGTCCAAGCCAGGCGGCGAAATGGCGGGCCGA
>NZ_JBHTLS010000071.1:0-5151 GCF_042678845.1 Sphingobium olei | reverse complement strand
GGAACTGGCCGAACTTGTCGGGCAACCCGGTCCTGTCGATTATGCTTCGGGAACGAAAGGGCGGGTGCCCTTGGTGTTCCCCCGGTGGCAGCTGCCACCACTGACGGAGCGCGGCCCTGGGCCGCTCAAACTATTGCGGTCGCTTTAAGAAGGAGAACCAGCGGCGGCGTGGGGGCTTTGCGACAATGGGAGGATCGATCTGATCTCCGCCAGCTTCATTCCAGAAGGCTTGCCAGCGTTCTGATTCAGCGCGGAGAGCTGCGGCGCGCTCATCAACCGCCCGCAAGCGTCTATGATAATCGTGAGGGGACCTGCTCATGAAAACGCTGTGAGCCTGATTGGATAATGGATGGTGGTGTTCCAGGGTTAATGCCGGAATTATCAACGCAAGGCATGGGGTTAGAGATCAAAGCCCGGAGAGCGCGAAGCACGCGGCGATCGAGCCAACCAGAGCGATCAGGAGAACGGGACGCCTCGGCGCTGCACTGACGGTGATGGTCGCGCCGGCGCAGGCCCATAGCAAGGTGGCGGCGGGACCGGCCCGGTAGATCAGGAAGCCGATATAGCTGTTCGGCAGGAACTGCGGATAATCGACAATCAGGCGTGCGACGATCCCGCCGCCTGCGAGAATGAGCGCGGCGATCAGCCATGCCGCGATTGCCTCGATGCGCGGCGATGCACTGTGCCTGGGCGCGGCCTGCATCGTCGTTCGCGTCGCATCATTCATGCTGATCTTCCCTTATAGCCCTGACCGTCACCCGAATGGGCGGAGACGGCTTTGCTGGCTCCGTGGAGCCGCGCGGCGCAGCCGTGTGGTGGAATAGGGCAGGTTCCCGGCTCCGATCATTTGCACTTGTTCGGCAGCTGGCCCCTCTCGATCGCCAGATTCCTCATCGCCTCGTAATCGACACCCCAAAGGCCTCGTCGCTCATCGGCAGCGTCTTTCATGAAACGGGCATAGGCCAGCCCTGAATGTTGCCTGTAATCAACGGCATATCCATGGCGTACCATCGTTGCCGAAACAGATGCCCCATTCGACCGAAACCGGCACGACAGGTTAGACCCGCCCCAGCTCGTCCGCCGCGTGTTGCATATCGGCTCGATCGTCAACTTTTCGTCCTGAAAATCGCTCGTGCAATCCATGCCGCCATTTTGCTTCACCAGCTCTTCCAAATAGAGCTGCGCTGCGATCTTGGGCACATTGCCCTTGCCGTCCTCATCCGGCGCATCAATTCCCGACAACCGCACCCGCTTTTTATCGAGCGTTTCGAGCGTATCGCCGTCGATAATGCGCGGGTTCTCGACATGGATTGAAACCGGCTCGCTATTCCTCGCCTGCATCTGATTGAACAGCGCGCCGAACGCGAAAACAGAGAGAATGGGCAACGCGATTTGCTGATTTCGCGGCCATTTTTTGAAACCTCGGATCAGCACCTGGCTCTCTCCTGAAGAATGTCGTTCCAGTCCATCGGCGCCGGGGCTGGCGGGAGGATGATTTTCAGTTCGCGGTCGTTGGCAGTGAGGTGGTCGCGCGCGTCCTCTATGGCCTGTGCGGCTTCCTGGCCGTGTTGCGAGTAGATGACGATTTTGCGGATGCGTTCGGGGATCGCGATCAGGCCATAGCGGCGAATGCCGCCAGCGCCCCACACCTTGAATTTCCCGTCACTAAGCTGGGTGACGGAAACGGCTTCCTCGAAGCCTTCCGCGAGGCGCAGAACATCGCCGGTTGGCTGGCCGCCGATCCGCATGGCGGCGTGTCGGACCAGGCCGAGCGTCAATTTCGCCTCGCGCAGCGCCGCATGGTAGCGTTTCTCGCCGGTTGCTGGATCGAGCAAGATCCGCTGCACGGCGATTATGCCTTCGTCGGCCTCGAACGGCACGAGAAGGGCAGGATGCTCTTCGCGGGCGTCGGGCGGACCAACGATGCAGCGCGGAGCGAAGCGGAGCTTGAGGCCGGTCGGGTCGATTGCGCGCGAACGCAGATAGCGTTCAGCCGCGGTGCCTGCGATCGGCGCGGCGGAATCCCATAGTTGGAGGGCGAGCTTCCGGCGCGAGGGTTCGGGCGCGCGATCGACCGTTTCACCGCTCGTGTGGCGATTGATTTTGCGGCTGTTGAGCGCGGACCAGACGGCTTCCTGACTGCAACCGGCCCAACATTTGAATAGGACGGCCTTCTTGCCGGGGGTGACTTGGAGCGACGGATTGCGGTCGTTGTGGGCTGGACAGCAAACCATGCCATATGAGCCGCGCCAGTGGCCGCCCATATCCGCTACGATCTGACGTGCGCGTGCTTCGACGTCCATCTGCATCGAACTTCTTTCGTCAACGGTATCCCGACATTGGGATTTATACACATTTCACGATGGCGGGCAAACGGTCGGGATACATGCCAATATCGCGCATGGCCCGACTAGGGCCATTCAATATAAATATCTCCGCCGGTTATCTTCACTTGCGGATGACTCACGTTCTTTCGCCTCAATCGCTTGGCCCAGGCTGGCGAGAATGTCCGCCAGCTCGCGCTTGTCCCGCTCTTCGCGGGTTAGCTCCCATAGGGGCAGCTGATCCCTCATGCGCTCCATGTCGCGCGCCGCCTCGATCTGGCGATATTGTTCGCAAGCGGGGGCTGGATCGGCCGCGACGCCGCGACGGCGGCGAGCAGCGAAGATTTTCGAGAGGAAGGCGGGGAAGAGGAAGCGATAGGCGTTCGTGGCCTGCTTGATGCGCGGGCCAGCGCCTTGCGCTTCGTGGTCGGGAACCGGCTCGTAGCGCCTGAACCAGTCGATAATTCGCGCGTCTTTGAGACGCGAAAGCGCCTGAACGACGCAATTCTTGCTGAGGCCGGTTCCATCCATGATCGTGTGAAGACTGGGGAACAGCGCGCCAGTGCTATAGTCGATGACGCGGGCCAGGAACTCGATGATCTGGATGCCGGCCTGTCCGATAGCTCCGTTGCGAATGCGCGGTGTGGTTGTCCGCCGCTGCGCGAGCGTTTGCCGCTCGTAGAGCTTTGCGGCTTCGATCATCTCGCGCATCTGGCGAGCATTGCGGATCGGTGTGTAAGCCTTGGCCCGCTTTTCGTGGCCTACGGCGATGCTGCCGGCCCAGACTTTGACGCGCGGTTTTTCGGCACGCGCAAGCAAGGCGCGGTCGATCGTGGCGAGGCCGGTGCTACGCAGCACGGCGCCTATGGAAGTGGTCATGCGGACCTCCCTTCGTCGGTCCCGCGAGGCCAAGCACCATCGCTCCCGAAAGCACGCTTTCGAGATTGACTTTCGCCGCAGCACCACCGATAAAGAGAGCCAAGTTAGAAGCGCTCACTTCGGTGGCACAAACAGCCCTCGCTCAGCCAAGCGAGGGTTTTTTGTTGTCCTGTCGCCTCGGGGAGCCACCCCGCACGCAACAGATGAATCGCCGACTCCAAGGCGGAATCAGCGCGTCATAACTGGCTCAAGTTTAAGGGGTTGGCAAGAATAAGCGTGCGCGCACGCTTATAACGCGCTCGTCACGCCAATTTGCGGTAGTGGCGCAGATAGTCGGGATATTCGATCCCGCGTGCCTTCAAGAGATTGATCGTCGCCTCTTCGACCAGGGCAGCAACGGACGTTTGTTCGCGCTCAGCGAGGTTCTTGATCTCGGCCGCCAGCTCGGGTTTCACCGATGCTGCGAGATTTCGCGTGTTGGCGCGGCTCGGCCGACGCCGGGGCAAAGGAACCGGGAGAAGAGGGTCTTCCTGTCTTTTCGGGCGCGCCATAGGTCTAGAACACAAGAGGTTGGTGTGGTGCCGGAATAAGCGTGTTGACACGCTTAATGGCTGTAATGTGGTTGCGCGGCAAGAGACGACAAGCCGGGTTGCCCTCGCCGTCAAAGCGAGGATAGACATATCCTAATCGGTAAAAGGGAATAAATCACGATGCCGCATAGCGACGATTGGCAGTATGATCCGATCCTTGAGCGCGAACTAACCACCCGCCGCCCTGCTGGGGGAATGATCCAAGCGGTCGAAATTGCGCAACTGCCGTCGAGTGAATGGATCATCAATGTCAAAGTATCGTGGCGTGGCGATAAGTGGCTGAATGTCTGCCTATTCGAGCAACCAACGCTTAAAACCTACAAGCGACTGTCAAGCGCTGTGCGGCATGTCGTGCTCGATTACGGATATGAGGATGACCATATCCGATTGGTTCCCGACAAACAATGCAGCAACAAATTGGCGTTTTAGGCTTCCCTTTCCCCCTCATCGTGATATGTGCATAAATCTCGATGACGAGGGAGAAAGCGATGAAAGCTTTTAATTTCGCGCTCGCGACCGCCTTGGTGGGGGCTGCGGTGCAATCGACCCCCGCTGTAGCGTCGGATAATACTTGGGCATGTGAGGTTGTGCTGTGCATCTCCAACCCGGGTGGTCCGACGCAATATCCAGCCTGTGTTCCACCGATAACGAAACTGTGGCGCGTGCTGGCTCTCGGCGGCAGCTTCCCGACATGCACGGGCGGGGGCATCGCCAAGACCAAATACAAGAAGCCGGATGATGGGAGGCCTGGTCGCTTGACGGTCACTTGGACTGACGGGCGGCAACAGACCTACTATCAGCCGCGCAACTGACCGGGAGCGGGAACGTGTTCCTCGAAACCGGGGCCGTTCTTTCGCTGGCGGCGCAATGCGCCCCAGCGGTAGCGCCGCATACGATCGCCGCGATCGTGGATGCGGAATCTTCGAACTATGTTTTTGCGATCAACGTCAACGGCGTGGCCAGTCAGCCTCGCCGTCCGCGTAATGAGGCTGAGGCCATCGCAACCGCGCGCTCCTATGTGGCTCGCGGCTACAGCGTGGATCTCGGCCTCGGCCAAATCAATTCACGCAACATGGGATGGCTCGGCCTAACGTGGGACACTGTTTTCAAGCAGTGCTCCAATATCGAAGCGGCAGGCCGGGTGCTCCTGTCCAATTTCCGTTCGGCCAAGACGGGGCGCACCCCGCAAGAGGCCCTTCGGGTCGCACTCAGCATGTATAACACAGGCTCTCTGTGAATCGGCGTGCAAAAAGGACCCCGTTAGCGGGGTGATCGGCGTCTAAAAGGGACCCCTCATTTCGATAGCTTAAACAGCCGTCTGGATGTTCAGGCGGCGAGATCGGGATGTTGGTTTTGGA
>NZ_JBHTLS010000070.1:0-4712 GCF_042678845.1 Sphingobium olei | reverse complement strand
CCCAACGCCCAGCCCGATATCCCCCTGATCGAGGCAAGGCTGGAAGCGCTCGCGAAAAAATGGGCGCCACGGACACGCCGGAAAGCCTGACAGGCCGCGTCAATGCCGCCTTCCGTCGGCGCTTACGCTGCAGCTTCGAACCGATCCTCTTCAATTCGGGTTCGTCAGTTGGCGCTCGGTGACCGAGATCGACACGGTCGCTCGACGAAGCGCTGGCAGGACACACTCAACAACCATTCGAAGTCAACGGGATCTTGCCATGCCGCCACCGCTAGAAGTTCTGGGAAGCCCATGCACCTGTCCGACGAGACGGGGCGTGACCTACCAAAGCCTTCCCGCTCGGCCGCTCGCCCATCGACTGACACGCGTCAGCACGTCCGCAGAATGCCGCCCGTGTCTTCTGATCCGGTAACCACTCTTCGCGTCTACCAGCGATTGAAGGCCGATATCATGGGCGGCCGCTTCCCGCCACGGACTGTCTTGGTCGAACGCGCTCTTGCTAAGGAATATCGGGCAAGCGTGAGCCCATTCAGAGGTGGTGCCTTTCGTCTCGTAGGCGAGAAACTTCTCGAGTTGCATCCGGGTGGAGGATTCCAGCTTCCCGATATCACTGAAACGGCTCTCAGGAATCTCTACTTCTGGCATGGCCAGTTGATCCGCAACGCTCTGCAGGCTCGCCGTCGAACCAAGAACGGTGACGCTCCCGTCGAGATGGACGGGTCATCAGAGCTCGCGAGCCCCGAGGCCTTTGCGACCGCCACGGGGCAGCTCTTCTCATTCATCGCGAGCCAATCGCCAAATGGTGAGCACCACGATGCAATCCTTGCTGCCGGAGAGCGGCTTCACGCCGTGCGACTCAAGGAACCGCAGGTGATCAGTGACCTTGCGGAGGAATATCATGCGGTCCAAACCTTGACCGCCGCCGGTCCCGCCTCGAACCTCATGACCGCCATTTGGGCCTACCATCGACGGCGGCTGCGTCGCATTGCCGATCTTGTCACAGCGGCAGGCGGAACAGTCGACAAGGTGCTATCTAACTGAATCGTTGAGAAAAGCCTTCAAGGCGCCGGGGGCGATCAGGCTCTGCGCGTGGGCGTTCTCCAAACTCCTGTCACCGGCGATAGCTTATCCCATCGGTGATCAGTGTGTCCCCACCTACGATCGAAGGGCTGCATGCTGCAGCACCCCACCTGAATGGAGGACAAGATGGAACGCGAGCATGAACTGAGCAATGACCTGATCGACCTCGGTGCGGTCACCGAGGAGACGAAGGGCGGGATGTTCGGCCGAGAAGACGGTCTCGACACCCAGCAGATCGGCGGTGGTCTCACCGACGACTGAGCGGCATGTGGCGGGCACGCACCGCGTGTCCGCCATTCCCCGAGGATCGGACCAATGCCCCTCGCTCTCTGCCCCGGCGTATCATTCTGCATCGTCAATGACGCTGCCGTTTTTCTTGACCTCAACGCAAACAGATATTTCTGTCTGAAACAGCCAGATATCGGTGTTCTGACCAGCTTGCGGGACGCAGCGCCGGGATCGATCGCCACACATCCCATACTGCGCCCGTTAATGGCGAGAGGGCTGGTACGCGAAGGGTCGACCGATCAACTGGCCAACAACGGGATCGGGATTGTCGAAGCGGTTCGTGACCTGACGTCCTACCCTCTGACGGGGAATGGAAAAGAGAGTACAATTCGAGCAGTCCTTACCGAATTATCATGGTCCGCAACACTGAAGATGCGCTCCTTGGCTAGTATCGCCGAAACGCTCGGCGCCAAAAGAAATAGCCTCAAAGACGCGCCGCCTGATAACTCCAACGGTCATTTTGTCGAGATTGCAGCGGCCCTTGAAAGGTCTGCACTTATAACGGGGGTCGATGGCCGATGCCTGCCCCGCTCACTCGCATATATTTCTCTCTGCCGTCACCGGTCGATCGCGACCACGCTCGTTTTCGGTGTGAGGCTCAACCCTTTTCAAGCCCATTGCTGGGTTCAGCATAAACAAACCGTCCTCAACGACAGGTTGGAGCATGTTCGCTGCTTCACGCCAATCTTGGCAATCTAGCGATGTTCCAATATCTGATCGTCATTTGGCGCGGTCCGCGACCGGAAACTTCTCTCCTAGACAGGATTTGCGACCGAACGTGCCTTCGTCATTCATACTCGAATGAGACCTTCTGCATTCTGGCGTCCGATCCATCGGAAGTCCTCAGCCTACCAGTTCTTGATGGCGCGATAATGGGGCCTCTCTTTCGCCGTCATGGCTATCCGGAACGAATTCTCGATCTTTCGGCAGGCGACGCGGCAGCTATCGGCACCAATCCCGAGGAGGAACTGACAAACCGGTATTGGGGCAGCTACGTCGCGGTGCTTTCCGTCGCGGGTTCAGTCAAAGTCCTCCGCGATCCATCTGGCGGCCTGCCTTGTGAATATGCCGTTACGGACGAGTTGTTGGTATTCGGCTCTCATGCATCATTGATCCATGAGGCAGGGTTTATAACCGGCGAAGTCGAAGCGCACGAAGTCTTTGAAAACCTATACTATCCCGATCTTCCCTCCGATCGAACACCGCTTCGAGGTCTTCGCAGGCTACCTCCTGGTAATTCAGCGGAGTGGCGAGATAATGCCCTTATCCTGAAGCAGACCTGGAATCCTTGGGACTTTGTGGAACCCGAGCTGGGCCGGGGTGCTGAGGCAGACGAGAGCGGCCTACGCCGCGCTATACAACTCAGCGTATCCGCTTGGGCTTCCTGTTACCCCAGTGCGCTCGTCGGCGTTTCTGGAGGTTTGGATTCATCAATCGTGACCAGTTGTTTGGCGCGGTCGAGTGCACCCACCTCGTGCTTCACCCTGGCTACAGATGAGCCCCTGGGCGACGAGCGACACTATGCAAGGATTATCGCATCGGCCTTCGATCTCCCGCTAGTGGAAGAAGTCTATATGCTAGCCGACGTGGATATCGTTCACTCGCCCGCCGAAGAACTTCCAACGCCCGGACGGCGCGCCCAGGAGTATGCATATGGCGCCGCGCTGCGCCGGGCTGCCGCAATATCCCAATCTGCCTGCTTCTTCACGGGAAACGGTGGGGACAGCGTCTTTTATATGACGCAGTCGGCAAGGCCGCTGGTCGACCGTTTCCTTCGGGAAGGACTCACAGCAGGCGTCTGCCAGACAGCGAAGGATTTGAGCCGGATCACAGGTGCTGGCCTGCTTGACGTATTCCGGGAGGCCTTAGCGGTCTGGCGCAATCGCCATTCCTCTTATCATTGGCGGCCGGACCCGATGTTCCTCAGTCTTCCGGCGGATCACTCGCCCGCTGCTCCTAAACATCCGTGGCTCGATGCCCCGCCAGGCTCGTTGCCGGCAAAACGTGGCCACATTGCGATGTTGCTTCGGGTCCAGGACAGCCTCCTCGGCAGGGACAGCACGATTGGGATGCCCACCGTCAATCCGCTGATGGCTCAGCCGATTGTCGAGTACTGCTTGGGAATTCCCTCTTGGCAGATGTGCGCGGACGGCATGAACCGATCGATGGCACGCTCCAGCTTCCGCGATGTGCTACCGGACGAAATCATCCATCGCCGGCAAAAGGGCGGGCCCGACGTGTTTGTTGCTCGTATCGTATCGACGTTCTCCCGACAGATCCGGGACAGAGTAATGGACGGTCACCTCGGGGCTGCTGGGCTCCTTGATCTCCCGGCATTCTCAAAGGCCCTCGCGAATCCTGCGCTCCTAACGGCCCGGGAAAACACGCGCATTTTGTCGATCCTCGACGCAGAGAACTGGGTTCGGCATTGGGCGCAGAAACGGCGATCGATTACGGTGGCGGCTGCGTAGCGACGCCAATGGGCTTGTCCTTGTTCGACACTGCCCGATCTCTCATCGCCTTCCATCGCATGGCTTCAAGAATTCCGGACTCAGTCGTCGGCATCCTGTCCAATAACCAAAAGTCGAACCATGCGATGTTTCGCTCGTAAACTGCCAGCCTATGCGCTGGCTGCCATTTGATGTGATGCTCGCCCGGGAATATATACAGATCGACCGGCCTACCTGCCTCGACTAACGCATTATAGCTCTCGAGAACCGCTATATATTCATCATCGGATGCCTGAAAGAGTAATGGAAAGGATACTCTCGCTGGATTCTGGGCGATCGAAATTTGGCTCCAGAAACGGGGATTGGCATCAATCTGGCGGGGCCATCCATTCCTTTCAAAACCTCGCGCAGCGGTCGGTCCAAGCAAGGCATTCTGGGTGTGCTCCCAACAGCACGCCGTTGCCGAACCAGCCGAAAAGAGCGAGCTGTTCAACGACGCGAATTGAACAGTTGATGATCCGTCACTTAAACCGGTTATGCCGATACGACGATTGTCGATCAGTCCCCGCGACACAAGCGATCGCACCATTGTCTCAATGGACGAAAGAAGACTTTTGCGGCCGGCAAAGTCCGTGTTGAAGGCCCGCGTTATCGAACTGGGTGCAACCTTCGTTCCGACAACCGCCTCATAGCTGTGGTTCTCAACACTCAGTACAAAGTAGCCCCGATTGGCAAATGCCTGAATGGGAAACTCGTCACCTACGCCACTGAGGTGGTCCCGGAAATTCGGACAGGGTGTTAAGCTCATCCCGACCTGAAGGAATGGACGGGAATGAAGACGACGAGGAAGCGCTACAGCGCGCAGTTCAAGGCCAAGGTGGCGATGGAAGCGAT
>NZ_JBHTLS010000069.1:0-4628 GCF_042678845.1 Sphingobium olei | reverse complement strand
GCGCGGCTATGATGCGCGCGGGCGGTCGGGTTCCACATGATGGTTTCCAAAGTTGGTGTCGCAACCCCTCGGAATCATATCGAAACTCGGCCGTCCACCGTTACGTCAGCGTTCTGACACAGCCTCTTAGACAAGGTGGAGTTTTCCCGTTGGCGCTGGGTGCTTTCACCGCTGTGTTCAGCATGGGCTAAACCGCCTCGCCGGTGGTGGGGGCATTCACTGACGTGGCCCTCTCCATGTCCTCCAGAAGCCGATCGTGTCCATCCATCTACGCCTGCCACGCCGAATACTATCAAATGTAGGGGGCGGAGGAGCGAGGCCGACTGGCGTCGCCCGGCTCCTCTATGTCCAACGCCGCCCAGTCGCGCTTAGTGGCCGCGATAAACGTCGGCATATCCACGCCATACCCCGCACCGCCACCAGTCGGCTTAATCGAGGCGCGTCCGGCGCGTTCTGGCGCTGTGTGGCACCGTCGAGGGCCACGGTTCATCCGTGACATTTCGCACCGGGATATGGACCCGGCACCTCATTACAGATCGATCTCCCCAGCGTCGCAGAGGTGGCTCAGGGAATTTGAACAGCGGGACGCGTGGATCGCCGGCCCGTGACGAGGTGCGAGCGATTGGGCGCAATGGAAGTGCGCCGCCGCGTCCGGGGGGCGTTCCCGCTTCGTGGCATTCGATCGCTTCGATTCGAAGGGTGTTCGTCGGCCGTGCGTAATGGATGTAAGGATGACGGAGGAATGAACATGGACATGGATTTAGACAGCGCGTTGCGCCGCCTTGCCGAGCAACCGCTTCATCCCCGGCTCGCTGAACTGGAAGGCGACGTCATGCGGCTGATCGCGACGGAGCGGCGCGCGGGCTGCGGAGTGACGCTGCGGTCTGGCGTGCTGGCAGCGCTAGGCGCAGTCGCCTTGGGAGTGGTGGGCGGCGGATTGTCGTCCACAGCGGCGACTGCGCAGGTGCCGACGCTAACACCCTTCGGGCCTGCCATGCCGCTAGCGCCTTCGACCTTGCTCGCGTTCCAGTGACGAGCGGCGCCCGGAGGACGATGCTGATCGCCATCGTCGCGTTCGTGGCGGCGGTCGCAGGCGTGTGGGCTGGACACGAGTTGTTTCCTTCACCGCCGAGCCCGGGCGTGGAGCTTCACAGCTTGCTCCACGACGGGCTCGAGCTGGACGAAGCTCAACGGACCAAGCTCCAGACGCTGGAGTCTCACTTCGCCGTTCGAAGGCGTGCCTTGGAGCTGGAACTCAGGGCCGACAACGCGCGGCTCGCCGCCGCAATCGAGGCCGAACATGGTAACGGGCCGCAGGTCGCGGCCGCCGTCGATCGTTCGCACGGCGCGATGGGCGAGCTTCAGAAGGAGACGTTGAACCATATGTTCGCGATGCGGCAGATCCTGCGGCCGGATCAGACGACGGCGTTCGACCGCGCGGTGGTGAAGGCGCTGACCGCAGACGCGCGGTGAGCCTTGATCTCGCGGCCTGCACGGACGGCGAACTCGCCGCCTTGACGCTCGGCGGACGGCAGGCCGCCTTCGCTGAGATCATGCGACGGCACCAAAGGCCGGTCTATCGCCTGATCCGCTCGCATATCGGCGACGCCGAAGAAGCGCTTGACCTCACTCAGGAATGCTTCGTGGCCGCCTTTCAGAACTTGCGAAAGTATGACGGAGATCGGCCGCTCGCTGCGTGGCTGACCCGCGTGGCGATCAACAAGAGCCGCGACTGGCATCGGCGGCGGCGCATACGCCATATACTATCGTTCGCCTCTTCGCTGCCGCCCGGGACCATCGAGGGTGAGCGGGACGAGGCGCCAGGTGCGGACGCCGTCACCTTCGATCGCGCGGAGCTTGCCCAGCTTTCGCGCGCGGTGTCCGAGCTGCCGGCCACGCTCAAGGAGACGCTCTTGCTACGGACCGTGGAAGGCTTGTCCCAAGCGGAGACCGCGGCCGCGCTGGGGATCAGCGGCAAGGCCGTGGAGATGCGGCTCCGGCGCGCGTGTGAAAGATTGTTGAAAATTCTCAACTTCGCATGAGGGCCTCTGTGCATTGTAGGGACACGGATTCACGGTAGGCATCGACGTCAGGGGTAGCGAACTATTTGCGCAGGTTCTCGATGCCAAGTTCGCGCCATATCCAAGTGAAGTCGTAGGTGGCCATCGGGTCGTTCGCGTCGAGTTGGCTGCTGCTGCGGTTTTCGAGATGCTTGAGCCACCCGGCTACTCGGTGCCGGCCTGCGGCAGTTTGAACGGCTGCGCGCGGGGTGATGTCGCCGAGCATGCCGACGGGTTCATCGAGCGTCGCGCGGTACTGACGGTCGAGCATGGCATGGATGAGCGGGGTTGCAACCTCTGGCGCAATGGCGGGTGCCGGTTCGGATGATGTCAGCCCCTCGGCCCGCGCCGCCATGGCCTGTTCGACCGTCTCAATCGTGGTCAGCGGCGAGCCGACCAACCCGGCGAGCGCATCGTTGATAAGCGCGGTGCCGCGTTTCGCTCGCTCGGCCGAGGTGACGGCGAGCATCAGGGCGCGGCCTTTCAATTCGACATTGCCGAGCACCGGGGTGCCGTCCGCCATCGTCACACCCCACGCCATGCGCCCGGTGCTTTTCGCTTTTCCGTTCGGTTTCTCGCCCAGCCAGTTCCAAAAGTGCGTGGTTTCCCGCTGAAGCGCAGGGACAGTATCAAGCCGCTCGCCGACCAGCGCCTGGGTCACGCCGCGTGCGAAGGGAAAGCGCACGCGGTGGAACATCACCTCCTCGCCATCAATGTTGTGCAGCGTGGGGATGGGCGCCGGTCCCATGGTCTTGGGAACGACATCGAACAGCCATGCCGTGCTGATGAGGGCCGGAAGTGCAGCCAGATCGTCGGCGTCTAGGTTCAACGCGGTGCGCGGGCTGCGCTTGCCCTTCGAGCGCCGTAGATCGGCGACGAGCGCCTCGGCCGCCTCCATCGTGAACGACAGCACGCCGCCCGACAGGAGGTGCTTGCCTCCGACCTGCACGACGCGGGCACCGATCCTGTCCCATTGCTTCAGCGTCTGCGAGGCGCTGCGCTCGGATACTCGAAGCGGCTCGCCGCCCCGGATCAGGTCGCGCACGAGGAAGCCGCTGCCGGGCTCGACCTCGCTGACCTCGTGGAGGCTCATCACTGACGATCGAAGGGCACGCAGGTAGATTTTGGTCGGGCCGCTCTCATTCCAGCCCCGGCGCCGAATATAGTCATCGACGATGTTCCGGTCGGGTTGGATGGTGCGCGTCAGCAGATCCTCGAACGCGCATCCCCACAACACGCCGGCCCAATGATCGCCGACGATGTCCGCCAGCTCGTCCGCTTCGAAGTCGAACTCCTCCATCGCCAGCCCGAGATGATCGCCGAGCGCCTCGCCCAGATGCTCGCCCCAGGCCGGCGAGGTGGCGAACTTCATGACGCCGGACAGATCGTGACCACGCTTCATGCCTGTTCCCTCTGCTGCTGACTGAATTGCTGGCGGTGCGCGGCGACGATGCGCGAGACGGTGGGTTCACTGACGCCGTAGAGCCGCGCCATCTCGGCACCGGACTTGCGGCCGGACGTGACGGACTCGGCGATTTCGCGGCGCTGCTTGTCGCCGAGCTTGGGCCGACGCCCGCCGATCCGTCCTTCTGCGCGAGCCTGGGCAAGGCCGGCGCTGGTACGCTCGCGGATCATGGCCCGCTCGAACTCGGCGAAGCTTCCCACCATCTGCATCATCATCCGCCCTGCCGCGGTGGTGGTGTCGATCGCCTCGGTCAGTGAGCGGAAGCCCGCGCCTGCCAGCTCGATCCGCTCCATGATGTGCAGCATATCCTTTAGGCTGCGCGACAGCCGGTCAAGCTTCCAGACGACGACGACGTCTCCGTCGCGCAACTGGCCGATCATCTCCAGAAGCTTGGGTCGGTCCCACCGCCCACCGCTGGCGGTCTCCTCGAACACCCGCTTGCAGCCGGCCGCATCGAGCGCGCGCCGCTGCGCGGCGTTCGACTGGTCGTCGCCCTTCGACACGCGGGCATAACCGATCAGATAGGGTTCGCGCGTCATCTGCGTCTCTTTCACAAACGGCCGTATCTGGAGGCGGAAACAGCATGCACCAATTTCCGCAGCCTTGGGTCTTTCACAATCCTCTTTCACTAAGCCAACAAAAGGCAAGAGGTTTTTGGAGGATGAAACATGCCCGCACGTATTCCGATGACCCAGCGGCAGCGCGCCGCGTTGCTTGCTTTGCCCGACAGCGAGGCGGCGGTGGTGCGACATCATGGCCTCGATGCCGAGGACCTTGCTGCGATCGGCTTCGCACGCACTCCGGCGACCCGCTTGAGCTATGCCCTGCAACTCTGCTGCCTGCGCTATCCGGGGCGACATCTGCGCACAGGCGAGCTGTTGCCTGCAATCAGTTAGCGTCCGCGCTCGTGGTGTAATTTCCGGTGTAGATTGAGGCGATCGCATGGGTGGGGCATGCCCCACCCATGCGAATTCGATCTCGGTGGCCACCGGGCTCATCGGTAAGGTGGAGTTACCACACTTCACACGCCCACCGAGGAGTTGATCCCGATGACCGACGATAGATTACCGCTTGCCGAGCTGATGGCGAAGACCGGAGATGGA
>NZ_JBHTLS010000068.1:0-4621 GCF_042678845.1 Sphingobium olei | reverse complement strand
CCGCGGCGGGGCGCAGCTCAACCTCATCGATGTTGACGACAGCGGCACGCTCAAACATGCTGTCGCCCTCTGCGATTATCCCGATGCGCTCTGGCGCGCGGTGGCGCCCGCCCTTGTCGACGCTCCGACTCCCGACACTTCACCAGTCTCGCTGGCCGAACTTTATGCGTCCCGCGCCGTTCCCGATCCGCAACTGAGCGCCTGCTTCATAGCGCTGATACCTGCCGAACTGGAAGCGGCGCTCGAGGCCGAGCATCCCGATGCGCTGGACAGACGCGACGCTTTCGGTGCCCGGATCCATTGCATGCACCAAATGCGCTGGTTCAACGATATTTTCGCCTTCCTGCCGCCCGAGGCGCTGTCGCAAACCGGCTGGCAGGCTGCCGCACGGCAAATCGACCAGCCCGAAGGGCCTCGCTGGGCACCGGAGCTTCTGCTGCGCCGCCGCTCGCTGTTCCACGATCCGAAGCTCGACCGCGCGGATGCCCTGATCCGGGAGATTGAGGCGTCGCTCTGGATTACCTGCGAGAAACCGTTCGGCGCAGGGCAGGATTTCGACGCCTATCGCGCCGGCCTGTTCAGCCAGGTGATGGCCGACCCCTGCGCGCTGGGAATCCTTCACGATGACGGCGATCGCCAGTTCGCTGTCGTGACCGATGCCCTGGAAGCGGCTGGTCATGACTGGCGCAATGCTGGATCCATCATTCTTCCGGCAGCGATCGCCGTCTGAATTCCCCCTCCACATTCAATGCGAACGACCGCCTTCTGGCGGCCGGTCAAGGAGTATGTCCGATGAACATTCCCATCAGCAATTTCACCCGCGACGCCCGCGTCCCGCTCGGCCATTGCTCGACCGGTCCCCTCGAACTGGATCTCGGCAAGCTGATGTCGGGTCGCTGCCTGATCCAGGGATCATCGGGCGCGGGCAAGAGCCAGACGCTGCGCCGGATCATCGAGGAAGCCTTCGACTATCTCACGACCATCATCGTGGACCCCGAGGGAGAGTTCGCCAACCTCGCCGCGCATATCGGCGCTACCACCGTGGTCGCGCGCGACTATGCCAATGACGGTCTCACCGCACTTGCGCTGCGCACGCGCCAGCACAGGATCGCGCTGCACCTCGATCTCACCGATCTCGAACCCGATCACCGCATCGAGAAAGCGGCCGCCTTTTTCGCGGGGCTTCTGTCAGCCCAACGCGAACATTGGGCGCACACGGTGCTGGTATGCATCGACGAAGCGCATCTGCTGGCACCGCATATGGCAGCGTCCGCCCGTGATGCGGAAACCCGCCGCCTGGGCGTTGCCACGCTGACCGACATGTGCGCCCGGGGCCGCAAACGCGGCATAGGCACGATCATCGCCACGCAGCGTCTCGCCAAGCTCGCCAGTTCCGTGGTCTCGGAACTGCATAATCATCTGATCGGCCTCAACGTCTTCGACCGCGATGTGGCGCGCGCCGCGGACCTGCTCGGGTTTGGCACCGATCAGGCGGCGCTATTGCGCCTGCTTCCACCCGGCGAGTTCTTCGCCTTCGGTCCCGCGCTGTCCGCCACGCCCGTGCTCGCGAAGATCGATCCGACGATTACGCCGCATATCGGCCGCACGCCTGACCTTGTGGCCGCTGCCGACCTCGGCCCGGACGAGAGCCGCACTTTGCTCGACCTGGAAAATCTGCGCGAGGTTGCGCCGGCCAGGACCACCCATGCCGCCATGCGGGGGCAACGCGCGCTCGACGCCTTCCTGCTCGACCCTGCTGCTCCCGCCGCCGCACGCATTGTCGGTGCCCTGGGCCACATTGCACCTAATGCCACCACGTCCGACGATCTTGCGCGCCATCTTGCGCTTGCCGCCAATGATGTCGACGCCGGACTGGATCTGCTCGCTGCCATCGGCGCGTCCGATACGATGCCGCGGGGGGATACGCGTATTGCGCGTCTGTCGGCCCGGTTGCGGCTGCGCGTCGTCGATACGCCCGTCGTCGGTCTGGTCTGAAGGAAGCGCACCATGACCCATAAAAGCTTCGATCTCGACGCCGATATCGTCGAACTGACCCCCTTTGTCCCCGAAGCGGAAGCTGTTCCGACCGTGCCGCTTGCAGAACTGGCCTTCCGTGCGGATGCATGGCTCCCCGATGAGACGAAGCGTCTGCGCGCCGCATTCGCCGAAGATCACACGATCGATGAGATAGCGGCCATGCTTGGCAGGCCTCGGGCGGGCGTCGCCACGCGTATCCATGATCTTGGCATTCGCCGTAACTCGCGGCGGTCCTGGACCGAATGGGACGACGAGGAGATGGCACGCTGCTATGCGCACGAACCGACGGCAACGCTGGCCGCCCGGCTCGGTCGGGGCGTAAGTGCGCTCTATGCCCGCGCACGGCTGCTGGACCTGTCCGAACCCGGATCGCCACCCTATAGCGGATGGGAAGATGCGCAACTTCGCGCCGGCTACGAGAAGGGCGTTCCCGTCGCCCAGATCGCGAGCCTGATCGGCCGTCCGTTCACTGGCATCATTGCCCGCGCATCGACATTGGGCCTCCGCCATGCCTGTCAGCCCGACGACTGGAGCGACGCGGAAATGACCCGTGCGCTCGAACTTGCTTCGACCGGCGCACGCTATGTCGCCATTGCGCAGTTTCTGACGGCCGAAGGCTTTCCGGCCCGCAACGGTCGCAGCCTCGGGCAACGCCTGCGCAAACTGGGCTATGGTCGGGGCTGGGGACGTCCATGGATTGCTGAGGAAGACGATCTTTTGCGCCATGCCTATACGACCGGCGCGAGCCTGACGCCGCTGCGCGAACGTCTTGGGCGCACGCCCCACTCCATCCGATGGCGGGTCGAAGCGCTGGGCTTGCGTGGCACCCATGTCCACCGCGACGGCTTTCGGCAGGGGCCCGTCTGGACGGCCGAGGAAGAAGCCCGGTTGCGGGCGGACTATGGCAATATTCCGACACGGCAAATCGCCGACCAGATTGGCCGCGGCGTGCGCGCCGTTCTCTACCATGCCAACCGGATGGGCCTTACCCACGGTTTCATGCGCGCGTTCAGCGCCGACGAGGACAGGGCGATCCGCAATGCCTGGACATATGGCGTCTCGATGGTCGATGTCGCCCAGGCGCTGGGCCGCGATCCCGCCGTCATCGGCAAGCATGCCGCGCGTATCGGCTGTCGGTTCAACGATCCTGCAAGGCCTGTCCGAGGCCCGAAGACCCGGCGGGCAAATCGCATTCCCGTCACGCTTCGGAGCCTGCTCGCGCTCGATTCCGCGGATGCGGTCGATGTCGACCTTCCGCTCGCTGCCTGATCCTGTTCCAGCACGGAGGTCATCATGTCATCGTCTGACCATCGCGGCCCTTCCGCCTCACCATCCACAAGGCCCGAATTTACCTATTCCCGCTGGAGACATGGCGGCTGGTATGTTCACGGCGTCCGCTACCCAAATGGTGCGATCGGTTGTGTCTCCCGAAACTATCCCGACGGCAAATGGCGCATCGTTTGCGATCCGCGCCCCTTCGAGGAACGCCCCACCTTCCAGAAGCGCGAAGACGCCGCCATGGCCGAATGGCGACTGGCGCAAGCGGAAGTTCTGGAAAGCAATAGCGGCACTCCGCGCTGCTGCTCACAACCCTGATCCTCGACACCCACCGTCAACCGGATGGAGGACACCATGCCATCTGCCTGGAAAACCTGTCGCTGTTGCGGTCAATATGCCGGCCATTTCGAGCAGCACTGGAATCGCGATACCGGCTATGGCCTTTGCGAGGATTGCATCGACTATTGTGCCCATGGCGAAACGGCCGAGAGTTTCGAGCGGACCTACGGGGTAGCGGACGTCCATTATGCCCGAAGCCCGTCGCCCGGCATCCTGGGCAATGCGGACTGAGCGACGAAGCCCGCACGATCCCCAAGAGATCGCGTTTTAGGCTCTCCGAGCCGATCAGGCTGATGATCTACGCGACCACGTCGCCAATTCCCGTCGCCGTACCGCTCGAAATACTGCGGCCGCTGCCGACGATCTGTCGATCGCGGCCTGATTTTCCGCCTATCCCACTGGAGGCTCCATGTCCCCGCCAGACCAAAGCAACGGTTTCTCGCCACTGAGGCAGAAACTCTCCTCTTTCGATAATGCGTACAAAATCGCCCTTATCCTTCGACGTGACAAAGGCGTCCCGCATTATGTCGTACGCGGGATCCTGCCCCTCCAGGCCTATCGGGTGACGACGAGGCCGCCGGCCTGGCCGGACCGCTGGCTGGCGATGGTCGCATGAGCGCGGGCAGTCGTGCGCCCGTCGTCGCGGCATGGGGTGCGGGCACCAATTCGACCGCGATGATCATCGAACTGGTCCGCCGCGGCGAAATCCCGGACATGACGTTGCTGGCAGCCATGCCCGAGCAGCCACACACGAGGCGGCTTATCCCTTTCTTCCGCCAGTGGATGGACGATCATGGCGTTCCCAACGAGATCGTCGAATATCAGGCCCGGTTCTTCAAGCATTGGCCTCCCTACACCTCGCTGCTCGATGCCTGACGAACGGCACATTGCCGTCGATTGCCTTCGGGCAGCACAGCTGTTCGGCCCGGCATAAAATTTCGCCGCAGGATAAGTGGGTCAAGGCATG
>NZ_JBHTLS010000067.1:0-4297 GCF_042678845.1 Sphingobium olei | reverse complement strand
CGGCCGGGCTACGCCCGACCTCCACCGCACCCAGCGCAGGGCGCTCCCCACAACCGTCCGCCTAATCTCGAAAAGGGGGTCCCTCTTCGACGCCGATACGGGGTCCCGTTTGCGCGCCGTTTGACACATCATGCTCCGCGAGGATCTCTAACATAAGGGTAAATTCCGGCTGCTAACCTTGGTTGACAGTCGAGGGATTGTCAACTATGGTTATCACATGATCGAGATGATCCAGTCTAACGCCTTCAATCAGTGGTTGGCTGGTTTGCGCGATTCAAATGCGAAAGCCCGAATTCAAATCCGCCTGCGTCGTTTGAGCCTTGGTAATCCAGGTGACGTAAAGCCCGTAGGGGATGGAATATCCGAGCTTCGCATTGATTATGGCCCGGGATACCGCGTTTATTACATGAGGCGCGGCCCCATCGTGATTGTCCTGCTTTGCGGCGGTGACAAGAGCACCCAGGCACGAGACATCGCGCAGGCAAAGTCGATCGCAAGCGCATGGAAGGAATGAAATCATGGACGTGACTTTTAGCCGTTACGATCCCGCCGACTTCCTCAAGAGTGAAGCGGACATTGCGGCATATCTGGACGCCGCTGCTGAGGACGGTGATACCGCCGTAATCGCCGCTGCTCTGGGTGACGTGGTGCGCGCACGGAATATCAGTAAGCTCTCACGCGATACCGGCCTTAGTCGTGAAGGCATTTACAAAGCCCTGTCCGGTGAAGGGAATCCGAGCTTTGCGACGATCGGCAAAATTGCCGATGCCCTTGGATTGCGTATCAGCTTTCAACCAATTCATCAGGCAATCACATCGGCGCCATAACAGCCGCTAGCCTGAGTTGCAGGAGATCAGGCCGTGAACTTGTCTATCGAAACCTTCCGCTCGAGCGAAGTCTCGGAGCGCTTCAGTCTCTACTACGACAAGGCCATGACCCACCCAATCGGAGTCGAGCGCGATGGCGCCGTGCGCGTTGTCATGTTATCGGCCGCAGAATACGAGCGCCTTGCACGGCTCGATTACATCGTGCTTGCTCCCAAAGAACTGAGCGAAGATGCGTTCAACGCGATCGCCAACGCCCTGCCAGTGCCTGAGTCATACGATGCCAACAAGCTCCTGGACTGAGCCGCGTCTCGGCGAGGTCATCAAATATCTTTACCTCTGGTGGCACGAGCACGACCGGGGCGAGGAAAGACGGCCGTAAAATTCGGCCGTGCCTGGTCGTTGCCACTTACCTGAAGCACGGGCGCCTGCGCGTCATGATGGTGCCGCTAACGACGCGCGACTATTCACCCGAGCACTCCCTCGAATTGCCCTAGCGGGTGATCGAGCATTTGCGCCTGGATACGCGGAGCCATATAGTCTGAAACGATGTCAGCGAGCTCACATGGGTCGGGCTTGACGTCCGATCCGGCGCGAGCGGCAGCCCGGTCATCGGCGCCATGCCCGAAAAGATCTATCGGCAGGTCGCTGCCAACATCCTTGCACGCCGGGTGAAGATCACGCACCGGACGGAGTAGGGCAGGACATGCGCAGCTTGTGCCTTACAGATAAGAGTGCAAAGCTGCACAGATGCTTGGCCACTCAGCTTCATTCCTGACGATCAGCGTTTTCGGGATCATTGTCGTGGCCACGACGATCATGGGCAACTTTGGCCTGACCCCTTCGGGAAAATGGAGCTTGCGTCTGGCGGGTGTGACTCTGATCGCGGCAGGCTTGCTGCTCGCCTGAAATAAGTCGCCGGCGACGGGCGGGTCGCGTTTAGCCCGCCGCTTTCGGGCGCCTTACCGGCAGATTTGGCCGCAACTTATTTGAGGTCTACCATTAGGCGACCGTTTGCAGACTTTAACGAAACGGCTCACCCAGCACGTCATGGAACGATTTCCATTGCGACATTGGCGAAGGGCAAGTCGCGCTGCAAAGGCCGCGACATGCCGCTCATGTTGCGGGACGACCTTTGGGCAGCATTGCTATTCTGGCCATTCTGGCTATATTGGTTGGAAGGCTTCGACGGAGATTATCATGGCCACCAATGCCGAGAGCTTCGCATCCGTTGCTCTTACCGATTTTCATAACCATCCCGGAACCGTTGTCGATCAAAGCCAGCATGGGCCAGTCGTGCTGACGAAGAACAGGCGGCGTTATGCGGCCGTGGTCAGCATCGACTACCTCGATCGTGCTGCAGCTGCGCTTGAAGCGTTGCACGCCAATCGCCGGGTGTTGACCAGCGAGACGGCTTTGTTGCGCAAATCGGGCCCAAGGCAGTAGTTGGCCTTTGAAGGCATTCAGTTACGCGACACGCTGAGTCTGAGGCTTTCCGAGCGCGGTGAAGCGGTTGAGGATGGCCGCACGGATTTGGATTTCAGCGACCTGGCGATCGAAGTCTCGAGCCATGATGCGTTCCCCCAGCAGCTTGAAACAATGCATTTTCGTCTCGACCAGACTGCGCTGGTGATATCCGCTCCATCGCTTCCAGATTGGCCGCCCGAACCGCCGGCTTGAGCGAACGATTTCATTGCGGGCGGCAACGCCCGGTGTGCTCCCGGGCCAGGCTTTTGCATTGCTGCGGGCGGGGATGATGGCAGGCATCGCGCGCGGCAATGGCTTCGTGACAGGCCCTTGTGTCAAAGGCGCCATCGGCGCTGACGGTCGCGATGGCTTGATTGTGCGGGATCTGCTCCAGCAGTTCGGGCAGCATGGGCGCATCGCCAACCCGGCTTCCGGTCACTTCGATGGCACGGATTTCAAACGATCCGGCGTCCACGCCCAAGTGGACCTTTCGCCACTGGCGACGTTTGGACGGGCCATGTTTGCGCCTGCACCATTCCCCGTCTCCAACGGCCTTGATGCCCGTGCTGTCGATCAACAGATGCAGCGGCCCTGCCCGGGGGTGGCAGGGGATCTCGACAAGCAGGGTCTTCTGCCTCCGGCTCAAAGTGCTGAAATCCGGCACCGGCCAATCGAGCCCTGCCATCTTGAGAAGGCTGGCGACCATGCCGGTGGTCTGGCGCAAGGGAAGCTTGAACACTCCCTTCAGCGTCAGGCAGGCCTGGATCGCCGCATCCGAGAAAACAGGCTGCCGCCCGCGCTTGCCGGTCGGAGTGGACAGCCACTGCATCGCGGGATCAAACCAGACCTGAAGCGAGCCTCTTTGCGCCAGCGCTGCGTTGTAGGACTTCCAGTTCGTCGTGCGGTAACGGGCGCGGGGCGGTCTGCTCATCGCCGCCTCCTAACCAACTGGATTCACCAACGGAATCCCTTGGGCATTTGCGCAACAAAGCCTCTGGGGCATCCAAAATGGATACGCAATATTGGCCCAGGTTCTTTTTCTGTCGAGGCAGCGTTACGACGAGATAGCCACATTTGAACGGCTCAGATGCGTCGAATTACAGCGCCTAATTTCCGCGGCTCCCGACGGCAATCCGCGACGTCAACCTTGACAACCTCGAAACCAAGGCGAAGGGCTGTTTCAAATTCCGACCATTAGAGTTTGTCGGTATCGGTGGTTGCGAGCCCCCGCAACCATCGAAACCGACAAACCAGATTGCCTTGGCTTTTGTCGGTCTCTGTTAGATCGCCCTCCCGCAACCAAACGCTATACAAATACAAACGCCGCCCCTCGGGGCGGCGTCGTCGTACTTGGCGTAGGCTGCCAAATCCGCTACTCTTGCGACCACCTCCGCCTCGGGACCGTTGGCACCGTCGGGATAGATCGTCACGCTCTCGATCAGCTGGACACCTCGAAGAACCGTCGGATTATAGTCTGATGGACGGAGGAGGAGGCGCTGGCGGGCGGGTAGTGCCGATTCCGATGCACCAATCCGCTGATTTTCTGGACGGAGCCGATCATTGGGTCCGCTTTTCATGTCATGCAGGCGAAGCGCGGCGTTCAAGCCATGCGAGACGCTGGAAATTATAGACCATGTTGGCCAATGCCGATCTTGATCCTCGCGCGGGCGAGGCCGACGGTGCGGACGACGAGGCCCATGCGGTGCTTTTGCCCGGCAAAGACGTGTTCAACGGCAGCGCGGACCTTTGACCACCTTGCATTGGCTCTGGCTATCCGTTCAGGCAGCGGCCGCCTGGGCAGGCGCTTCTGGTGGATGTGGCTGGTGAACATGCCCTTGGCGAGAAACGCCTCGTTCTTCTTCGATCGATAGGCGGTATCGTGTCGCGCGACATTCAGGTTGAGAAAGCGCGACAAACAAGATGAGAATCCTGCGTTCCGGGATTGGCGAAGGGCGTAGCCCGTAGCCGATGCCGGAACGCAGGAGGCGCCTTTTGAAGGGTGCCTG
>NZ_JBHTLS010000066.1:0-4183 GCF_042678845.1 Sphingobium olei | reverse complement strand
GCAGCAGCGCCCGGATGCCTGGCCGCAGGATCACGCTGGCGCCGGAGATCGCAGCGTCCTTGTAACTGCCGACAATGCGCCAGCCTTCACGGGCAGCCTGCTCCCGACAAATCAGGAACTGGTCCTCAATGGAAGCAGGGCTCTGCTTGTCATCGGAATAGCGGGCGTAAAGCGCTGCGCGGGTCATTTCGGTCTCCTCGATCACGGAAAACGTAACATGATCTATTCTTCAGGCCAAATCAGTCGCCCATCGAAGGGACGGAGAATGGACTGCTCCGGTGCGCAGCACATGCCTTTGCCCTTGCTCGGCCATAACCAATAACGGGTTGCATCGTTTGCGGCGGGATCGGCTTTACAATTTCGTGAGAGAGCGTGAACAACAGCGTCTCTGCTCGACATCACAGAATGGCAACATCGAGGGACGGATATGGCGCGAAGAACCAATCATCAATTCCTGGTCCCCATGGACGAGGCCGAATTGGAACGGTGTCTCAAGGTTATCTATGCTGACCGCCTGCCCGGGAATCTTTATCGCTTACTTGCCGAGGACCTGAGCCTCGATCTCGAACAGATTATCTCGTGGGGTGGTCCGCTCATGCCGGTCCCCGCCGAAGTCGCTTGCGGCATCAGGGTCCGCGCCGCGACCGTGAGCGGGGAACTGCCCGAAGCGCAAGAAACCGTCCTCGCGCTGATGAATGTGAGGCTCGTCGTTCGATGGATATCCGAACGCGCCTCGAGAAACGATCTCGCCAAAGTCTTTACTGAACTGGGCCGTCTCATTCATGATCAGCCGCGCGAGAGCCAGGCCTGAATGTTGCTGTTATCGAGGGTAGACCATATCGCACCCCGATAGCGATCCCATCGCAATAGGGTAAGGGAAGCGAGCATCACTCAATCGATGAACTGGCCCCCGTGGCTCCTGGGGATCGCCGGCACTGCGATCATCGTCGTGTTGGTTCAGATCAGAATCTTTTTAAGCTGCCGGGCGCATACGACGATGACTTCTACTGCGTCCCGGCGGCAGTGGAATATATCATCCGCGCACGCACGGCTTGATTCGTTGGCGCCCGGCCCTGCGCAAGCTGGCGAGCGTTTCAGAGCCTTATCTGAGAAGGGGGCTGACGCTTCGCCCATCGACGCAGAGCTGGCATGATCCGCCGCGCCTTTATCGAATAGTCGACGACCTCCTGACAAGGCAGAGATTTCGCTGCGGTGCCGAGCATCTCAAACGAGGGAGGGAAGGTGCGGTCAGCGCTGGCGAAAACGACGCGATTGCCTCTCCGTTCAGCTGGAATTGCGATCGCCCGACCATCGAAACTTGCAGCTATGCGACGAACGAGCGTCGCGAAGGCCATGGAATTGTCGCAAAGGTTGGCGACCAACAGGCCGTCAGGACCGAGACGTGCGCGACAGTTATCATAAAAGCCCTGTTGACTGAGTGTCGGGGGAAGGCCTTTACTGTCGAAGCCGTCGATGAACAGGATATCCGGCTTGCCCGCGGACGCAGCGAGATAGTCGGCGCCGTCGGCACAGATGACGCGAAATCTGTGATCGTCCGGCGGAATGTGGAATTGCTGCCGCAGGGCGATCACGTCCGGATCGATCTCGATCACCGTGATCTCGCAATCGGGCAGGGAACGATAGCAGGCCTTGGCGAGGGATCCGCCGCCCAGCCCGATCATCTCGATATGTTTGGGTGCTGCCCTGAACAGCCTGAACCCCATCATCACGCGTGTATAATCGAAGAGGAGATGATCGGGATCACTGACCCGCATGCCGCTCTGAACGGCCGACCAACCGAACAAGAGCGATAGTATGTCTCCAAAGCGAAACAGCATCGGACCGGTTGGCCCGAAGGGTGTGTCCAGCGAAACCGGAATATGTCCGGCGCTCTCATAGCGATCAGGAAGAGCCGAGCCAGGCTCTGGGCGTTCGAGGCGTAAGTCAAAGACGAGATCGTGAAACATATCGAGATCGATGTCCGCAGAGCGCGCGGATACGTCAGTCATTTGCCCACTTTCTTGGGAGTTGCGAGGGGGACTGGCCGGTGATGAAGCCATGACGCCAAAAGCAGTGCCGCGCCCGCGGCGACCCAGACCGCCGAATGCCCCACAAGCCGATAACTCAGCGCACCCAGGATGGCACCCGTCACGAGACCAATCCACAGCAACAAATAGGGCAACCATCCGAAGCGATCGCCGCCCATCAGCGCGGAAAGCAGGCGCTGCCCGAACTTCACCAGCGTGCCGGTCATATAGGTCAGGCCGATCTGAACCTCTCCATCGCGCTCGAAGAGCGCGTTCTCCGCGCCCATCGCCATTGCCAGAACAGCGGCTGCTGCCCAATTCGCGCCGAACATGGCGAGTAGCGCCGCCATCGATAGCATGATCGCGATGAGATATATGAGCGCGCTGTGCCTGGAGTGCTGAATGATCCGGCCACAAAGCGACCCCAGCATGACACCGATCACGAACGAACCGATCAATCCGGCCGCCGTCGCCGCGTCCGAGACATGCGTGCTCAGGCCGACGGCAAGCCGCGTCGAATTCCCGCTCATGAAGGAGACGAAAAAGCCCCCAAGATAGAGGAATCCCAGAGCATCGACATAACCTGCGAGTGCGGCGAAACACGCCGCAAGCCCCCATATTTTTTGGTCGTACCGGTTCATTCAGCGCGATCTTGGCCGGGCGGCCTGCTTCCACCGCCACTCGAAAGATCCCTGTCCCACCGGGCAATTTCCTGGAGGTTGAGGGTTGCAACCCGGTTCAGCCGTGTTGCATCCTCGGTTGCGATCGACCCATTGGCCACGCTATCTCGGATGAAATCCTTCAGCATCATGTTCTGAAGTAGAAGGAACCCCCTGAAACGCTCACTCAGCTTCACGGTAGTTCGTTTGCCTGCGAACTGTCCGCAGTTCCAAGGCAGGCCATGGCCATCGCAAACAAGGCTTCTTCCGCCCGTTCGCGTTGTAATGAATCCGGTGAGGCAAGGTCGGCGCGCAGCCATTGCGGCAAGCGCTTCACCAGCTTTCGGATAGTTTCTCCAAAGGCCGCATCGGGAACGCCCGCGCTCTCCATGGAGGCGAATCCATCTGAATCGTTACTGATACTCAACGCAGCCTCTGACATTCTGAACGGCCGCGATGCCTTCACTCAGGAGCCTATTCACAGTTTAACTCCCTGGTTCACGCACGAAGGCACACGGATACGAACGCCCACCTAGCATATGCAACATCAATTTCAAAGATTGAACTCTGATGTTTGAGACATCATAAAGGGGGATGATTACATCACAGCAGGTACGGGCGGCGCGCGCCTTGCTCGGCATCGACCAGAAGGAATTGGCGGCGCTCGCCGGCGTATCGCTGCCGACGATCCAGCGCATGGAGACCTCCGGCGGGCAGGTGCGGGGCGTTGTGGATTCGCTTGTCAGGGTCATTTCGGCGCTGGAGCGAGCCGGCATCGAACTCATTGGTGACAATGCGCCCAGCCAGGGCAAGGGGCGCGGCGTACGGTTGCGGGACGCGCCCTCCGAACAACGCTGAAGAGAAAAAAGAGCAAGGATTAGATGATGCAGCAGAGCGACGATTATGTTTATGATGAAGCGAGCGGCGAATGGATGAGCGCGGCTGAACTGGCGCATCGTGGCGCGGAAGCTGAGCATGTTGAGGTTCGCGATGCCGTCGGCAATCTGCTGGCGCATGGCGATAGCGTGACCCTCATCAAGGATCTGGTGGTGAAGGGGGCGAACCAGACCCTCAAGCGTGGGACCGTCATTAAATCGATCCGCCTGACCGGGGACGCGCAGGAAATCGATTGTCGGCACGACGGCATCAAGGGGCTCGTGCTGCGTGCGGAATTTGTCCGTAAGCGCTGACGTATAAGGTTACGGCAAAACCCGGAGCCGACGACCGATGATCGTCCGCTTGCACATCCGAAATCAAACGCGGGAGATCATATGAGTGATATCACCGAGCGGGTCATAAAAGTCGTAGTCGAAAATATGGGTGTTTATCCTGACCAGGTGACGCCCGAAGCCAGCTTTCTCAAAGACCTTGGTTGTGAATCGGCGTGCAAAAAGGACCCCGTTAGCGGGGTGATCGGCGTCTAAAAGGGACCCCTCATTTCGATAGCTTAAACAGCCGTCTGGATGTTCAGGCGGCGAGATCGGGATGTTGGTTTTG
>NZ_JBHTLS010000065.1:0-4086 GCF_042678845.1 Sphingobium olei | reverse complement strand
ATTTTACATATATCAACACCAATTCGTGTCTTGTGTCCTAGTTTCAATGGTTTGCAGGCGATAAACCTGTCCATTGTGTTTCGCTCATAATTTGGACGATCAAGGGAGTTGGAAGTGCAAGACGCCGTAGGCGGCTCACTTCCTACTCGCTTGATCGTAACCCGATCGCAGCGTGACGGTTCAGTCTTCAGAGGAGGGCAGCGGCTCGGGCGACTGTCCCGGTGATACGCGAGCTAGGACAGCCGTGTAGAGCTGACGCCAGTGTTCCGCCTTACCGCGCTCACGCTCGGCCGTTCGGTCCGCCTTAGCCCTTTCGGCACGGGCATCCCGGAGCTCGGTCTCAAGGCGCTCGATCTTGTTGCGGAGTGCCGCTTCGATGTGCCGATATTCCTCGGGCGTTCGCAGCGGGACCTTCTTGCCGTCTATCACCTCGGTTTCCGCGCGGGTTTCGACGCGTTCCTCGCCGATCTCGTCGGCGAAGTTGTTGTAGAGGTACTGGCGGCTGACCTTTGCTTCACGTGCCACCGAGACGAACGTCACAGCCTGCCTGGTGTCGCGCAGCCGCATGATCGCATCCTCGACTGCAGCGCGCTTCTCTGCGCTACGACGGCTGCGGGCATCGTTGAGTGTTGCGATCCGCAGATCCGGTCCCATGGTCATGACGTCGCTTCCTCTCGAGCAGTGGCCGGCCTGTAGCGCTGCTTTTCACCCTTGTAGAGGCCGTGCTCCTCGATGGAGCGGATGATGGTGTCGGTGTTGTGGACCGCATCCTTATTGCGTTGCAGGCGCTTGCGCGTGATGTCGGCCATGCGGGTCTGTCCGCCTTCCTCGTAGTTCTGCGCTTCCTGCTCGAGCCCTTCGATCGCGGCGTAAAGTCCGGCCCGTTCACAGCGGAAGTGCTCCACGTCGCCGCCATCGGCGCGGAAGAACCGGCAGGTCAGGCAGGCGTGGGCGTGCTCGCACCATTCGCCGAGTTGCCCTGGCAGCGTGCAGGCGCCGCCGCAGACCCGCGTGGCCAGCATGGTTTCCTTGCGCAGCAGGAGATCGCCGACCGCTTCGTCGACCTTGCCCGCGATTGTGAAGAACTGGCCGCCACCCTTTCGCAGCAAGGCGTTCTTCTTGAGATCGAGACGCTTGTTGACGTACATCGACGCCATATCCGGCGAGGCATGGCCGAGCTCGAACATGATGCTCAGGATGTCGTGGCCTTCGGCCGCCATTTGTGTCCCTCGATGGTGGCGCAACGGATGCCATGAGAAGTCGAACGGCTTGCCTTCGCCATCGACGATCCCGTGCCTGAGGCACAGCATCCTGAGCTCCTGCAAGGTCCAGTTGTAGCCGAGGAACGATTCCCGCTTGCCGTAAAAGACGGGGAACAGGTATTTCGTGGCGCGCCCGTAACGCTGCCGGACGCGATCCTGCTGGGCTTCGATCAACTCGATCATGGCCCGGTGCGCGGGATCGGTCGCCAGCAAGGGCTTGGTGTTCCAGCGGCTGACCTTGTTCTGCCAGAACGTGAACAGCATGAACCGCTTGTCGTGCGGATCGGGCCGCAGGCAGTCGAAGAGCAAGGCATGCAGGTCTTCGGCTCGCGCACCGGTGGTGATCCCGATCATGAAGATTACCGGGATAGGGGCAGGCAGTTCATCGAGCCTGGCCATCATCGCGGCCAAGGCCTCAGGAGGCGCCGCCCGGTTGGCGCCCTCTCGCGAAGCGTAGAGCCGGTTGCGCGGGTCATCCGGTGCCTGCTTGTAACGGATGCGCCGCGCCGCGCGCTTGTCGAGCGCGATCCGCGGCCATTCCCCCGGCAGTAGCACCGGTGCTGCCCGCATCAGTTGGACGATGTCGGTGTACCAGTTCTTGCCGGCGGCATTGCGCGCGTTTCCCCATGCAAGATAGCGCTCCATCGTTAGTTCGTTGATCTTCGCAGGACCAGCGACGGATTCTTCGTGGAGGAACTGCGCAAACAGCCGTAACCGAGATCGCATCGCGATCACCGTTCTTGGCGCAAATTCCCCATGTGCGACCTTGTCGAGCAGGAAGCCGCGCATCAGCGGGCGCAGCCACGGCTCGAAGTTCAGGAAGTTGATATAGGTGTCGCTTCGCCGTTGCCGATCGCGGAAGCGTGTGTCCTCCTCGCTGTAGAGATCGTTGAGCAGGATGATGTCGCGGTCATGCATCGGTGCCATCTGCGCCCGGTTGATGATCGCGAAGCGATGGATATCACCGAACAGCTGCACTTCCGGTGAGCGGAACTCGCTGGTGACGATCTTGCCGCCCCGGATCCACTGGCGGGTCTGGCTTTGCCTGCGCCGTCCATAATTCGCGCCATACCAGGCGGCGTAGCACTCCAGCACTGCATCGTTGTGGTGGTTCCGTTTGCGCGCACCCTCGTCATCTGATGGCGCGAAGCCGGGGTGAGGGATGTCGGCAAGGCAGCCCGCCTCAAAGTGACCAAGCAGGTCCGCGCCTTCCTCTACCAGATAGCGGATCACCGGGATCCGGCGCTGGAACCAGTGGGCGTCCGCCTTGCGATCGTCGAGAACGGATACCGCCAGGTAAGCCTTGATCTCGTTGGTGAGTACCGGAACCGCAGCCTGAAGCGGCAAGCTTGCGTATGTCTGGCTCAGCCAGGGATGGCCGAACACCTCACCCATCATGGCGTCCGACCAAATGGGATTGGCGACGAGGAGGGGGGATATCTCCGCGAGGCGCCCCTCAAGCCAGTTGTTGTAGCGATCGGTATCGTGCGGCGTGCCGCCGACGAGCGCCAGCGGCGTCAGGCCCATCGCAGATCCTTTCCGAGCAGCTCAGCCTCGCGAAGTTTCTCAAGCCTTTCATGCACCTCGTCGGGTCCTGTGAGGTAAAGCCTGCGGATTTCCGAGGCGAACAGGTGCTGATAGAACGCCGCTGTCGTTTGCGGGCTGGCATGCCCGAGCCGGTCGGCCACTTCGAGCAGGCTGTATCCCGCCGCGATCGCCTCGGATGCATGGCTGTGGCGGAACATGTGCCAGCTGAAGGCGATATGGGTGCGCTGCTCCAGCAGGCCCGCGAGCTTCTGCGCGTAGGACAGGCTCATGGCGTGCCCGATGACGCCGGCTTTGACATTGGTGAAGACGTACTCGGCGCCGGACTCGAAGGCTGGCAGATATTCGTCGCTGGTGATGTAATCGACGTACATGTTGAGCACGTAGTCGTGCACCGGCACACCGCGCGTCCGGCCCGATTTCGCACGGGCCTCATTGGCATTGTCTTCGCGCGGAACGACCCAGATGACCTTTTCGGCGAGATCGATATCGACATGGCGCAGGCCCAGCGCTTCACCGATCCTAAGGCCGGTGTTGTAGAGCAGCACGACCAGGAAGGCGTCGCGCGCGAGCCCGCAGGCCTCGATCAGCCGCAGAACCTCGCTCGGCGTCAGCCGCTTCTTGAGCACCTGCTGCTGGACCCGGCCGGGATCGCCCGAGAGATAACGGTCTTTGCGCCGTGTCGTCCGTCGCTGGCTGATATGCTCAAGGAACGGCTTGTAGATCCGGTGGCCGTCATAGGCCTTTGTGACCTCGGTCGTATCGACCGCGAAGTCGTCAGTGCCGTTGTAAAAGCGGTAGAACGATTTGACCGCGAGCTGGATCTGGTTGCGCGTCGATGGTGCCAGAATCCGCGTTTCCTGCTTGCGTAGCAGGATCAGCCGAGGACTTGGCAGCGCATCCTTTCGGCGGGCAAGCCGCCAGGCAAGGAAGCTGTCATACAGCGCAACCGTGGCTTCATGGATGCCGGCGCCGTTTGCGCCGAGGAAGCTAGCGAAGTCCACAACGTGGCGAACATAAGCGCGGATCGTGTTTGGTGACGCATGGGTCTGTTCGAGATGGACGATCCAGTGACGAAGGCACTCGACGACATCGCCGTCATCATCCAATACCGTCCACGACCGGCGACCGCCGGGCATTTCGATGCGCGCAGCCTGCCAGGGCGTCGTAGCGAACGGAGTGGACACGGTCGCTGATACTGTTGAAAGACCCCCGTGACTGCAAGCCTTTCGCCATCACACTGGACACAGTTTACATGGACAGTTATGGTATCGGTATT
>NZ_JBHTLS010000064.1:0-4070 GCF_042678845.1 Sphingobium olei | reverse complement strand
CGCAGTCCTTTGCGGCTATGCTCATCTCGAGCAATGCCAGTCCATGCCATTGATCACTCCATCTCTCGCAAGGACGGCGTGAATCATAACATGCTGGTATTGCTCAACAACTTTTGGATCGGGCTCTCAGAGCTGCACGATGCCTTGGGGTGGGTCAAAGATCCCGTCGTTGGTTAGCCCGTCACGCGATCGCCCTCGAAAAGCTGGGCCGCCCACCGATCGAGATCGCAGCCACGTCCTGAACGTCACCGAAGTTCAGGACGTGACCGAGCCCGGGCAGTGCGATCGGGCGCTATCTGTAAGCCGGACAAGCAACTGACCTGTTCGACCGCCGTGCCAGCGGGCTGATTGCCAAGGGCGAGGCCGGATTTTGCGTCGGCGCAACGGGTGTCAGTCGGTGTCGGCCTCTATGGAGAGATGTGCAGCGGCTGTCATCTATCGCCCCGGCGCGGAGGAATCGGAGGTGAGCCAAGGCCCTTAACGGCAAGCCCCGAACTGGCGAGGGGTGGCGCAACGCCTCACGCCCGCTCAGCAGCCCTGGATTATCAAGCATGGTGTAAGCTGACGGCCGAGCCGGCGGGGGGCAAGACGCACCGGATCCCCTGTCTGGGACACGGTGGCGTTCGTGCGCTAACTCTCGGGGATGACGGCTGAGCCGTACAAGCGCTGGTCGCGGGCGCACCTGTCGGCCACGCGGGATGATGAAGAATCTGGCAGGCACGAAATGAGACACGCAAGGATGGAGATTCGACCCTGAGAAGCACCAAACTTCGGCTGCACCTTCTCGCGAGCCGCACTCACAAGTGGCTCGCGATCATTGTCGGCGCGCAGCTTCTTTTGTGGTTCGCGAGCGGCGCGTTGATGAGCTTCTTGCCCATCGATCGAGTGCATGGCGATCACCTTGTGGACCGCAAAGCCGTGGCGCCCTTGCCTCGCGGCGTGGCGCTCGTCCCACCATCAGTGATCGTCGCGGCGACCGGGACGCGGATCGAGACCGTGAGCTATCGCATGTGGCTTGGCCGCCCGGTCGCTGAGGCGACAACGGCCCGAGGGACGCGGCTGTTCGACGCGAGAACGGGCGCACTGTTGCCCGCCCCAACTGCGGCGCAAGCCCAAGCGGTAGCGAGGGCCGCCTGGCGGAGCAACGATCACCCAAGTGTGAACGTGGAACTGATCGATCGCGCCAGTCCCGAATATCGCGGCACGCTTCCCGCCTGGCGTGTGACGTTCGCCGATCCGGACTCCACTCGGATCTTCGTGGCGGCCGATACCGGCCGGATTGCGGCGGTGAGGACAGGCACGTGGCGGCTTTATGACTTCTTCTGGAGCCTTCACATCATGGATTGGAAGAATCACGAGGACTTCAACACGCCATGGCTTCTAGGGTTTGCGCTCGGCGGCCTCGGACTTTGGCTTGGCGGGGCCGTGCTTCTTTGCATGCGTTGGCCGAAGCGGCGTCGGTCAAGCGCGTCAGGCTAGCGGACCGGCAGAAACCGGAGAAGCATGATGATAAAGAAAAGTGATAAGTCGCGCGGCGGGTTGGAACGCAGTTGAACAGGCGAGACTTCGTTTGGCAGCGATGGGGTAGACCATGGCGCATCTGAGCGATGCTGAAATGATCAACTGGATGGCGCTTTATACTGCGACCGCTCTGTGCTGCGCGATCGCAATGGCCTTGGCGATCCTTGTTCTCGCCTGTCGCCTCTGGCGCGAGAAGGCCTGGGCGCAGCTTCGCAGCGCCAAGGATGTGGCGCTGTTCCTCCCCAAATCCTGGTGGCGGTGGCAGAAGCTTTATCTGCTTTCGACGCCCGTGACGCTCGCGATCGTCAGTTCGTTCGGATTCACGTTGAGGTGGAGCTGATCGTTTAAAGGGCGAAGGCGTCTGAGAGTCGGGCTACCAGGTGCGCCGCGTTGCGGTCGGCCGGGGTGACAGTCAACAGTGGCGCTACTCGCCGAAGCCTTTCGCGTTGGTGGACCTCGGGCTCGCCGAACTCCAGCACCTCCAAGATCAATTGCCTGATCTCGCCGGTCGTGCCTGAACGCGCTTCGATCAGGAAGTCGGGGCGGCAGGGGCCGGCGGGAGTGAGGTGATCAAAGACGGGCTTCTCGACAAAGATATCAAGGCCCTCCTCGGCTAGCTCGCGCCTCGCTTCCAGAAGCGCGCGCAGAACGTCTCGCTCGAACTCGGAATTGACCGGGATGAAGCGACGGCCCGAATAAATCGGTTGGGCAAATGCGCGCAATGGTGCGTAGCCGTGCGCTTCCGGATACTCGCCTGCGACGATCATTACCAGGAACGGCCCCTTCACCGGTTTTCCGGCGAAAGAGAATGACTGCACCCTGTTTGCGACCCGCAATTCCTGAGCACCCGCGACCTCGATGACGTGGCCGCGGATGGCCGGCGAAAAGACGGCGAGGAAGCCTTGTGGTGCATGGCCTCGCGGCCATCGCCTCGCGAGCTGGCGAAGTGCAGCATACGCACGGCGGCTGTGCAGCGCATCGGCATGGGTCCAGAAAGCGCGGCTTAGCTCTATACTGGGTGCGATCTCGATCTTGGCGGCAGCGCGGGTCAGCGCGTCGAACTCAGCCTTAATTGACGCCGGCTCGACCTCATCGGCGAGCGGCGGGATGCGGTTCGTGCCGGCGATGTCGATCAGCCGCCACAGGAGGCGGGCGAGGCGCGGCACCGACGCATGGCGGGTTCGATCATCAGTCGCATCATCCTCCGGCCGTTGAGCGAGCTTCTCCGGGGCGGGCCTCAGCACTTCGAAGTAGCCCTCGGGCGGGTTTGCCGGAGTCTCGCGCGTGCGAATCTCGGAGAGCCTGTGGGTGATCTGATCACGGAAGAATGGGCAATCCTCGCGATGCTCAGGCCGCTTGGCGCTCGTCAGCCGGCGCAGATAATAGGTTTCGGCCTCCGACAGAAATGCCGGCGTCAGGATCGGTGGAGGCTCTCCGGCGGCAAGGCAGTCGCAAGCGATCCATTTTGCGCCGATACGCGCGTTCTGGACAAGGGTGATGCCCGCATCCTCATCGGCGCGGCTGCCGCTCCCTGTGTACCAGCGGACCAGCGCTTCGCGCAGTGGGTGTGGAAGAGGGATTCGGCGTCCACCCACGCCGTTCGTTTCGCGATCGATGAGCCACATCAAATGGGTTCCACGGCGTCGAAGATCACAGTCTTTGGCACCTCGGGCGGATTGACAACTCTAAACTACTCGATCTCACTTTCATTATTCGGAGTGGGAGCAGCTGATGCGAGCTTTGACGTTGATCGGTTCGGCCATGGGCCTGGTGGCAGCCAGCGGGGCCGTCGCGCAGCCGTCGAAGCCAATCAGGGCCGCCCTGGTGATCTCCATGTCGGACGCCGCGCGCGGCACCGGGAACCCGATAGGCCCTGTCGATGGGAAGCCGACTCCGTCGACGTCGGAGGCCTCACCGCCGACGGCCGGCTTTCGCGTCCACGATCTCAGCCGGCGTTGGGTCGAGTACCAGATGGCCAGCGCATTCACCCATCTACCGGGCGTAGCAGCCGGCGCTTCTGAGGATTCGTTCGCTCCGGTGGGGGCGGCCCAGCCTCAGGTTCCATTCTCTGGCGCGTCGGTGGCGCCCGTCTCAGCGATTCCGATACCCACATGGATGAGAGGCGGCAGCGTCTTCGCCGCAGCGTCCGCTACCTATGTGCCGGGGTGCGCTCCCACCGAGTATCGGCCGAGCGGGCTTCTTACGGGCCACGCCGAGTACCGGCGCCGAGGCTATTATAGGCTGATGGCGAACATCGCTTGCCAATACGGCATTCCGGTGGGCCTCTTCGACGCCATGATCATTCGGGAAAGTCGCTATAACGCGGCGATCTACTCCCCGAAGAATGCGTTCGGCTTGACCCAGCTGATGCCGGACACAGCGGCCGGTCTAGGCGTCAACCGCTATGATGTGGAGCAGAATCTGTCAAACGGCGCGCAAACGGGACCCCGTATCGGCGTCGAAGAGGGACCCCCTTTTCGAGATTAGGCGGACGGTTGTGGGGAGCGCCCTGCGCTGGGTGCGGTGGAGGTCGGGCGTAGCCCGGCCGG
>NZ_JBHTLS010000063.1:0-4008 GCF_042678845.1 Sphingobium olei | reverse complement strand
TCTCAAACTGCGCGCGATCAGCTCGGAATGCTGCGCGGACAATTCTCGGAACGCTGCGCGCGATTAAATCGGAAGCCCGCGCGCCATCAAATCGGAATGGTGCGCGCGATGACCTCGGAATCCGCAGACAATGGGGCAGCCCGCTGCCAGCGACATCGCAATGCGACCGGTCGCATCGAAAATCGGAAAATTCCACGGAATGATCTGACCGCTTACGCCGGCAGGCTCATAGCGCGAGTAGACCAGCATGTCAGGACCGCCGGCCGGGATCGTCTGGCCGAAGATCTTCGTCGGCCAGCCGGAATAATATTCTAGATTATCGATCGCGAGCGGGATATCCACCGCCCTTGCCATGCCGATCGGCTTGCCGGCGTCGAGCGCTTCGAGCAGCGCTAGCTGCTCCTTATGCTCGTCGACCAGGATGGCGAGCTCGCGCAGAACACGCTCGCAGTCCTTGGCGGTAAAGCGCCCCCATTCTCCTTCCAGAGATGACTTGGCAGCTTTCACGGCTGCATCGACGTCGCTTTCCCCGGCACCCGGCAATTCCACGATCTTCTCACTGGTGCTCGGATCGACGATATCGATCGTGACACCTTCTTCGCTCTCCCGGATCTCGCCATCGATCAGAAGACCAAGGCCGCTATTGGCCAGTTTGACCGCTTCGTCGCGTTCGGCAAAGTTCGACGCATCGGGCATGATAATTCCTTATTTAGCTTAGGAGGTTGCAAAGGTCCGCTGGCCGGCTTCGGCTGCTGGCGCGGAATTTTGGTTGGTGGCGGACGCAGCCGCGGCCTGGCGGCGCATGCGGTCGGCTTTGCGCAGCGCTCCCATACGGGCGGCTGCAACGGCCGTGATGAGAATGCCGCCGTTGAAGATCGGCTGGACATAGGACTCTGCGCCAAGCATGAAGAGGCCGGTCGTGCCTGTCCCCACAAGATAGACCGCAAGCACCGTGCCCCAGACATTGTAAAAGCCGGGGCGGAAGCAGGTTGCCCCCAGGAAGGCCGCAGCGAACGCAGGAAGAAGGAAGGCCTGCGCCGATGTAGGATGGCCGGCGCCAAGGCGGGCGACCTGGATAAACCCGGCCAGCGAGGCGAGCGTCGCGGAAATCACGAACGATCCGACAATGTAGCGATTGACGTCGATGCCAATGAGCTTGGCGGCTTCTGGTCCGCCGCCGATCGCATACAGGCGACGTCCAACAGGGCGCATGTAGAGGATGAACCACATGATGGATGCCAGCACGATGGCATAAAGGAAGGGGAGCGGAATAATGCCGCCTATCCGGGTCTGGCCAAGGGTCAGGAAGCCTGCAGGAATGCCTTGAAAGATGATCTGTCCGTTGGAGTAGAACAGCACCAGACCGCCCAATATGCTCCCCATGCCAAGACTGACGATAAGTGAGTTGAGCTGGAGATAGGCGACGAGTGTGCCCATGATCGCCCCGATCATGACCCCGACCCCGAGCACGATCAGCATCACGATCGGCCAGCTGAGTTCCTGGCGCGATAGCAGTCCTGCCGTGAGCATGACCGCAAGGCTGGCCACAAAACCTGGCGACAAGTCGAATTGGCCGATCACAAGGGGCACCATCACACCAAGCGCCACGATCGTAAGAACGGCGTTATCGCTCATGATCGATCCGGCGTTTGCCATTGTCGGGAAGGCATCGGGCCTGAGCGCGGAGAACAGGCAGATGACAAACACTAATGCTGCAGCAATGCCATAGCGGCTAAACAGGGCATTCATATCGAATCCTCTCTCAATGCCCGTAGATGGCGCGGTTAAGGGTTGTTATCGGCACGCCGGGCCCGTCAAATTCGTTCATGATGCGACCGGCTGCCATGATGCAGATGCGGTCGCAGTGCTCGGATAGGATCTCGAGGTCCGAGTCCATCACCAATACGGCGATATTTCTCTCGGCGGCGACCTTGCGGATAATGTGGAAAATATCGGTACGGGCGCCCACATCGATCCCTTGAGTGGGTTCGTCCAAGATCAATAGTCGCAGATCTCGTCTCAGCCATTTGCCGAGGACCACCTTTTGCTGATTGCCCCCCGACAGCGTCTCGATTGGGACCGACATGTCAGGCGACTTCACCTGGAAACTCCGGATGACCCCTCCAGCTGCGGCGTTACAGCGGCCCTCAGAGATCGTCAGACCGCTCACCAGAGAGTCAAGTTCCGCCACGATCGCATTTTCGGCGACGCTCAGCCCTTTGAATATCCCGGAGAGCCGATCTTGCGGGACATAGGCTATACCCGCACGGACATGCTGCGGGACCGACATGTCGGTAACGTCCCGCCCCTCGAGAAGGATCTTCCCGCTGGTCGCCCGCTGAAGGCCGAAGATCAATCGACCAAGTTCGGAGCGGCCCGACCCCACAAGGCCTGCTATACCCAGAAGTTCACCGCCCGCTACTTCCAGATTTGCGCCACCGACGCGATATCCTGACAGCTCACTTACCTCGAGAATTGCCCTGGCGCTGCCACGATCGGGTCGAGGAGCGTCCTCGTCCATGGTCGCGGCATCGTGACCGATGATGAGACGAACCAAGTCTTTTCTATCCAGTTCGGCCACCTCGCCATGATGCACCGTCCGGCCATCGCGCAGCACGGTGAGTTCGTCAGCGAGCTTGAGGACCTCTTCAAGCCGATGCGAAATGTACAGGATCGCAACGCCGCGCGCCTTGAGGCTCTGGAGCATCTCGATGAGACGGTCCGCTTCCGCCGCGGGCAGCCGGGCGGTCGGTTCGTCAAGAACGAGAATGCCGCCATGTTCAGGCAAAATGGCGAGCGCCCGGACGATGGCCACCATCGTCTGGTCAGTCGGTCCGAGATCGCCGACCTGCGTTCTTGGATCGCAGGTTACGCCATATTTGCGCAGCAGCTTGCCTGTCGCGAAATATTCATAGTCCCAGTCGATGCGCCCGCCCTGAATGGCGAAGCCAGCTGTAAGAGACAGATTCTCGGCGACGGACAGGGTTGCGACCAGTCCAAGATCCTGGTGCACAAACGCGATATGGCTGGCCCCGTCCGTTGCGGGGAAGATGATCTCCCCCGCATCCGGAACATGATATCCAGCCAGAACCTTGACGAGAGTCGACTTGCCGCATCCATTGGCGCCCAGAAGGGCGTGGACGCGTCCCGGAAGCAGGGTCAGGTCTACACCTGCCAGGGCCTGGGTGGCACCGAAAGCCTTTCGGATTCCCCGAACCTCGACCGCGTGTGCGACCTGCTCCATTTCCATGATGGCGGAATGCACCATGGCTCAGCTCACTCCCCACAGCTTCTTATACTGCGAGCGGAAATCGAAATCGCCCTGCCAGCCATGCTGAACTTCGTTCGGGCTCAGCCTGCCGATCGTATCCTTGTCGAACATCCGGATGGGAATATTTTGTTCGACTGCCGATTGCCCGTGCAGCATGCGGTTGAGGTTATCGACAAGGGCATATCCTTCCCAGTCGCGGGGATCGGCTGCGCATACGGCCTGGATCTGACCTTGCTGGATCAGCTGGACGTTCTCGCCGTTGCAATCGAACCCGGCGCCTCGAACCTTGCTGCCGATACCGGACGCCACCAGAGACCGCGCAACCCGGCTCATGCAGGAGTCGAAGCACCAGACCCAGTCGATCGAAGGATCGCCTTGCAGAGCAGCCAGTGCCACGGACGCGGGCTGCGTGTCGAGATTTGCCAAAGCATATTCCCGCGTGACAGACTTGCAGCCGGCACACGCGGCCTTGTCATTCAATACTTCAGTCGTGCCGAGATATTGCCCATGCGAAACGATGTAGAGGTCGGTATTCTTGATCAGAAGAACGTTCGGTTTGCCGTTCGACTTCCAGATCATGTAGTTCGCGATAGCTTTGCCAGTACCGACCCTGTGAATCGGCGTGCAAAAAGGACCCCGTTAGCGGGGTGATCGGCGTCTAAAAGGGACCCCTCATTTCGATAGCTTAAACAGCCGTCTGGATGTTCAGGCGGCGAGATCGGGATGTTGGTTTTGGA
>NZ_JBHTLS010000062.1:0-3909 GCF_042678845.1 Sphingobium olei | reverse complement strand
GCCGCCAGAGCGCGCGAACGGCAGATATCCCAGCTCATCGAGCACCACCAGGTCGAGCCGCGAGAGCTGTCCCGCCAGGGTCCCGCCCTTGCCGATCCGGGTCTCCTCTTCGAGGCGTGTCACCAGTCGCGCGGGACATCGACCCACGGCGACCAGCGCGCCGTGCGCTGATCGAGCGGATTGAGCAGCATGTCGGCGCCCTGCCGGTAGAACTTCTCGACGAAAGTGCCGGCCGTATCATAGACGATGGCTCGCCTTCCCGACTTGCGGATACCCTCAAGCATGCCGACGATAAGGTTGGTCTTGCCCGTTCCGGGAGCGCCGCACAGGAGAATATGTTCGGGCTCGTAGGCCTCCGGCACCGGGACGTTTCCGATCGACAAAGGCCCCTTTCTCTGTCGCCACAGCGCACGCTTCACCTGTCGGATCGTCCCGAAGCGGGCGCCGCGCAGATATTCGTTGGAGCCGAGCCCCCTCCCCGTGCGGGTAAAGTAGAACCATGCCCAGCCCAGCATGACGAGCGCGAACAGGCCCGAAATCAGCGCACCGTGGAGCAGATAGACCTCGAAGGCGTGGAGAGTCTTTTTCGCGAGGGTCGAGGCGACCAGCCAGTCGGCCGAGGTCCAGTAATCGCGCCCTTGCGGAGTACGAAACCGCACCGGATCATTGGTGCCACCAGCCGCATCGACCTTGATCATCGCTTCGGCGAGCTTGACCAGAACGAAGCGCTCGTATTCGCTCGACTTCTCGAACGCATACCAGACGGTGCCGACCAGCCAGATGATTAGCCCCGCGAGCAGCGTCTGGTAAAAGACCTGCGTGGTCATGCGGACATTGTGGACGATGGCCTGCCCTCCGCGTGTCCACGAGCCCAGCGTGTCGTTGCGAAAGATGCTCATTGCGCCTCCTCCTCGCCGAGGAGGCCACGCTCGGCGAGGATAGTGCGCGCCTGCGCCATCCCCTGCTCCAGCGTTTCGGGCGAGCGTCGTCCGACCGATGTCGCCAGGATCGAGAGGATCTGGATGGAGGTTGCGAGGATTTCGTCTTGCGACGAAAAGACGTATCGTTTGCGATTGTCGACTGCCTGTTCGAGCGCCTGGCGAATGAAGGCGGACAGGCTGAGATTGGCTCCATACGCCCGTCGCTGCAGGGCGTCGTGCAATGCCGGATCGACACGAAAATTGACTTTTGTCACGCGAAAGGTCTCCGCTGCCGGGAGCCTTCGCAGATGTCATGAAGCCTCTGTAATATAGGCTCTCATCAGAATGGCCGCAAGGGATACCAAACCCCCGAGTACCCGACCTCCGCTCGAGGCCGATCAGCTCGCTCGCCGACCATCCTGCCGATCAGCCAAGCGGTCAAAGATCAGTTTCCCCTGATTACGATCGACGAAGGAGGACGGGCGCCAGTCTCGGCGCGCCTGCGCCGAATATCGGCAATGTTGAGTCTGATCTTTTTCGCGATGATGTCCGACATACGCCGCACTTCCGCAGGGGTGCGAAGGTCGGGCACACCTTCGACGAATTCCGACAACAACAGCACCAGCGTTTCGCTGACTTCGGCAGATCCGATGAAAAGCGTATCGCCCTTGTACCCTGAGGCGGCCTCTTGCCGCTGCGCCGACACCTTGCAGATCGCCTCGACCAATGCCCGGCGAAGATCGATGATGTAGCTTTCATTCAGGTCCGCCATGCCGTTCCTTCCGGTCGCACTACCCTGAGAGAGGCGGGAGCACGTTTCATGCCGCGCTTCCACGTAAATGCCGCTCAATTCCACCTGCCTCCTTCCTCACGAAAGGATGGCAGTAAGGCACGGATTACAGGAAATTCGGCGAAATTTCAAAGCCGTGGCCAGGCAGATGGTTTGCTGGTGAACCCCGCCATACATGCGGCGAATTCATGCCTGCGCTGTAAGGCAGATCTATCGATCTGATTATACTATGAAAATCACCCGCAGCACCCGTGCGTAGGGTCCATTACAAAACGGCCTCGCGCCGTGCGTCCCGCCTTACGCAGCGCGCTCGCGCTGCGCAGCCTCGTACCGGAAGGCGCGGGGCAACCTTGCTTCAGAAGGTTGGTGTTCACCGCTGCAGCGGCACGAGGGACGAAATGCATGGGTGGGGGCTCCCCGCAAGCAAAAAAGGGGCCGGGCGCGAGCCCGACCCCGGAAGTCATTCGCTATCATTCGCCGGGGCATGGAGGCTCCGGATCGCTGTGGAAGATATTGTAGTGGGCGTTGTAGACGATCTGCGCGGTCTCGTCGGTCCTCCCCTGTGCCTTGAGGATCAGATAGGCGTTCGAGGTCGCGGCGATCCAGCCGAGGTTATGGGCCTTGGTCGTCGCCTCATCATATTCAGCGTCGTATTCGCCGGTGATGACAAGGTCGTGGGTCACCGGGTCGGTGTAGCCAGTGTAGCCACCGGCATAGTGGTCCGCCCGTCTGACCTGTTCCTCGATCTGGGCAATGAGCGCGAAACCTCTGATCTGCGCTGCCCGGTAATCGGGGTCATTGGGTCCAACAAAGCGATCGAGCTGGGGGTCGGTGATCGACATGACAGTCTCCTCGTTCCCCTTGCCTGCGCAGGGGAGGAATGATGGGAAGGTGAAATCTCGGGAGGCATGGAGCTGCGTATCTGAGCCGCCGGTGCCGGTATAAGCGGCGTTCGGCCCTTGCCTCCACGAGTGGCTATGGCAGAATGCACCGTGACGGGCAGGCCATCGGGGAAGGGCGATGGACATGCCAAAGATGACGGAAAGGGATCGGCTCGCCGATCTGGAAGCGCGTCAGCGCAAGATGAATGATGAACTGGAAAGCGCGCGCCGTGCCCTGCGCGGCAAATATGCCGCAATGATCGCGGAGATGCCGGTGGAGAAACTCACGGAAAAGGAGTTCCGCGAGCTTCTCACACAGGCGATCCGGGTCGGTGGCAGTGCGGCGCTGACGGCGGTTAAAGGACTGCCAGCGGCGATCTGATCACGCCACTGGTCATCACAGGTTCCGGCAGGGATACGCCTCGAGAAAGCTGTCCCTGTCGAAATCCGATCTCAGGGTGATGAACCGCGCTTCGGGCCCGAACCAGATCATGATGAAGCGCCGCTGCGCCGCCAACCGGTGGATATTCGCAAGGCTCCCCCGGCTTCGACCGTCCCAGATCACGAGACCGCTGAAGGCATCGCGCGCCATCGCCGCATCCTTCGGGACATGGTAGGCGGCGGTGCCCTTTCGCCCGGAAGAAGGAATGTTCCGGACAGGCCAATCGCTCAGATTGTTACGTGGCCCCTCGCCGGTGCAGTAGACCGTGACGGCAGCGATATCCCGGTCGGCAAGATGGCGCTGGACCAACCGATCCACGCCGCGCGCGTCCCCGATCAGGATGGGAAGAGCGCGCTCGATGATGCCGCCGATGCGTTCGATGACAGGTTCGGGAAGCGCGGTAATGGACAGCGATCCGGAAATGAAGACGGCCGAACCGGAGAGGTGTGATGGGGTATGCTCGGACATGGCTTTAATCTCCTCGAATGAGCCACTCCTCTCTGCCCTCCTCTCCTCTAATGGCAGGACGCGGGCCTCGCCACCTCAGCCAACCCCGCCCAGACCGCACCCGAAGGGTGTCCCTGCGGCGAGCACGGCGGAGCCGCGCGCAGACGGCCGGGACCGCCCCGGCGGTTCCGCATCGCGCCCGCGACGGACCCGCCTGCGGGTCCCTGAGCGGGGGCGAATGTGACGCTGGATAAAAGAAATGAGGACCGGCCCGGCGAACCGGACCGATCCTCAGGCGGAACCTCACTGCGCCTCCCATTCCTGATCGCTGAGCCTGACGAACCGCGCCGGGATACGCTTCTCCTTAACGAGGCGCGCGAGGTGAGACTGTAGTCCCGACCCTTCGCAGACCAGCGCCTCGACGGGCCG
>NZ_JBHTLS010000061.1:0-3887 GCF_042678845.1 Sphingobium olei | reverse complement strand
CCGCGGCGGGGCGCAGCTCAACCTCATCGATGTTGACGACAGCGGCACGCTCAAACATGCTGTCGCCCTCTGCGATTATCCCGATGCGCTCTGGCGCGCGGTGGCGCCCGCCCTTGTCGACGCTCCGGCTCCCGCATCTGCACCGGTCCCGCTGGCCGAACTCTATGCGTCCCGCGCCGTTCCCGATCCGCAGCAGTGTGCCTGCTTCATCGCGCTAACACCCGCCGAACTGGAAGCGGCGCTCGAGGCCGACTATCCCGATGCGCTGGACCGGCGCGACGCCATCGGCGCGCGTATCCATTGCATGCATCAGCTGCGCTGGTTCAACGATATCGTCGCCTTCCTGCCACCCGACACGCTGTCGCAAAGCGGATGGCAGGCTGCCGCACAGCAGATCGAGCAGCCGGAAGGCCCCTGCTGGGCGCCTGAGCTCCTGCTGCGCCGCCGCTCGCTCTTTCGCGATCCGAAACTGGACCGCGCGTCCGCGCTGATCCGGGAAATCGAGGCATCGCTGTGGATAGCATGCGAGGCGCCATTCGGCGCCGGGCAGGATTTCGACGCCTATCGGGCCGGCCTGTTCAGCCAGGTGATGGTCGACGCCTGCGCGCTGGGAATCCTCCACGATGACGGCGATCGCCAGTTCGCTGTCGTGACCGATGCCCTGGAAGCGGCCGGTCATGACTGGCGCAATGCTGGACCCATCATTCTTCCGGCAGCGATCGCCGCCTGAACTTCCCCTCCAAACTCAATGCATACGGCCGCCTTTGGCGGCCGGTGAAGGAGTATGTCCGATGAACATTCCCATCAGCAGTTTCACACGCGACGCCCGCGTCCCGCTCGGCCACTGCTCGACTGGTCCCCTGGAACTGGATCTGGGCAAGCTGATGTCGGGCCGCTGCCTCATCCAGGGATCATCCGGCGCGGGCAAAAGCCAGACGCTGCGCCGGATCATCGAGGAAGCCTTCGACTATCTTACGACCATCATCGTTGACCCCGAGGGAGAGTTCGCCAATCTGGCCGCGCATATCGGCGCTACGACGGTTGTCGCGCGCGATTATGCCAATGACGGTCTTACCGCCCTTGCGCTCCGCACGCGCCAGCACCGCATTGCGCTTCACCTCGATCTCACTGATCTGGAACCCGATCACCGCATCGAGAAAGCTGCCGCCTTTTTCGCAGGACTCCTCTCCGCCCAACGCGAACATTGGGCGCATACGGTGCTGGTTTGCATCGACGAAGCGCATCTGCTCGCACCGCATATGGCGGCGTCCGCTCGCGATGCGGAAACGCGCCGCCTGGGTGTTGCCACACTGACCGACATGTGCGCACGGGGCCGCAAGCGCGGAATCGGCACGATCATCGCCACGCAGCGCCTCGCGAAACTCGCCAGTTCGGTGGTCTCGGAACTGCATAATCATCTGATCGGCCTCAACGTGTTTGACCGCGATGTGGCCCGCGCCGCCGACCTGCTCGGGTTCGGCAGCGATCAGGCAGCGTTGCTACGCCTGCTTCCACCCGGCGAGTTCTTCGCCTTCGGTCCCGCGCTGGCCGCCACGCCCGTCCTCGCGAAAATCGATCCGACGATCACACCGCATATCGGCCGCACGCCCGATCTGGTGGCCGCGGCCGACCTTGGCCCGGACGAGAGCCGCACTCTGCTCGACCTTGAAAATCTGCGCGAGGTCGCACCGAGCAGGACCAGCCATGCCGCCATGCGGGGGCAACGTGCGCTCGACGCCTTTCTGCTGGACCCTGCCGCTCCCGCCGCGGCGCGCATTGTCGGGGCCTTGGGCAACATAGCGCCCAATGCCACCACGGCCGACGATCTTGCGCGCCATCTCGCACTACCCACAAACGATGTGGACGCCGGGCTCGATCTGCTCGCTGCCATCGGCGCGTCCGACACGATGCCGCGGGGGGATACGCGTATTGCGCGTCTGTCGGCCCGGTTGCGCCTGCGCGTCGTCGATACGCCCGTCGTCGGCCTGGTCTGAGAGGAGCGCACCATGACCCAGAACAGCTTCGATCTCGACGCCGATATCGTCGAGCTGACACCCTTTGTCCCCGAAACGGAAGCCGTTCCGACCGCACCGCTTGTAGAGCTGGCTTTCCGTACGGACGCATGGCTCCCAGATGAGACAAGCCGCCTGCGCGCGGCATTTGCCGATGATCGAACCATCGACGAGATCGCCACCATGCTCGGCAGGCCCCGGGCAGGTGTCGCCACGCGTATCCATGACCTTGGCCTGCGCCGTAACTCCCGGCGATCCTGGAGCGACTGGGACGATGAGGAAATGGCACGCTGCTACGCACATGTCCCGACGGCAACGCTGGCCGCCCGGCTTGGCCGGGGCGTGAGTGCCCTCTATGCCCGCGCACGGCTGCTCGGCCTGTCCGAGCCCGGGTCCCCACCCTATAGTGGATGGGAAGATGCGCAACTTCGCGCCGGCTATGAAAAGGGCGTTCCCGTCGCCCAAATCTCCAGCCTCATCGGGCGACCGCTAAGCGGTGTCATCGCGCGCGCATCGGTGCTGGGCCTGCGTCATGCCTGCCAGCCGGACGACTGGAGCGACGCGGAAATGACCCGTGCGCTCAACCTCGCCACCACGGGAGCGCGCTATATGGCCATTGCCCGGATGCTGGCCCACGAAGGATTTCCCGAGCGCAACAGCCGCAGCCTGGGGCAACGCCTGCGCATGCTCGGCTATGGACGAGGCTGGGGACGTGCGTGGATCGCTGAAGAGGATGATCTGCTCCGCCATGCCTATGCGACAGGCGCGAGTCTCACGCCGCTACGGGAAAGGCTGGGCCGTTCGTCCCATTCCATCCGATGGCGCGCTGAAGCGCTGAAGCTTCGCGGCACCCATGTCCGCCGTGACGGATTTCGGCAGGGGCCGGTCTGGACCGCAGAGGATGAAGCGCGTCTGCGCGCCGATTATGGCAAAATCCCGACGCGTGAGATCGCCGAGGCATTAGGGCGCGGGCTTCGCGCTGTGCTCTACAGAGCCAACCATCTGGGCCTTGTCCACGGGTTCATGCGCCCATTCAGCAGCGATGAAGATCGGGCTATCCAAAACGCCTGGCTCCATGGCGTTTCGATGGTCGATGTCGCAGAGGCGCTCGGCCGCGATCCGGCGGTGATCGGCAAGCATGCGGCGCGGATCGGCTACCGGTTCAATGATCCGGCACGGCCAAGCCGGGGACCGCGAACGCGCCGGGCAAGCCGCGCGCCGGTGACGCTGGACAGTCTCCTCGCTCTCGATCCACCCGATCTGCCGATTGCGGCCTGATCGATTTCCATTCCCGGCCAACTCCTTTCGGAGGTTCCCATGGCTCTGCCAGTCCCGCCCGCCTGCCTCTCACCGCTGAGAAGCCAGTTATCCTCCTTCGATCGCGCCTATCGCATTGCGCTGAACCTGCGGCGCGCCACCGGCGTTCCTCATTATGTCGTGCGCGGTCTCGCGCCTTTTCAGGCTTATCGCGTCACCACCCGTCCGCCGCCATGGCCCGACCGTTGGCTGGCGATGGTCGCATGAGCGCGGGCAGTCGTGCGCCCGTCGTCGCGGCATGGGGGGCGGGCACTAATTCGACCGCGATGATCATCGAACTCGTGCGGCGCGGCGAAATCCCTGACATGACCTTGCTGGCGGCGATGCCCGAACAGCCGCACACGCGCAGGCTTATCCCGATATTTCGCCAGTGGATGGACGATCATGGCGTTCCGAACGAGATCGTCGAATATCAGGCCCGGTTCTTTAAACATTGGCCTCCCTACACCTCGCTGCTCGATGCCTGACGAACGGCACATTGCCGTCGATTGCCTTCGGGCAGCACAGCTGTTCGGCCCGGCATAAAATTTCGCCGCAGGATAAGTGGGTCAAGGCATG
>NZ_JBHTLS010000060.1:0-3803 GCF_042678845.1 Sphingobium olei | reverse complement strand
CGGCGCGCGGGGAGAGGGCGGGACAGAGAGGAGAGAAGGACCGGGGAGGGTGTCGCCGGAGAATGGTCTTCGAGCGACATTCGAAAGGTCAAGACGATGAACATCGGTGAAATCTTCAATGTGAACAACCGCCTGACGGGCTCGATCGCCACCCGCACGATCGACCTGCCCCGCATCGGGCTGCGCAAGGTGATGAGCGAGAACGAGAAGGCTCCGGTCTACGAGATCCTCGCCCTGAACGTCGCACGCCGCTGGGTCCAGATCGGCGCGCTGTGGGAAGCCGTCTCGAAGCGCACCGGCGAAGTGTTCCTCGCCGGGAATATCGATGATCCCAGCCTGCCCGAACCGATGCCGATCGCGCTCTTCCCGGCCGATCACGGGGGCTACATGGTCGCGTGGCGGCGCGACACCATGCGTTCCGACTTCGGCGGTGGCATGGGCGTGAGCCGCACGAACTATGACGATCGCGGCCCGCGCGATCAGGATGGCTTCGGCGGCAGCACCGTCGGTACCAGCGGCGAACTGGCCGGCGCTGGTGCGCCGTTCGGCGAGGAGGATCCATTCTGATCGCCGGTTGATCGGAACAGGTTCCGGGCCGGGGAGGCGTCAGGCTTCCCCGGCCCTTTTATTTTCTCTTGTCTGAGGAGGCAGCCCATGCCGCTCCCTTCGTTGCACGACCTCGCCCCCTTCGCCGATCTCTCCTCGCTCTGCGCAGCGATCATGGCCAGTCCCGCCATCCGGGATATGCTTTCCCCGCCGTTTCCTGCGGCCCATGTTCCGGAAATCCCGGCCGGGATCACCTGCGGCGAGATCATCGCTGCCATTTACGACCTGCTCGAGGGCACGCCCTTTGCCCCGCATGCCGCTGAAATCGTCGGGGCCGTCCTGACGCGCTCCGCCGCCTTCGCCGGCATCCGGGCGAGCATGCACTGATCCGACACCATGGGGGCGGGACGCCATCGCGTCTCGTCCCTTTTCTTTTCCATCATGCAGGAGAAGTCTCATGACCCAAGACCGTTCGCGCAGCGTCAGTCGCTTCGCAGACCTGCCGGCATTGTTCGCCGAGATGACGGCAACGCCGGAATTCCAGCGCGCCTTTGGCGATCCTATCCCGCTTTCGATCATCCAGCCGGGCGACGAACCGGGCGAGCATGACATGCCCGATCCGTTGCACGCGCAGGCCGATTGCGCGGGGATCATCGCCACGATCTTCGACCTGCTGACCGATACAAGGCTCGATGCGCTCGCGCCCGAAATCGCGTGGGGCACCGTCAACAGCTTCCATTTCGTCGCTGGCAAGCTGGAAAAGCAGGAGGACGCACTGGTCGACGAGCTACGCGACATGATGCGGCGCAACGATATCTCCGAAGTGTTCAACACCGAACTGGAGGAGAAGCAGCTCCTGTGCCAGTCACTGTCCGAACAACGCGAGGCGGTCGAGTGCATGCGCGACTATGCCGCCGAAACCTTCCGCGTGCTCTCGGGCCGTCCCTGGTCGCCCGCGCGCGGCTCGCGTGTCTCGAAGGCCGCCACCGCCACGCAGGTGTCGATACAGGACTTCCTGCGCGCCCGGGAACTGGCCGACCGCGAGCGTTACCGCCCGCGTGGTCCGATCGTCGTTGCCTCGGGTCATGCCGAATGGCATGACTGGCAACTGCTCTGGGACCGGCTCGATTCCATCCTCGAGCGTATCCCGCACATGACGCTGGTGACGACCGCGCAGCGCAAGGGCTTCGATGCGATCGTGGCTTCATGGGCGGGGAACCGCGAGGTCCAGCTCGTGACCTACTCGTTGACAGGCTCGGGACGCGGTGCGCCCTTCGCGCGCAACCGCAAGCTGGTCGATCTCAAACCCGTCGAAGCCTTGCTGGGGGAGGGGTCAGGCATTCAGGCCAATCTTTATCAGGCCCTGCGCAAGGCAGGTGTCCCTATCCATGCCTTCCGCAAGGCGGATCAGGCTCCGGCCGAGAAGGTCGCTCCGCCGGAGCGGGGTCGGCTGCGTCGGGCGGCGTAACGTCCGCGAACTTCCTTCATCCTGTCGGGGACGGCGCTTCGCGCTGTCCCCGTTTTTATGGGAGCGCATGATGGCGATACCCGATCATCACCGAGCCAATTTTCAAACTTTGCTGGATGCCGCCATGGATGGCAATCTCGCTTTGATGGAATGTGTCGATGCGGTTTCCGGCGAACCCCGCTATGTGGTCTGCGCCGTCGGCCGGAGCAGAAAGGAATATCTGTTCACGCCGCTCGGGCACTTGCATGACGGCGATCCTTTCGCTGCCTATGTTCCGCCAGCGCCCTGAGCAGGACGCTCCCCGATCAGGTGGAACGACGTGCGGGCATCGCGAGCAGGCTCGCAATACCCTCCCATTCCCATGATCGTCATGGAGGCGTCGGTTGGCGTCAAGGACGGCGGGGCCCCACCATTTTGCTCCGCAAAATCGTTGCCCCCACCGCCGCTTCGCGACCGCATTTGCGGTCCTTGACCCCGGCCCTCACCGTCCATGGGCATTGAGGGCAGCGCTCGGAGGCACCCATTTGCGAATCAGGGGCATCGAGCCCCAGATTCGCAAAGCCTCTTCTCTCTCTCAAGAATTCCTATTGTGGCACGGGACCGCGTCGGCCTCAAGGACGACGGGGCCCCACCATTTTTTTTGGGCGGGTCGGGCGTCGCGCCTGGCCTGCAATGTAGGTGGCCGCCCAAAAAAATCGTGACCCCCATCGCCGGCTGCGCCGGTCGCGTTCCGCGATCCTTGACCCCGCCGCTCGGAGCCCGTGCCCAGGGGGGGAACCTCTTTCGTTTCTACAGGAGGTTCCCATGACGAAGATCCACCGCAGCGTCCGCCCGTTCTCCGACATCGCCGAATTCATCGCGCAGGAGACGATGGCGGGCGCGACCGACGACTTCCACGCTGCCTTCTCCTCCGATCTCGACGGGGTCCGCATCGGGCGCGGCGAGGAGGAGATGGCGACCGACATGCCCGATCCGCGCGAAGCCCAGCTCGCCGTCGAACTGATCGTCACGACCCTCTTCGACCTGCTGCGCGACACGCGACTGCAGCCTGCCGCCGAGCGCCTCGCCTGGGGCATCGTCAACAGTTTCCATCACGTCGCCGACCAGTGGGCGGGCCAGGCCGACAAGGCGACGCGCGATGTTCAGGACCTGCTGCGGTGCGCCGACGGCAGCGAAATCCACGGCGTCGAACTTGAGCAGGCGCGCGATAACCTCGAATTCCTCGATGAAGCCACCGACGCCCTGCGGTGCATGCGCGACTACGCCGCCGACGTCTTCCACACCGAAACCGGCCGCCCGTGGTCCGCTCCGAAGGGGTCGCTGATATCGAGCAAGCGCACCGCCTCGGTGATCGCCGCCACCGATTTCCTCGCCGCCCGCCGCCTCCGCAAGAACGAAGCGCACTACCCGGATGGGTCCGTCGTGATCTTCTCCGGCGGCGCGGACTGCTGGTTCGACGAGCGCCTCATCTGGGGGAAGCTCGACGAAACGAAAGCGCGAAATCCGATGATGCTGCTGGCGACCACCGCACAGGATAAGGGGTGCGACGCGATGGCCGCAGCGTGGGCCGCCTCGCGTAAGGTGAAGCTCATCACGTTCCGCCTCAGCGCGAAGCTGGGGAAGAGGGCGGGGTTCGTCCGGAACGAGCAGATGGTCGGACTGCGGCCCGTCGAGGCGCTGGTCTGCGAAGGGTCGGGACTACAGTCTCACCTCGCGCGCCTCGTTAAGGAGAAGCGTATCCCGGCGCGGTTCGTCAGGCTCAGCGATCAGGAATGGGAGGCGCAGTGAG
>NZ_JBHTLS010000059.1:0-3226 GCF_042678845.1 Sphingobium olei | reverse complement strand
GCCAAGCAGGCCAGAACCCAAAGGAGAAAACCACGGGTTGACCCACCCGTGACACCCGAAACATAATCCGCAGACGGGTCACTTCTCGATGGAAAACCCGGGTCACTTCTCAGTGGAAATCAACAGGCCGCCCTCTGGCCCGCATGATCGCCGCACAGATCAAGTCGACCGAGAACGTCCGATACTCTTCAGAAACGGATGAGGGTTTCACCTATCTGTTACGGATGCAGGATCTGGATTACTGGAAGGGATCAAACCTTCCCGTCATCGTCGTCTTCTATCGCCGTTCCGACAACAGCTTCTACTGGAAGGAGGTGTCGCGCGATCATGACCAGATCGAGCGTCGTCTACAGATAGACAAGGCGTTGGACGTTCTCGACAACAGCACCGTTAACCGCCTTGCTGGATTGACCGTCCCCAAGGCTGGCTTTGGCTATTACGTGCCCGCGCTCGGCGGCGGCGAGGAGGCTCTCGTTAATATCCTGCCGATCACACTCCCCTCCGAGATGTATGTGGCATCAACACCTTACGATGGACGGCGGGCGACTGCGATTTTGCTGGACGGCGACGAAGCGTCCCGGTTCGACTGGTCCATCGCCGGAGGCACCTTCTGGTCTTTCCACAACCCGCGTACGTCCAGTTGTCGGGAGATCATCGACATTGACCAGGTCGATGCGATCGACACGGCAGAATTGGCATTTCACGATGATGTGGACGAACAGAACCGCTTCATGCACCTGCTGCGGCAGACGCTTCGTCACCAGACTCGCGACGATCTGAACTGGAGTAAGGATCGGAAGATTCTCTATTTCCGCGCCGTCGAAGCCGACGCGCCTCGTAACTTCGCTTACGAGTCTGCGAAGAAGAAGACCGACGCCGACGTCGTGATGGTGGCCATGAGCGACAAGGAGGAGGGCAAGGTGTCGTTCGTCCGGCACCACGCCTTCTCGCCGCGCTTCGAGTGTCTTGGCGATCGCTGGTATCTGATCGTTTCGCCGACCTATTTCTTCACCACCAACGGATACGCGCCCCATCCCCACCCCGGCGCGTTGCTCGCCGGCAAGAAGCGGCTAGACAAAAGCGCGGCCCTACGCGGGCAGGTGATCATGTGGCATCGTTTCCTGACCCATGCCGATCGTGCCGCCGAACGGGATGCAGGCGGTCTGTTCGGCGTAGAGGTGGAGGCAGAGCCCAGGCTTCGCTTCGGAGAGCCCCCGACGGTGGAACTGGAGACGCGCGTTCCAGAGGACGGTTGGGGCGGCGGCAAGAAGAGAGCTGATGTTAGCGATCAGCAGGAAGGTCTGTTCGCATGAGCACCTTTGACACCCGCGTGTTCAAAGAACCCGAACTGGAATTCGGGGACCATCACCACCATCCCGATCCACGTCTGGGGCTGTTCGAGGCGGGCCCCCTTCAGCCGTTCGTCGGTGATGTCATCAAGATCGGCGTAGTCGGTAGCGCCAAGACCATAGAGGATACGCGAAAGTTCCTCGAAACCGCCGCTGCCGGTGTCGATGGGAAATCGGAAAAGCATCCGAATATGCATCCGGCATTCCCCGGCCTCGGCAACCAGAGTCCATACCGCTGCCGCTTCGAGGTGGAGGACGGTGCGACTGCTGCGCTATCCCAGAGCAAGCTCGACAAGATCGCCAAGGAGCCCGACCACCAGAAGGCGGTCGAAATGGCCGTGGACGAGATCGTCGCCGAACTGGAGGGGCTGGCTGATGGTGGCAATCGGCCCGATGTGGCGATTGTAGCGCTGCCCGTGAGGTTGCTTGAGCGGGTCTGGAACGCGAAGGTCGATGCGGGCGGAACGACGGAGAAGGACGATAGCAGCGGTTCCGACGCCCCGAATTTTCGCGGCATGTTGAAGGCGCGGGCCATGCATCTTTCCTTCCCGATCCAGATCGTCTGGGAGGACACTGTCGACGACAAAGTATCGATTCCGCAGAAGATTAAGGAGAGCAGCGCTCGCAAAATCCAGGATGTCGCCGGCCGCAGTTGGAACCTGCTGACAACTCTTTACTACAAGGGCAGCGGCCGCATCCCGTGGCGACGCATGCCGAAGGAGGGGGAGTTCACCGCCTGCTATATCGGCATCAGCTTCTACCGTGAGGCGGACGGGCAGCAACTATTCACCAGCGCGGCGCAGATGTTCGACGAGCGGGGACGCGGGTTCGTGCTGAAGGGGAAGCGCGCCCACACTGAGAGCCGTGGGCGCCATCCCTACATGACGCGCGAAGATGCCCGCGAGATCGTGGAGAATGTGCTCGCCGCATACAAGACGCACCACAAGACACTGCCTGCACGCGTTATCGTGTTGAAGACCTCACGCTTCAAAGATGAGGAAGCTGATGGCATCCTGGAAGCGCTCGACGCCGCCGGCACGGAGCTGCGGGACTTGGTCTGGGTGCAGGAATCCTACGCCGTGAAACTATTACGCGATGGCAACTATCCGGTCCTCCGCGGGACTTTCGTTGAGCTCGGTGGGAACGGCTTGCTCTACACCAACGGCAGCATGCCTTATTACGGCACATATCCCGGCATGTATGATCCGCGGCCGTTGCTATTGTGCCCTCACCGCACCTGCGACAGCACCATAGCGCAGCTGGCCGAGGAGGTGTTCTCGCTCACCAAGATCAACTGGAACTCGACCCAGATGAACCAGCGTCTCCCTATCCCCATTCGGGCGGCGCGTATGGTCGGTGAGGTTTTGAAGTACCTGAAGGAAGATCAGGTCGAGAGCACTGATTATAGAAAATATATCTAGCTATCTACTGACTTTTCTCATGCGATTTTGATGTCATAAAACCTATTTTTTGAAAATAATCCGCAATCGCCCTTGATGAATTTACATCATACATGGGAACGGAATCCTATAAATGAGCATAATCATTGGATAATTTTTGAATGATATTCATCATTTTCTTTATGGCCTGACTTCAATACCTGAAATATTGCAATAATGCTGCGGAGTTTCGTTTGTCAGGATTGGTCGCGTAGCAAGATCATGTTATTTATTGCGATAAGGAGAATGAGATGACCCGTGCCGCTCTTTACGCCCGCTACTCCGACGACAAGCAGAGTCCCGCTTCGATCGAGGACCAGTTCCTGATTTGTCGGGAGCAGGCTGCCCGTGAAGGCTGGCGCATTGTCGGCAGTTACAAGGACGCTGCGATCTCCGGCGCCAGCGTGATCCTGCGGCCAGGCATCCGGGCGCTGCTGC
>NZ_JBHTLS010000058.1:0-2867 GCF_042678845.1 Sphingobium olei | reverse complement strand
AAGCCGGAGCTTCCAGTTCCTTCTGCTCGATTGCGACGGTGACCGCTCGGATGATCTGCCTGTCCACGACTGGTGATCCTAAAATCGAAAGGAATCCCGATGATTGGAACGCTTGAACGCGCCGCGGCACCCAGCCGTTCGGCCGGCGCGCAGATACCGCCGACAATCCCCGCCCTACCGCTGGAACCGGGCAAGCTTTATCTTCGGCTCTACCATGGCCGGGCCACGCCCGACGAGCAGATGGAGGACTGGGGCAGCGATGGTCCTGTGATCGGACCGCTCGCCTCGATCCATGTGACCTATATGTCTCATGTGAAATTCGCCGCGGCCCCGGATGTCATGGACCGCTTTTTCCCCGAGGTCATGGCGCAGTGGCGCACCAGCGGTGTCAGCAACAGTCATGGACCGCTTTGCGACTGGCAATTCAACCTGATCGACGATTTCATCGAATATGGCGGTATTCTATATGGGGATTGGTCGACCTTCCTCGCCGACGATAATGCTGCCCGCTAGCACATCATATCCCTTTATGGGCCATCGGCGTCACTCTCCAGCAGCGTGAGCAGCATCACATGGAGGGCATCTTCCGCGCGCTCCCGCCTTGTCGCATCGCTCGAGGCCAGATCCTTTCTCATCCAGTCGGGCAATCGCCGGACAAGGTCGCGCAGCTTCACATCGTTTGATTGGCTCATCATCCTCTCTTTGCAGGACGGTCATCCCGGCGACAACCGTCTTGCCCACCTGGCATCCGCAAACCGAGATGAAGGGGGAGGGGGCGGCGCAAGGGAGGCGGACAGACGGTCCGTCGTCGAGACTGGAGATGATCATGCCTCTTCCCGCCACCATCCAGACGGCCGTCAGCCAGGATGCGATCCGCCGCGCATCTCGCCTTTTCTCGGGGGATAGCCGCGACTGCCTCCACGAAATGTGCCAGAACGGGAGGCGCGCCGGCGCCACGCACATCGCCATCGATCTCACCCAACAGGACGGCCGCTTCTACCTTCATGTTCGCGACGATGGTTGCGGCATCGACGATCCGGCCGCCCTGCTGCTGCTGGGACATTCAGGTTGGGACCATGACATCGCGCGGTCCGAAGACCCCGCCGGCATGGGCATGTTCAGCCTTGCCGGCCGCTCCGTCGAAATCCAGTCCTTCTCGCCATCGGCTGGCACGGCATGGAAAGTGGGCATCCCGGCCCAGGCATGGGACAGCGGGGCTCCGCTTCCGCTTGAACAGGGCACGATCGGCTGGGGCACGCTGATCTCGATCGAAATGCCCGATGACTGGCATTTCGGTCTACACAGCATTGTCGCGGATATCGCGCTCCACTTTCCCTTGCCGATGACAATGAATGGGGTGTTGCAGCCGCGGGAGGATTTCCTCAAGGACGCGCTACTGGTCGAAGACGCTTGCGGCTGCCGTATCGGCGTCTATAATCTCGACCCTGACTGGCAACACGGCCGCCGCATCAACTTTCACGGTTTGCGTGTCAAATGCCCCTTGCCCACCATTCGCGAAATCAAGGACAGCTTCGACCACTGGGCCGTCCGGATCGATATTGTCGATGCGCCTGAAATCCATCTGGTACTCCCGGCCCGCAAGGACGTTATCGAAAACGCCGCACTGAAGTTTCTACGCGAAGCCGCGGAGCGAACCATATACAAGGCCATCGGTGCCAGGGCGGATCATCGCCTCGCGTTTGTCAGCTGGCAACGAGCGGCCGAACTTGGTGTTGCACTTCCTGAGGCGCGCTGCGGGCTTTCAACGTGGCGCCCGGAAACGGCCGACGACTGCCATGGACGCGCCAGCGCAATCATGGCTCCTGAAGGCGCAATGCTGATTGTTCCCACGATGGAGCCCGACATCGCTCAAGCTCTGGCGCTCGCTCGGGACAAGATGCCGCTTCAGGATTTTCAACTGGTTGAAGCGGAGAGCTCACTACAAGGCTATGCCTGGTACGACGAACTGCCGATCATTGAGCAGATCTCCATTCGCATTCACCGTGATGGTGCTGAATATCATTATGATGACGAGACCTGCCTGCCCGCTGATTTGGCTTCCGGCCGCGTCGACAGGATTGTGGTCGAGCTGATCGTCGCCAAGACCAGGCACGAAGGTGCGTTGCGGAGCATCCATTCCGTCGAAATCCCGGCTCTTGTCTGCCGCAATGGGGGTTGGGATCTCGAAGAAGCCATCATTCTCGCGACGCGCGAGGGCGACATCAAGCCGGACCGGTTGGGACGTATGATCTATGCATCTTTGTTCTGTTCAGTAGACGATGGCGACAGCGATAGTTGGGAAACCCAGTCATACACGTTCGAGCGAGATGCCCGGCAAGAAGCGACCCGGCTACTTCTCGGTGAAGACGCAGCCGTCCTTGAAGCCATCAGCATGAACGCACGGGATCATCTGGTCTGGCTGATCCCGCAGGATCGCAAGATCGTGATCCACGCCGAGCACGGCGGCATCACGGTCGATTTCATCTCCAACTGAACCGCCGGCGGGAGTGCCTGGCGCTCCCGCTACTCCTATCCGCCCCCAATGAAGGAGACCGGCCATGCGCCGCTTCCCGGTGTGCGCCTGCTCGACGGCGCATCTTCCCCTTGCCGAGCGCGACACCATTGACGGCCTGATCCGGAATGCGCCCCGAAGCGGCGGCCGCCTCATCGTCGATCATCCGCTATTGTTGATCGAGCCACACCAATATGGCTTCTGGATCCATCTTGGCCTGCTCGATGGCTGGCCCGAGCGCCCTGACGAACTCTCCCCTGAAATCTGGGCGCTGCTGACCCACGCGCGCAAGACCGGCGCCAACTGGATCAGCTTCGACCGTGACGAACCGCCTTGCAAGCGATTTCCGGTCTTT
>NZ_JBHTLS010000057.1:0-2786 GCF_042678845.1 Sphingobium olei | reverse complement strand
GCATGGGACGCCGCAGGGGACGCCGCAGGGGCCGCCGCATGGGACGCCGCAGGGGACGCCGCAAGGGACGCCGCAAGGGCCGCCGCAAGGGCCGCCGCAGGGTCCGCCGCATGGGACGCCGCAGGGGACGCCGCATGGGACGCCGCATGGGACGCCGCAGGGGACGCCGCAAGGGACGCCGCAAGGGCCGCCGCAAGGGCCGCCGCAGGGTCCGCCGCATGGGACGCCGCAGGGGACGCCGCAGGGGCCGCCGCATGGGCCGCCGCAAGGGCCGCCGCATGGGACGCCGCAAGGGCCTCGAATGAAATCCAAGGCGCGAGCCTGATGGCGCAGCGCGGACAGCCATTCTTCTTCCTGCCGATGTTCGGGCTTGCCGATCTCGACGCAATCCCCGCCCGGCCCGCGACATACGCCGCAGCCTAAACCCAGCCTAAGGCAGGAGGATATTATGTCCCTCTACGCGGAAGCCGCATACTTCGACAACGAGCCGGTGCAGCACTGCGCCGATCGTGACGAGGCGGCACGTATTGATCGCAAGCGGCTCGCGGCCAAGCTCAAGGAAGCCGAACGCCTCGCGAAGATGCCCGGCGTCAACCCCGCGCTCACCCGTGCACAGGTGCCGCAGTTTCAAGCCGGTCTGGATGCAATCTTGAGCCTGCCCAAGCTGCGGCGACAACTCAAATCTTTGAACGGAGACGGGTGATGTCGGACATGATCGACGCCTTCCGCGACATGAAGGAAATGCAGCGTTTGGAGCGCAAATATTTCGGCGTCCGCTGCCCTGTCTGCATGGAGCGGTTGCCCAAGGCGCAGCCCAAAATCCTGCTGCCGGGTCAGGTCTGCCGCGCTCACAAGCCGCATTACCGGGACACGCGACCCAACATCACGGCTGACCAATTCAACGCCGCCATGAACAAGCATGGCTGGTCTCAGGACCCCGCCCCGGCGCGGGCGATGAAGGAGGGTTGAAGGATGGACCGCATCCCCGAACGCGCCGCCTACGAAGGCAATGGAGGCTGGCAGGATGGCCGCTTTGGCCAAGCCTACGACCTGATCTGCGATGCGCTGAAAGAGCGTGGGGTGATTGATCTTTACCGCCACCCGCTGCTCGCCGCCATCGAAATGGAGGACGGCAATTATGAGCCGTCTGACGATCCAAACGCGAAGGAGGGTTGAAGGATGGCTTACACCCGTTGCGCCAACGACTTCAATTCGACCCCTTTCTCCAGCTGCTGCGACACCGCCAGCATTGGAAAGTCGTGCGCCAAGTGCGGCGAGGAGATCACCTATCATCAGGACTCTCCTGCCGTTGCTCGGGCCAAACAGCTTCGCCGTCAAGGTCGCTGTGGGATGTGCGGCAAGCCAAAAGGCAACCCCGCGATCTCCGGCAACTGCCATTGTTAAGGAGGGCCTAATGCAGCTCGCCACCCAATCCCTTGAGCAGATGATGCGCGACCTGAGCGTTGCCTATCATGTGCGGGAGCAACACCGCCTTCTTGGCGAAGATTTCATCCAACAAGACCTCGATGCCGATTGGGACGCCCGCACGCGCGAATGGAAAGCGCTGCTGCACGATGGGCGGATCAGCATCCGGGCAATTCTGGAGGCATCGCTGTGACTCGCTTTCCTTCACTCCCTGAGATCATGGTTACAGGGGCTATTGTGTGGATGATGGCTTGGGTGGTCGTGCTGTGAGCAGGGCGATCACTCCGGGACGGGCTGTCGCGGCTACGCCGTCGAGCCGGTCCCCGTCTCGCCCCTGCCGGGCTTCCATCCCTATCGCGTGGCCCGCTGAGAACCCGGATTTCCTCCGCTGGCGCGGCATCTGTCACGTCGCAAAGATCATGGAGAATTTGAATGAGCGAAACTGACCGCTCTATCGGTGACAATGGCGGACCTCCGCTTGACGCCCTCCCGGCCATGTCGCTGCACATCGACACACTCATGGAAACCGCACAAGGCTTCCTTGATGGCGAGCCTGTCGAGACGGCGGAAGTCGCGGCGATTGTCGCAAAGTTGATCGATGAGGGCCGCAAGGCCGGCAAGGACGCGGACAATCTCCGCAAGGAAGAGGCCAAGCCCTTCGATGAAGGCAAGAAGGCCGTGCAGGCGCGGTGGAAGCCGGTCATCGACAAGACTGACCTGATCGTCGCCACGGCCAAGCGGGCACTGGTGCCTTACCAGATGAAACTGGAGGCGGAGCAGCGCGAACGGGCTGAACAGGCTCGGCGTAAAGCAGAGGCGGCGCGACAGGCCCAGATCGACGCCGAGCGCGCCGCGCAGGCCAGTGCTGACCTGGAGGCCGCACAACGGGCTGACGAATTGCGCCGGGCGGCTGATAAGGCAGAGCGCGACGCGAGCAGGGCCAACAAGGCGACTGCTGCTGTTGCGGTCGAAGGCGCGCGGGCGATCAGCTTGAGGACTGTCTGGCGGGCAGAAATCACAGACCGTCGCGCATTGCTCCAGCACTACATGCGGACACGTCCAGACGATCTGGAAGCATGGCTTCAAATGCAAGCCGATCGCGATGTCCACGCGGGCATCCGGATGATCCCCGGCGTGCTGGTCAAAGACGAAAGGGTCGCAGCATGAACATGTACGATAAACTCTCGCGTCCGTTCGACCCATCGCAGGTTAGCTGGCGCGCGCAGAGCCTCAAATCTGACGGCACCGCCGCCATGGCGCTTTGCTACATCGACGCCCGCGATGTCATGCGCCGGCTCGATGAGGTGTGCGGCCCCAATGGCTGGTCCGACAGTTACACCGAAACCGGCAAAGGTCGGCTG
>NZ_JBHTLS010000056.1:0-2721 GCF_042678845.1 Sphingobium olei | reverse complement strand
TGCCCATGTCCTTCATGGTGAGCAGCGGGCGCTGGCGCAGCGGCGGGATCGGCGCGACCATGCCGATCTGCGGCGCCAGCGTCGCGCGGACGAGGCCGGAGCGGTCGATCGCCTCGGCGATCAGGCCATAGGGCTTGGCTTGGGTCGGCTGGACCAGCACGTCATAGGTTTCGGCGATGTCGATCTGGAACTCGTCGGTCTCGACCGGCTGGACATTCTGGCCGTCGCACTGGACCACGGTCATGGGAAGGCCGGGCAGCCGCACGTTGAAATTGGTCATGGCAGACGCGTTGACGATCCGCAGCCGAACCCGCTCGCCGGCCAAGAACAGGCCAGGCCTTGCAAATAGGCCTGCTGCGGGGGATAGGATCATCGACGTTACAAACCCAGGCAACGCATCGAGATCTTGTTCCGCTGTCTCAAGGATTGGCGCCGAGTCGCACTCCGCCACGACTTGTGCCCAGACATTCTCCCCTGCCGTCGCTATTCCGCCTCCGTCATTTTCGCACTCTGACCGGCAAGTTCCGAGCCAAAATGTGCACGTGCCTTGCTGACAGGGACTGCCGACCCTCGACGCGCTGCGCACGATAATTCGGTAGAAATAGTCCGAGTAAAACCTTACAGCTTGGCCGCAGGCCGCAGGACGGGTGAAAGGGGAGCTGTCGATGAACATTAATCTTATGGGGACTGCGGCTCCCATGTTGGCTTCGGGCCTGATGAGGTGCTCAGCATGGATGGCTGTCGGGCCGCGGACGTCTGACCGATCGTGCCCATTGTCGCAATAGAGCCTCGATAGTTTGAACGGTCTGCTCAAGGTGATCCCCTTCGCGCCACTGGGCCGGGAATGTTCACATGAATGCCGGCGTGAGTTGATGCCGGTGCGAAAGATGGAGGGCGCAATGCCTGCAAAATATCGTTTTTGGCTGTCAGCGGCTTTGCTAGCGCTCAGCACGGCACCGGTTGCAGCTATGGCATCGGAATCGGCACGGAGCGCCCTTGCGACTGGGCTTGACGCTCGCGGCCACATGCAAAGCGTCATGCCGGCAACGGCGAGCGGCTTTGCCTTCACCCGCCTTGCCCAGGGCGTGCAGATCCGCGTCGGCGCCGTCACGAAAAATCTCATCTTCTACGGCCCGACAACCCTCCGCGTGAACGCCAATCTGGGTGAGAACTACTGGACCGCTGCCAGTCTGGCAGTCGTCGCCAAGCCGCAGGCAGTGGCCTTCGCCATTACGGAAAGCGCCGAAACGCTGACGATCAAAAGCGCGAAGCTGCGCGTCGAGGTCAGTAAGGCGACCGGCGCGCTGCGATTCTACGATGCGTCGGGCAAGCTCTACACGCAGGAGAATGCCGCCGCGCCGCAGACCCTGGAGAAGCGGACCATATCCGGTGCCCCGACGCTGGAGGCGAGCAACAGCTTCACCCTGCAGCCGGACGAGGCGATCTATGGCCTGGGCTTCAACGGCAGTGACACGAGCAATCGCCGCGGCAAGGAACTGCTGCTCGTTCAGACCAATGTCGGTATCATCATCCCCGTCCTGATGTCGTCGCGCCGCTACGGCGTGCTGTGGGACAGCTATTCCCAGATGCGGTTCAAGGACGACGCCGAAGGCGCATCGATGTGGGCCGAAAGCGCACCGGGCGGCGTGGACTATTATTTCATGGCGGGCGAAACGCCCGACGCCGTCGTCGCGGACTATCGCGCCCTGACTGGCCAGGCGCCGATGTATCCCAAGCAGGCGTTCGGCCTGTTCATGAGCAAGGAACGCTACAAGACGCAGGCGCAACTGCTTGAGGTCGCACGCGACTTCCGCAAGGAAGGCTTCCCGCTCGATTACATCGTCCAGGATTGGCAATATTGGGGTTCGGACAAGGACGGCAGCTGGAGCGGCATGATCTGGGATCCGACGCGCTATCCCGACCCCGCGGGAATGGTGCGTGATGTGCACGCCCTTCACATGAAGCTGATGGTGTCGATCTGGCCGTCGATCGGCAACGACACGGCGCTCGGCAAGGAACTCGACAGCCACGGCCTGCGCTTCGAGCCGCTGCACTGGATATCCAAACATGCGCGGGTTTACGACGCCTACAGTCCGATGGGCCGGCAAATCTATTTTAAGCACATCAAGTCGGGTTTGCTCGACAAGGGCATCGACGCTCTCTGGATGGATGGCACCGAGATCGAGGTGTCGAGCGCGATGTGGAACGCACAGGACAATATCCGCGATACCAAGGCATTGGGCAGGAATGCGCTCGGCGACTTTACCCGCTATCTCAATCCCTATTCGCTGCTGACGACGCAGGGCACTTATGACGGGCAGCGCGCGACCAGCGACAAGCGTATATTCACGCTCACCCGCTCGGGATGGGCCGGCGCGCAGCGGACAGCAGCGGCATCCTGGAGCGGTGACATCTTCTCAAGTTGGAAGACGCTGAAGCAGCAGGTGGCGGACGGGGTCAACGTGACGGTCACCGGCAACCCCTATTGGACCCAGGACACCGGCGGCTTTTTCGTCGCGGACTTCCCAGGCGGAGAGAAGAACGCCGCCTGGCGCGAGCTCTATGCCCGCGGCTGCAATTCTCCGCCTTCAACCCGATTGAGGATCGGCGTGCAATAGGCCCCCCGTTCGGGGGGTGAACGGCGTGTAAAAAGGACCCCTTTCATCCCGGAGTTTTATGAGGCCGCGTGGTTTGACCAAGTGGCGAGAACGGGATGTTGAT
>NZ_JBHTLS010000055.1:0-2604 GCF_042678845.1 Sphingobium olei | reverse complement strand
TGCGGATTCCGAGGTCATCGCGCGCACCATTCCGATTTGATGGCGCGCGGGCTTCCGATTTAATCGCGCGCAGCGTTCCGAGAATTGTCCGCGCAGCATTCCGAGCTGATCGCGCGCAGTTTGAGATGTGGAAAACCTGATCGTTGGGTCATTTCTGCGGTCGCATAGCGACCGGAGGAATGGATGCCGACGAGGAGGGTTTCGATGCGCCAGGTGCGCGAGATATTGCATTTGAGCCTGGATGCCGGGCTTTCCACACGTGTTGTTGGCGAGCGCACGGGCGTGGGTCCAACGACAGTTCGGGATACGATCAGGCGCCTGAGGCTGGCAGGTCTTGAGTGGCCGGTTCCCGATGGAATGACCGATGCGGAGCTGGAGGCCAAGCTGTACGGTATTCCAGGCGTGAAGCCCGGACGCCGCAAACAGCCTGAACCGGACTGGTCGACGGTCGCGCGCGAGTTAAAGCGCAAGCATGTGACGCTGCAGGTCCTATGGGAAGAGTATATCGCTGCTCAGCCTGACGGATATCGCTACAGCCGTTGGTGTGACCTGTTCCGGCGCTGGGAGGGGCGGCTGTCGCTGGTGATGCGTCAGAGCCATGCCGGTGGCGAGAAGCTGTTCGTCGATTACGCTGGCGACACGGTGCCCGTCGTGATCAACCGCCGAACCGGCGAGATCCGCGACGCCCATCTGTTCGTCGCGGTGCTGGGCGGCTCAAGCCTGTCATTCGCTTGTGCGACCTGGACGGAGCAGTTCGCCGACTGGATCGAGGGGCATAATGCCGCCTTCACCTTCTTTGGCGGTGTCACGCAGTTGCTGGTGCCCGACAATGCAAAGGTTGCGGTGATCAAGGCCTGCCACTTCGATCCGATGCTGAACCGCAGCTACAATGACATGGCCCGTCATTACGGGACGGCCGTATTGCCGGCGCGGCCCCGGAAGCCGCGCGATAAGGCGAAGGTTGAAGCCTGTGTCGGCATTGTCGAGCGCTGGGTGCTAGGCCGACTGCGCAACCGTGTCTTCTACAGCCTGACTGAGCTCAACGCCGCTATCGCCGAGTGCCTCGCCGATCTCAATGAGACGCGGGTTCTTCGCCAGTTCGGTCGCACCCGCCGCCAGTTGTTCGAGGAAATCGACGCGCCCAATCTCAAGCCGCTGCCCGCCGAGCCCTGGGTCCATGCGGAGTGGAAGCGATGCCGTGTCGGGCTCGATTACCATATTGCCCTCGATCATCACCATTACTCTGTACCCCATCGCTTCGCCCGCCGTGAGGTCGAGGCCCGCTTCACCGCGCGCACCGTCGAGATCTTCCTGGGCGGCGAGCGCATCGCGGTTCATATGCGTGGCAGCGGCAACGGCCGGCATACGACGGTGCCCGAGCATATGCCTTCGAGCCACAGGCGCTATCTGGAATGGACGCCGGCCAAAATCCGGGAAGAGGCTGCCCGGATCGGGCCGATGCTGTCGCTGCTGGTCGAGCGCATTATCGCGGACCGACCACATCCCGAGCAGGGCTACCGCTCGTGCCTTGGTATTATCGGCCTCGGCAAACGCTTCGGCGCCGATCGGCTTGAGGCTGCTGCGATGCGCGCGCTGGAAATCCAGGCGCGCAATTACCCGTCCGTCAAATCGATCCTCGAAAAGGGGCTCGACAAGGTGCCCGTGTCCAAAGCCCCGGAACGCGAGCCGATCCTGCACGACAACATCCGGGGCTCCCAATATTACCACTGAAAGGAGCGACGATGCTCAAACACCCAACCCTTGATCAACTGAACCAGCTTGGGCTGACCGGGATGGCCCATGCCTTTGCCGAACTGGACGGCAATGGTGACGCCGCATGTCTTGGCCATGCCGAGTGGCTGGCCCTGCTGCTCGATCATGAAGCAACCTGGCGCAACGATCGGCGTCTTGCGCTTCGGCTGCGTCACGCCAAGCTGCGGCATCATGCGGTGCCTGAAGACGTTGATTATCGCAGCGCGCGGGGGCTCGACCGCCGGCTGTTCGAAACCCTGCTCAAAGGCAACTGGATCGCCGCCCACGAGAACCTGGCCATCATCGGACCCGCAGGGGTCGGCAAGAGCTGGCTTGCCTGTGCGATAGGCCACAAGGCCTGCCGCGACAATCGTTCGGTCCTCTACACGCGCCTACCGCGGTTGATCGATGACTTGTCGCTGGCCAAAGGAGACGGCCGCATCGCCGCCCGCATGAAGAGCCTTGGCAGGGTCGATCTGCTGATACTGGACGACTGGGGGCTTGAACCGCTCGACGGAAATGCCCGCCACCACCTGCTCGAGATCCTTGAAGATCGCTATGGCCGCCGCTCAACCTTGGTGACCAGCCAACTTCCTGTGGCCCGCTGGTTCGATCTGATCGGAGATCCGACCTACGCCGACGCCATCTTGGACCGCCTCGTTCACAACGCTCATCGGCTCGAACTCGCCGGCGAATCCATGCGCCGAAATCTCCCTGCTCAAGCCGCTTGACCAACAACGAACAGGAATGACATCTTCACCCAACGATCAGATGATCCACCTGCGCGCGATCAGATCGGAACGCTGCGCGGCATCAGATCGGAATAGATGCGCGCGATCGTCGGAATCCGCA
>NZ_JBHTLS010000054.1:0-2560 GCF_042678845.1 Sphingobium olei | reverse complement strand
AAGCCGGAGCTTCCAGTTCCTTCTGCTCGATTGCGACGGTGACCGCTCGGATGATCTGCCTGTCCACGACTGGTGATCCTAAAATCGAAAGGAATCCCGATGATTGGAACGCTTGAACGCGCCGCGGTACCCTGCCGCTCGGCCAGCGTACGCACACCGCCGACACTTTCCGCCCTGCCGCTACAATCGGGCAAGCTTTATCTTCGGCTCTACCACGGCCGCGCCACGCCGGGCGAACAGATGGAGGACTGGGGCAGCGATGGCCCCGTGATCGGACCGCTGGCTTCGATCCACGTGACTTACATGTGCCAACTGAAATTCGCCGCAGCCCCGGACGTCATGGAACGCTTTTTCCCGGAGGTCATGGCGCAGTGGCGCGCGAGCGGCGTTAGCAACGGTCACGGACCGCTTTGCGACTGGCAATTCAACGTGATCGACGATCTCATTGAATATGGCGGCATACTATATGGGGATTGGTCGATTTTCCTCGCCGACGATCAGGCTGCGCGCTAACCTATTCTGGCCTCACCCGATCATGGGCTATCGGCCCCACGCTCCAGCAGCGACAACAACATCACATGGAGCGCATCTTCCGCGCGCTCCCGTCTTGTCACATCGCTCGAGGCCAGATCCTTTCTCATCCAGTCGGGCAATCGCCGCAGAAGATCGCGCAGTTTCGCATCGTTTGAATGGCTCATCCCTCTCTCTTTGCAGGACGGTCATCCTGGCGACAACCGTCTTGCCCACATCTCATCGGCAAACCGGGATGAAAGGGGAGGGGGCGGCGCAAGAGAGGCGGACAGAGGGTCCGTCGCCGAGACCGGAGATGATCATGCCTCTTCCCGCCACCATCCAGACGGCCGTCAGCCAGGACGCGATCCGCCGCGCATCGCGTCTCTTCTCGGGCGACAGCCGGGACTGCCTCCACGAAATGTGCCAGAATGCGAGGCGGGCCGGCGCCACGCGCATCGCCATCGATCTCACCCGGCAGGATGGCCGGTTCTGCCTGCACATCCGCGACGATGGTTGCGGCATCGACGATCCGGCTGCCCTGCTGCTGTTGGGGCATTCGGGCTGGGACCATGACATCGCGCGATCCGAAGATCCCGCCGGCATGGGCATGTTCAGCCTTGCCGGCCGCACCGTCGACATCCAGTCCTTCTCACCATCGGCCGGCACGGCATGGAAAGTGCGCATCCCGGCAGAGGCTTGGGACAGCGGCGCACCGCTACCGCTTGAACAAGGCACGATTGGCTGGGGCACGCTGATCTCTGTCGAAATGCCCGATGACTGGCAGTTGGGTTTGAACAGCATTGTCGCGGATGTCGCGCTCCACTTTCCCCTGCCGATAACGATGAACGGGATGTTGCAGCCGCGAGAAGATTTTCTGCGGGAAGCTCTGTTCGTCGAGGAAACATGCGGATGCCGTATTGGCGTCTATAATCTCGACCCAGACTTGCAACATGGCCGCCGCATCAACTTTCACGGTTTGCGTGTCAAATGCGCCTTGCCCACAATTGGCGAGATCAAGGACAGTTTCGACCACTGGGCGGTCCGGATCGATATTGTCGACGCGCACGATATCCAGTTGCTATTGCCTGCCCGCAAGGAGGTCATCGAAAGCACAGCGCTGCAGGCCCTTCGCGAAGCCGCGGAACGCGCCATTTACAAAGCCATCGGCGCCAAGGCAGATCATCGTCTCGCATTCGCCAATTGGCAACGGGCAGGCGACCTTGGCGTGGCACTGCCTGAGGTGCGCTCCGGACTTTCAACGTGGCGCCCGGAAACTGCCGACGATTGCCATGGACGCGCTAGCGCAACGATGGCTCCCGAGGGCGCCATGCTGATTGTTCCCACGCTGGAACCCGACATTGCGCAGGCTCTGGCGCTCGCCCGGGACAAATTGCCCCTCCGGGACTTTCAACTGGTCGAAGCGGAACGTCCACTGCAAGGCTATGCCTGGTATGACGCCCTGCCGATCATTGAGCAGATCTCCTTTCGCATTCACCGTGATGGCGCGGAATATCGCTATGATGACGAGACCTGCCTCCCCGCTGATATGGCTTCAGGCCTCAGCGACAGGATTGTCGTCGAACTGATTGTCGCCCAAGTTGGGCACGAGGGTGCATCGCGAAGCGTCCATGCCGTCGAAATCCCGGCTCTTGTGTGCCGCAACGGCGGCTGGGATTTGGAGGAGGCGCTCATCTTCGCGACGCAGGACGGTGGCATCAAACCCGCTCGACTGGGCCGCATGATCTATGCGAGCCTCTTCTGTTCGAGTGACGACAGCGACTGCGACAGCTGGGAAACCCAATCCCGAGCCTTCGAGCGCGATGCGCAGCACGAAGCGACCCGGATCCTTCTTGGAGACGATGCCGCTATCCTCGAAGCCATCAATATGAGCGCGTGGGATCATCTTGGCCTGCTCGATGACTGGCCCGAGCGCCCTGACGAACTCTCCCCTGAAATCTGGGCGCTGCTGACCCACGCGCGCAAGACCGGCGCCAACTGGATCAGCTTCGACCGTGACGAACCGCCTTGCAAGCGATTTCCGGTCTTT
>NZ_JBHTLS010000053.1:0-2374 GCF_042678845.1 Sphingobium olei | reverse complement strand
TGTCAATCGGCGTCCAAACGGGACCCCCGATCGGCGCGCAAAAGGGACCCCCTTTCGAGTATGGCACGACGGTCGAGGAACGCTCCTTGCGCTGCGCGTGGCGTAGGGAGGGCGGAGCCCGACCGGAGACGCGCGCAGCGCAAAGCATCTTAATCCCCGTATGCGGCGGGGATCAGTTTCGGTTCTTGAAGCGCCAGCTGTCATTGCCGGTCTCGATTATGTCGCAATGATGGGTGACGCGATCGAGGAGAGCGGTGGTCATTTTGGGATCGCCGAACACGGTTGGCCATTCCCCGAACGCCAGATTGGTCGTGATGATGACGCTGGTCTGCTCGTAAAGTTTGCTGACCAGATGGAACAGCAACTGCCCGCCTGAGCGGGCGAACGGCAGATAGCCAAGCTCGTCCAGGACGACGAGATCGAGCCGGGCGAGCTGGGCGGCAAGCGCGCCGCTCTTGCCGATCCGGGCTTCTTCTTCGAGGCGGGTCACCAGATCCACGGTGTTGAAGTAACGCCCCCGCGCTCCGGCGCGGACCACATTGGCGGTGATGGCGATGGCCAGATGGGTCTTGCCGGTGCCTGTGCCGCCGACCAGGACGACATTGCGCCGTGCAGGCAGGAACGCGCCGCTGTGTAGCGAACGGACCAGCGCCTCGTTGATCGGCGTCCCTTCGAAGTGGAAGGCATCGAGGTCTTTCACCACCGGCAGCTTGGCGGCTGTCATCCGGTATCGGATCGAGGCTGCGTGGCGGTGGGTTGCCTCCGCGCGCAGCAGATCGGTCAGTATCTCCATCGTCGTGCGCTGCCGCTGAAGGCCGGTGGTAACGGCCTCATCGAACGCGCCAGCCATCCCCTTGAGTCCAAGCCCGCGCATCGCGTCGATCATGTCATGCCGCTGCATGGAAGTTCCTCAGTTGGTCGTAACGGGCACAGTCTGCGATCGGCGGATGCCGCAGGGCATTGTCCTCCGAAGTGACGATCGTCAGCGGTCGCGGCGGTTCGCGGCGCCGTGCCAGGATGTTGAGGATCAGATCATCGCTTGCCGTGCCGGTCGCTAGCGCCTCCCGCACGGCGGCCTCAACGAGTTCCAGACCGTCGGTCAGCACGGCCGCCAGCACGCGCACGAACCGCCGGTCAGCATCATCGCCGTTGCCCAGCTTGCGGCGTAACCGAGCCAGTGCTGGCGGCAGCTCCCAGTCCTGGAAGGGGGCGCCGTTGCGCAAAGCGCCGGGCTTGCGGGCCAGCACCGGCAGATAGTGCCAGGGATCATAGATCGTGCGGTTCCGCCCGAAGAAGCGGGGATGCTCGGCAACGACCTCATCATCGCATCGCACGACAATGCGGTCGGCATAGGCCCGGACCTGCACCGTGCGCCGCGCGACCGTCGAGAGGACCGAGTATCGGTTGCGATCGAAGCTGATCAGGCAGGTGCCCGACACGCCGTGCTCGCTCTCGTTGAAGCCGTCGAATGGCCCCAGCATCGGTTGCAATGCAGGGCGTTCCATCTCCAGCATCTGCGCCACGGTCTGTTCGCCCTGCTCAGGATGCGCCTGCCGTTCGGCCCAGCGCCGGCACTCAGCTTCCAGCCAGCCATTGAGCTCCTCAAGGCTGGCGAACCGCAAACGGGGCTGGAAGAAGCGCCCTCGGATCGTCTGCACCTGGTTCTCGACCTGGCCCTTCTCCCAGCCCGCCGCCGGCGAGCAGGCCGTGGGCTCGACCATATAATGGTCGGCCATGATCAGGAACCGCCGGTTGAACACCCGCTCCTTGCCGGTGAACACGCTCGTCACCGCCGTCTTCATATTATCGTAGATGCCGCGCTTGGGCACGCCACCGAAAAAGGCAAAGCCGCGCGCATGCGCGTCAAACAGCATCTCCTGGCTCTCGCGGGGATAGGCCCGGACATACACCGCCCGCGATGCGCACAGCCGCATGTGCGCGACCTTCACCCGCATCGGCTTGCCGTCGATCTCGACATCTTCATGGCTCCAATCGAACTGGTAGGCCTCGCCTGGCTGGAACAGCATCGGAATAAAGGCTGTCGTCCCGTCGCCGGCATCCCTGCGCCGCTGGACCTTCCACCGCGCCGCATAGCGGCGCACAGCATCGTAGGAGCCCTCGAAACCCTCACGCACCAGAAGGTCGTGGATCCGGGTCATCCGAAGCCGGTCACGCCGACCCCGTAACTCGTTCTCTTCCAGCAATACATCCAGACGATCCTGAAACGGACCGATCCGCGGCAGCGGCTGAACCTTGCGTCGATAATCAAATGCGCCTTCCGGCGCCCGGATCGCCTTGCGGATCACCTTCCGCGACACATGCAGATCACGCGCGATCGCCTTGATCGCCTTCCCGCCGGCGTACTCACGCCGGA
>NZ_JBHTLS010000052.1:0-2275 GCF_042678845.1 Sphingobium olei | reverse complement strand
GTAAGCGCCGACGGAAGGCGGCATTGACGCGGCCTGTCAGGCTTTCCGGCGTGTCCGTGGCGCCCATTTTTTCGCGAGCGCTTCCAGCCTTGCCTCGATCAGGGGGATATCGGGCTGGGCGTTGGGATCATGGTCGTCGCCGAGGGTTTCCAGCGCTTCTTCATGATGTTCATGCTGAGGGTCGCCGAGCGCTTCGAGCTTTTCGGCATAGCCCCATGGTCCGCCACAGTCCTCTGGCGGGCGCATGCCTACTGCATCGAGGATGAGCGGATATGTCAGGTGCGGGCTGGCCGCGCTGACGTGCTCGATCTTAACGCTATGCTCCCAGGCGTCGCCAAAGTCGTAGAGATATCGGAAGGTCTTGCGCCTCGTATCCGCCAAGACCTGGGTGAGAGTGGCCTTACGGGCGTCGAGCGGCCCGTCGAAGCCATATTCAGGATCGGGGATGCCGAAGCCGGTCTGCCCGAAGCTCATTTCCCACAGGTGAGAGTCCGTCCACGAGAAGGCGGTCTGGATAACGGTGTGCAGACGGTCCAGGCGGATATTGAGCGGCACCTCCAGCGTTCGGCTCACGGCCGGTGTCACATCGTCCAGCGTAATCTTCATCCGCACGATAGTGCTGTTGCTCACGCAGCCTTCTCCAGATCGTTGGTCAGCTTTGATGCCTGCCATTTCCACGGCAGGAAGTCATCGATCTGATTGATCGGGTGGTTGCCGATGCGCTCGATGACGTCGGTGAACCACGCCTCGGGCTCGACGCCGTTGAGCCGGCATGTGCCGGCCAGGGAGTAGAAGAGCGCCGCCGCTTCTCCTCCTTTCATGGAGCCGACGAACATCCAGTTCCGGCGCCCGAGCGCGACCCCGCGCAGGGCGTTCTCCACCAGATTGTTGCTGATCTCGAGCCGACCGTCATCGCAGTAGCGGATCATGGCATGCCAGCGGTTGAGCGGATAGCGACATGCACGCGCCAGATTGCTGTCGGAAGACAGGCCACGGTTCTGGGTTTCAAGCCAGACGCGTAAAGCCTCCAGCTTCGGCACCGCCTTGATCTGGCGGATGCGCCTCCGCTCATCGGGTGGCGCACCCTTGATGTCGCGCTCGATGGCAAAGAGTTCGGCGATCCGAACCACCGCCTCCGCCGCGATCGGCGATGGGCTCTTATCCAGGATGTCGGTAAATTTCCGGCGCGCGTGGCTCCAGCATCCCACTTCGACGATATCCCTGGGCGCCTTGGTTTTGGGATCACGGTAAAGCGCGTTGTATCCAGCAAAGCCGTCCGCCTGCAGATAGCCTTGATAATCGGCGAGATGTTCCGCCGGATGCGCCCCGCCACGATCTGCGCTGAAGCGGAAGGCTACGGCGGGCGGGCTCATGTCACCGCTTGAACGATCATCGCGCAGATAGACCCAGAAGTGCCCGGTCCGGCTGCCATCGCCATTGCCCAGCAGCGTCACCGGCGTGTCATCACCATGGATCTTCGCGGCTTCCCGGATATAGGCGAACAGCCGTTCGCCCAGTGGCGCCAGCAGCCATGCCAGTTTCCGGGCCCAGCGGCTCATCACGTCCCGATCTATGTGTAGCCCCACCCGGCGGAAGATCACCGACTGCCGGTGCCAGGGCTGATGATCGACAAAGCGGCTGACGACCAGATGGGCCAGCAAGGTGCTGCTCGCCATGACCTTGGGCAGCGGCAGATCGACAGCGGGCGCCTGGCGGATCTGTTCGCAGGATCGGCACACCAGCCTGGGCCGGACATGGCGGATGACGCGGAAGCGCGCCGGGATATAGTCGAGAACCTCAGTGACGGCCTCGTCGATTTGCACGGTCTGGCCGTTACAGCCGGCGCTGCACGGACCGGGCTGATGATCAACCGTCTGGCGCGGGAAGTGCGCAGGAAGCGGAACGCGGCCGCCGGGTTTGCGGGCCGATCTTGCCACGGGTGCCGCCGGCGCCTCGTCGTTGGCCGGTTCCGGCGCCTCGACCTCTTCGAACATCAACCGCAACTGGGCGATATCCATTTTCTCGGAGCTGCGGCCGAACTGGACGCGCAGCAGCCGCGCGACACGATGCTCGAGCTTTTCGATCCGCAAGGTCTGGGCTTTGACCGTGGCTTGCGCCGCCGTCAGTTCGGCCCGTTCCTGCTCCATGACATCGGCCATCTCCAGCAGCATTTTCTGCAGGAGAACCGGGTCTGTGGGAAGGCGATCAAGGGCGAACCGCATGCGACCGATAATAGCCCAAGCCCACGGCAAATCCTACATAAAATGGCGGTTTT
>NZ_JBHTLS010000051.1:0-2262 GCF_042678845.1 Sphingobium olei | reverse complement strand
CGTTCTTTGACGTATCCATGCCTATGCGGGTAATTTGCTCCACGGGCGGCTCCCTTGATTGAGTCTTGCAACGCACTCACTCTGGCACATTGCGATGCCGTTGGGAGCCGTCCACCCCAACACGGCATGAGCTCATCCCAGCGAGTAGCGGGCCAGTCGCCAGCGATCTTCTCGATGACATCGGCGATGTAGGCCTGCGGTTCGATGCCGTTGAGTTTGGCAGTCTCGATGACGGAATAGATGGCGGCAGCCCGTTCGCCGCCAGCCTTCGATCCTGCAAAGATCCAGTTCTTGCGGCCGATCGCCACGGGGCGGATCGCGCGCTCGGCGATGTTGTTGTCGATCTCGGCAACGCCCTCGTCGATGTAGCGGGTGAGCGCATCCCAGCGCTTGCGGCCATAGCTGAGCGCCTTGGCCATGTTGGACTTTGGCGACAGCCGACGCAGCGCATCGTCGATTATCGAGCGTAAATCGTTCACCTGAGGCCTGCTTCTGTCCTGACGATGCCGGCGGCGCTGGTCAGGCGGCTGCCCGCGTATCTCTTCCTCGATCCGGTAGAGAGCGGCGATCCGATCCAGCAGGTTGCTGGTCAACGGCGTCGGGCTGGTGGCGTGGTTCTCGAATATCTTGCGCCGGAAATGCGCCCAGCAGGCGACTTCCTGGATGCGGTTGCTCCTGTAGAGCTTGTCAAAGCCAGCATAGGCATCAGCTTGCAGCAGCCCGGTAAAGTCCTTGAGCTCGCTTTGCGGGTGGATGCCGCTGCGGTCGGGGGTGAAGCGATACCAGGTCAGCGCGGGCGTGGATGCGCCAGCGGCACGATCATCGACGACATAGGCCCAGAGCCTTGCCTGGACCGTCTTGCCCTTGCCGGGCATCAGCATGGGCACGGGCGTGTCATCGACATGGATCTTGCCGGCCTTGATCCCTTCTTCCCGGATGCGACTGACGATCGGATCAAGCAGATGTGCGGCCTGTGCTGCCCAGCCTGCCAGCGTCGATCGGTCGATATCGAGGCCCTGTGCCGCCATCATCTCGGCCTGGCGATAGAGGGGGAGATGATGATCGAACTTGGCGACGACGACATGCGCGAGCGTAGCGAAACTGGCTTTGCCCCGTGCAATCGCCTTTACGGGCGCCGCGGCCTGCACGATCTGCTCGCAGGATCGGCAGCTATATTTAGGCCGGACGGTGCGGATGACGCGCCATTGCACCGGCGCGACATCGAGCATCTCGTCGCTGTCCTGCCCAAGCGGGCGCAGGGCGCCTCCACAGGAAGGACAGGTGCAGGTGCCTGCTTCCGGCTCAATCCGGCGTTCAGCCCGCGGCAGATGTGCCGGCAAGGCGCGGACCGGCGCCGGTCGCTCCCTCTCATCCGCCTGGACCTTGCGGATATCGGCAAGCTCGGCTTCGCCCTCCAACTCCTCAAGGGTGAGTTCGAGCTGTTCGATCTGGAGGGACAGCTTCTCGGAAGACTGGCCAAAGGTGAGCCGCCGGAGCTGGGCCAGTTGGAAACGCAAGGTATCGATCAGCGTGTCGCGGGCCGCCAGAGCTGCCTCCAGCTCGGCGATGCGGGCGTCCTTATCGACGGGGGAAGAGCCTCGATCCGACACCCTGAAATAGTATCAAAGCGGCACCGCCGATGCCAGATAAACCCACAGAAATCCGCACTTTTAGCCCGCCATTAACGGCGCCGCTGTCCGCTCCGGGCGTCTCCAGTCTATGCCTTCAAGCAGCATCGAAAGCTGTGCCGAAGTGAGGCCAACCTTGCCCGTCTTCGTCACTGGCCGGACGAACCGGCCACGGTCCATCCGCTTGGAAAACAGGCATAGGCCCTGGCCATCATACCAGAGCAGCTTCACCAGATCGCCACGCTTACCCCGGAAGGCAAACAGCGCACCAGAATGCGGGCTCTGCTCCAGCACCTGCTGGGCCAGCACTGCCAGACCGTCAAAGCCCTTGCGCATGTCGGTCGCCCCGCAGGCCAAATAGATCCGGGTGGAAGGTGGCAGCGGTATCATCGCGTGAGAACGGCAATGACCCGTGCCAGGGCCTCGGCATCGACACCAGCGTCCACGGTCAGCTTCACACCCGAGGGCAGTTCGATCCCGATATGACCGCCGGGCGCCGGCAACGCTTTGAGGTGGTGCCGGAAATTCGGACAGGGTGTTAAGCTCATCCCGACCTGAAGGAATGGACGGGAATGAAGACGACGAGAAAGCGCTACAGCGCGGAGTTCAAGGCGAAGGTTGCGATGGAGGCAAT
>NZ_JBHTLS010000050.1:0-2205 GCF_042678845.1 Sphingobium olei | reverse complement strand
CCGCCCCAGTCAAACTACCCGCCACAGAGGGTCCCTGCACCGGATGACGGTGCGAGGTTAGACATCAGAAAACAACAGGGTGGTATTTCACCTATGGCTCCACGACAACTGGCGTCATCGCTTCAAAGCCTCCCACCTATGCTACACAGTTCTTTCCTAATGCCACTCTGAAGCTGCAGTAAAGGTGCACGGGGTCTTTCCGTCTAACCGCGGGTACTCCGCATCTTCACGGAGAATTCAATTTCGCTGAGCATATCCTGGAGACAGTGGGGAAGTCGTTACGCCATTCGTGCAGGTCGGAACTTACCCGACAAGGAATTTCGCTACCTTAGGACCGTTATAGTTACGGCCGCCGTTTACCTGGGCTTCAATTCAGAGCTTGCACTCCTCCTCTTAACCTTCAGGCACCGGGCAGGCGTCAGGCCCTATACGTCGTCTTGAAGCCGACTTAGCAGAGCCCTGTGTTTTTGCTAAACAGTCGCTACCCCCTGGCCTGTGCCCCCCATCAAAAGTTGCCTTAAGATGGGGCCTCCTTCTTCCGAAGGTACGGAGGCAATTTGCCGAGTTCCTTCAGGATACTTCTCTCAAACGCCTTGGTATACTCTACCATTCCACCTGTGTCGGTTTAGGGTACGGTCTATACGGAGGGGCTATTTCCTGGGACAATTTCCCTGCCCGGACCAATCCAATAAGGCCGAACAAGTTACATCATCCGTCACACACCTCCAGGCCCACGAATATTAACGTGGTTCCCATCGACTACCCCCTTCGGGCTCGTCTTAGGGGCCGGCTTACCCTGCTCAGATTAGCTTTAAGCAGGAACCCTTGGAATTTCGGCGAGAGGGCATCTCACCCTCTTAATCGCTACTCATGTCTGCATTCGCACTTCCGATACCTCCACGGTCGGTTACCCTCCCGCTTCAACGGCCTACGGAACGCTCCGCTACCGCTCAGATCTTGCGATCTGAACCCTAAGCTTCGGTGCACGTCTTGAGCCCCGTTACATCTTCGCCGCAGGATCTCTTGTTTAGACCAGTGAGCTGTTACGCTTTCTTTAAAGGATGGCTGCTTCTAAGCCAACCTCCTGGTTGTTTTGGAAATCCCACATGCTTTCCCACTTAGACGTGACTTGGGGACCTTAGCTGTAGGTTAGGGCTGTTTCCCTTTTGACGACGGACCTTAGCACCCGCCGTCTGTCTGCCGGACTAGACTCGTTGGTATTCGGAGTTTGGTTAGAATTGGTAGATCTCGCGACCCCCGCATCCATCCAGTGCTCTACCCCCAACGGCAATCATCCGACGCTCTACCTCAATAGATTTCGCGGAGAACCAGCTATTTCCCGGCTTGATTGGCCTTTCACCCCTAAACACAACTCATCCGATAATTTTTCAACATTAAACGGTTCGGCCCTCCAGTGCGTGTTACCGCACCTTCAGCCTGGTCATGCCTAGATCGCCGGGTTTCGGGTCTAATGCATCGAACTATGATCGCCCTGTTCAGACTCGCTTTCGCTGCGCCTACACCTAACGGCTTAAGCTTGCTCGATACACTAAGTCACAGACCCATTATGCAAGAGGTACGCTGTCAGGCTTCAAGAGCCCTCCAACTGCTTGTAGGCATCCGGTTTCAGGTACTGTTTCACTCCCCTCATCGGGGTGCTTTTCACCTTTCCCTCACGGTACTGGTTCGCTATCGGTCATGTACGAGTATTTAGGCTTGGAGGGTGGTCCCCCCATGTTCAGACAGAGTTTCACGTGCTCCGCCCTACTCAAGTCCTGATGTTTCACTTTCGCATACGGGGCTGTCACCCGCTATGGCGCTCCTTTCCAGAAGCTTCTGCTAGTTAAACACCAGGCGCTGGCCTGGTCCGCGTTCGCTCGCCACTACTAACGGAATCTCGGTTGATGTCTTTTCCTCCGGGTACTGAGATGTTTCAGTTCTCCGGGTTCGCTTCACCAAAGCCTATTTTATTCAGCTTAGTGATACCTCTCCCATTTAACGCTCGACCAGCATTGCTGCTGGGCAAGCCTTAAATGGTGAAGGTGGGTTGTCCCATTCGGAAATCGCGGGATCAAAGCTTGCTCACAGCTCCCCCACGCTTATCGCAGCGTGCCACGTCCTTCATCGCCTGTACATGCCAAGGCATTCACCAGATGCCCTTACCTCACGCTTGAGAGCCCACACCACCAACGACAACCCTGAAGG
>NZ_JBHTLS010000049.1:0-2153 GCF_042678845.1 Sphingobium olei | reverse complement strand
ATCCTTGCGTGCCGGGAGACTGGCGTCCGTCTATGAAGGCGACCAACCGCAGCGAAAACCAATGGCCCTCACCGCGTCGGTGACCAGCCCTCTAAATCCAACAAACGAACCCGTCAACCGCAATTTTTCGAGAAATGTTATCGGCCCCTTGAAGAGGGCGATGAACGGCGAAATTCCGTCCTTCTTTCGTTCCGGCGCGTCACCCTGCTCAGCCATATCGCGGAGCGGGCCAGCCGAGCCGGCGCTTCTCCTTACCCTCGAAGCGAATCAATTGCCGGCTTTCTCGTGCTGCCCATCGCACTAAAGATTTGCCGTCAGCCGATAGGCAGGCGAAGGATGTGATCCGGCGCATCACGCAGTTGCACGTAAAGGACACCGTCCTTGGGAACGGCCGTGGTCAGCGTTGAGCCGGTATAGCCATGCGCAACCTTCGTCGCCTGATCCAGGGACGATGTGGAGCCTATCGCCTCGATCAGAAACAGATCGTGTCCGCGGACGGAGCATCCCTCCCCTGCCCCGCACGTGACTGCGTCGACGTGGGGCAACCGTGCGAGCGTCACCAGTGGCCGCCAGTCGCTCGCCTCTCCTCCCTGTCGGACACGAAAGCGCAAGGGTCCGAACAAAGGGGAGGAGCTGGCTTTCGGATCCAGGGTCGCAACCGCGACCTGCGGGCTTTCCATGCGCAGCCCTTTGCCCACTGCGAGGGTGACGACAGCATCGGGGTCGCCAGCCGCCACCTCGATCGAATCACCCGCGCTCAATCGGCCGTTGCCCGCCACCTGTACCGAGAAGACCAGCGTGCCGTTGTCGGGCAGCAGTCCGTCGCCCTCGATCGCCAAAGCTCTTTCATTGGCGGGGACAGCGCCCGGCATCACGGTCTTGCTGAGGAGATTGACCTGCAGGCGGGGCGGCGCGATCGCAAGGTCCAGCTTCATCGAGCGGCCATCACGCAGCCGCACCCGGGCCGTCGCCTGTGTGCCGGCTGTGGGAAGACCCCCCTCCCCTTCTGCCGCCAGTTGCAATCGGTCGATATTCCCGTCACGCGAAAGGCCATCGGGGCGCCAGGTCAGCCCGGCCAGCTCCACCCGATCCACCTGGTCCAGCCGCAGACCAGACAGCATGGCGGTTCTGTCGCCGGCGTGGAGTAAAAGCCCATCCAGCCGGCTCGCTTCGGCGAAGCTACGGAGCGAAAGCACTGACGGATCGGCTACACCCTGATATTTGATCTCGATGCTGATCGGACCGGGCTTGTCGTCGGACAGCGGCAGCGTGACCGCCACCCCTTCCCGTCCTTGCTCTTTCCACGAGAGGGATCGAGCGGCACCGTCCTTCTGGCGAAGCGTGACGCTTTCGATGCAGGCAGGTGCCCCGCCCTTCAGCAGCAGCTGATTCTCCCGACCGACGACCAGAGTGGGGGGATCGCCCGCCAACTGCCATCCTTGCCCGTCGGGGATCTGGACTTCGAAGTCCGGGCCTTCAAATCGGTCGAATCCCCAGCTGCCGTGAAGATGCCCTTGCATCGCGCCTTGAAAGGATGCCGGCCACGCGACACTGTCTGGCACCACATAGCCGCCCCGGTCCGCACGCGCGACGACAGGCAGGTCCAGCGGTTCGCCGGATGGTGATTTTACGGTAAGCGCCATGTCGCGCGCATAGGCTGTCGAATAGATCAACGGCGCCCCCTCGACGGGCAGCACTGCCCCTCCCCGGGCCAGGCAGATCGCTCCCCCCTCCCCTTTGCGCAGCCGCGGCGGACTGTCGGCCTCGATCGCAGGCATGGCGATCACCATGACGGATTTGGGCTTGGTGAAGGACGGCGCGCTATTGAGTAGCAGCGCCAGTTCGTCGGCGCGCCGGACGGTGAGCGTTGGAAGATAACCGAAATCGGGATTGCTGAACGCGCCGAAAATGCGGGCTACGTCCCGGACCACCGCAATATAGGGGCTGTAAAAGCCATAGCCGGCCTCTCGCGTGGCGCTCAGCTGCAATGCCAGATCCGTGGGCGCACCCGTCAACGTTTCCGCCATGTTGGGGTGGACGGCTCCCAACGGCATCGCAATGTGCCAGAGTGAGTGCGTTGCAAGACTCAATCAAGGGAGCCGCCCGTGGAGCAAATTACCCGCATAGGCATGGATACGTCAAAGAACGTTTTT
>NZ_JBHTLS010000048.1:0-1818 GCF_042678845.1 Sphingobium olei | reverse complement strand
GCGAGCGAACCGTCTCTGGACTGTGGGACCTCATCGGCAGGCTCGTCGACATCTTCAAGCCCGCCGAGTGCGCCAACTACTTCAGTTCTTGCGGATACGATCCAGAATGAACGGAAACCGCTCTAAGTGCCGTAATCCGCGCGGTGCCTGCCAATGATCCGAACGGCTCAGTCATGGACTTCAGGCGAAATCTCTTTTCCATTTTGCTCATACCGGACGCTCTTTTCCACATTTAGGGGCCGCCGGAAAACCCAGAACGTGTCAACTCGATTAGAGGTTCGCAATTGGCAGAATGCGCCGCTGTCGGTCTCTATGAGTTCAACGGGGTGCTTCTTGTAGAGCGTGGCGGTTGAAGCGACGGACAAGCTATGGTTCCCTCGGCCGGACGGACGGCGGCTGGACCGGTAAATTGCTACCTATGTGCTCACCTTTTTGTAAGAGGCCTATAATGAAGAAAATAACCGTTTGCGCTTTGCTGATGATAACTTCTTGCGGGTTAAAAGCAGATAAAGATGAAATCCTTTCAGAAGAAGAATCAAAGCATTTAGTTCAAAATAGTGATCTCAAAGCGCGTAGCATATACAGTGGTAAGATGGTTCCATCAACCTACAAATTCTATGGTGTCATAAGGTCTGTTCTCAACTTGCAGCCCCAACGTCCGGTTCAACACGCTGCAGCGATTGATGCTTACATCTTTAATGCATCGCCACAAGGATCAGCTCCCACCGAGCGCAATGCGGTGGGACTATTTGTGGCGGGCGTGAACGCCGTCGACCGATCAGCGACATGGGCCATAAACACCGCCCTCAACGATGCGGAAGTCAACGGCAGCGCAAGACTTCGCGGGCGTAAGCTAATAGGCTGGGAAGCAGACTTTGACATCAGTGGAGCTTCCACCGTGGAAGGCATGGCAATGCTCATTCAGGGCGCGGGTCAACCTGCTAACGCAAATGCGTTCCAAATAGGTCGGGCAGCAGGCGCAAAGGCAAAATGGACCAACGGGTATATCGTTAATGACGGAGCTGCCTCTTATGGTCTTCAAATTGGCGCGAACGGAGAGGCCGGCGCAAACGTCCCAGGCATCCCAAACATGTTCAGTTATCGCGACAAGGGCGCAACCCGACAGCAGATGAAATTGTCCGCAGTGAACGGCGCCTTTGACATCGGTTCGACTGAATATGCTGACCAGGTTTCCCTCTTCACCGGCAACAATAACGTTGGCATGATAGCGTCAGGTGGCAGCGCCAATGTGAATCTGAAATTGTCACCAAAAGGGGCAGGGTCAATTCGCCTGTCGAATAGTTCGGATGTAGATGTTCTTAGCGTTCAAGCAGACCGGGTGCGCCTTGGTGCTCCAGCAATGCTGAGCAATTATGCCGTCCGTCAGCTTCCTAAGTGCGACAGGGGAATGCACGGCGCAATGGCTGCTGCCGTCGACCTGAAAACGGTGAGCTACAATGCCGCGCCTTCTGGGGGGGGATCCTTCAGTGCGCCGGTATTCTGCAATGGAGCATCATGGACCATCCACTAATCGGCCTTCGAAGCTGATTTGCACCACTGAACTATAAGCGAGGCGCCGACTGCGAAAAGCCGATTTGTTCCTGCTCATAGTTCGACATGCTGGTACAGCAAAGCAGGTCGGTCAGTCGCGCGATTGCTCGGCAAAAAGACGCCATTAAGATAATAGGGACTCTAGGTTTCGTGGACAAAGGGTATCCATTGCAGGGCTGAGACGAGATTGACGAAGCCGAGGTAGGACTCTTTGGTTTTGTCGTATCGAGTTGCGATACGCCGCCAGTTCTTGAGTTTGTTGAAGAG
>NZ_JBHTLS010000047.1:0-1817 GCF_042678845.1 Sphingobium olei | reverse complement strand
GGCCGCCAGAGCGCGCGAACGGCAGATATCCCAGCTCATCGAGCACCACCAGGTCGAGCCGCGAGAGCTGTCCCGCCAGGGTCCCGCCCTTGCCGATCCGGGTCTCCTCTTCGAGGCGTGTCACCAGATCGACGGTGTTGAAGTATCGTGCCCGAGCCCCTTTGCGCACGACGTTGGCGGTAATCGCGATGGCGAGGTGGGTCTTGCCGGTGCCCGTGCCGCCGACGAGCACGATGTTGCGGCGCGCCGGCAGGAAGGAGCCATCATGCAGGGAGCGGATCAGCCCTTCGTTGATCGGCGTCCCTTCGAAGCTGAACCGCTCCAAGTCCTTCACCACCGGCAGCCGCGCGGCCGTCATGCGATACCGGATCGATGCGGCATCGCGGTGGGTGGCTTCCGCGCGGAGCAGATCGGTCAAGATCTCCATGGTGGTGCGCTGGCGCTGGAGGCCGGTGGTGACGGCCTCGTCGTACGCCGCCACCATGCCCTTGAGGCCCAGGCCGCGCATCGTGTCGATCATCTCATGCCGCTGCATCATAGCCTCGCAGTCGGTCGTAGCGGGCACAGTCGGCGATCGGCGGATGGCTCAGCATCCGGTCTTCCGAGGTGACGATGCTATGCGGCGTCGCCGGCTCGCGGCGACGAGAGAGGATGTTGAGGATCAGGTCGTCGCTGACCGTTCCGCTCGCCAGCGCTTCGCGCACCGCCGCCTCGACTTGGTCCAGGCCATCGGTGAGCACAGCCGAGAGCACCCGCACGAACCTGCGATCCGCCTCATCCCCGTTCCCCAGCCTGCGTCGCAGGCGATGGAGGGATGGCGGCAACTCCCAGTCCTGGAACGGCGCGCCGTTGCGCAGGGCGCCGGGCTTGTGGGCCAGAACCGGCAGATAATGCCAGGGATCGTAAATGGTGCGGTTCCGCCCGAAGTGACGCTCATGTTCCCCGACGATCTCTTCGCCGCAGCGGATGACGATCCGGTCCGCATAGGCGCGCACCTGCACCGTGCGCCGCGCCGCCCTGGACATGACCGAGTAGCGGTTGCGGTCGAAGCTGATGAGGCAGGTGCCGGTGACGGCATGTTCGCTCTCATGGAAGCCATCAAAGGGCGCCAGGATCGGCTGCAGAACAGGCCGCTCCATCTCCAGCGCCTGGGCCACGGTGATATCGCCGCGCTCGGGATGGGGGTGATGCTCGGCCCAGCGCCGGCACTCCGCCTCGAGCCATCCGTTGAGCTCGGCCAGGCTTGCGAACCGAAGCCGGGGCTGGAAGAAGCGCCCCCGGATCGTCTGCACCTGCTGCTCGACCTGTCCCTTCTCCCATCCCGCCGCTGGTGTGCAGGCGGTCGGTTCGACCATGTAATGATCGGTCATGATCAGGAAGCGGCGGTTGAACACGCGCTCCTTGCCCGTGAACACGCTCGTCACCGCCGTCTTCATGTTGTCGTAGATGCCGCGCCGGGGAACGCCGCCGAAGAAGGCGAAGGCCCGTGCATGGGCGTCGAACAGCATCTCCTGGCCCTCGCGCGGATAGGCCCGGACATAAGGCGCACGGGATGCGCAGAGGCGGACATGCGCAACCTTCACCCGCATCGGCTTGCCGGCGATCTCCACGTCCTCGTGGCTCCAGTCGAACTGATACGCCTCGCCAGGCTGGAACATCATCGGGATGAAGGCCGGTGCGTCGTCGCCTCCGTCCTTGCGCCGCTGTTCCCGCCAGCGGCTCGCATAGCGGCGGACGGCATCGTAGGAGCCTTCAAAGCCCTCCCGCACCAGCAGGTCGTGGATGCGCGTCATCCGCAGCCGATCGCGCCGGCTGCG
>NZ_JBHTLS010000045.1:0-1604 GCF_042678845.1 Sphingobium olei | reverse complement strand
GGGTCAGATGGGCGTCTTCACCCGAATGATGGAAGGGCTTTCGTCCGTAGGGGCCGATCGAAAGACTGTGATGATCGATGCGACCTATCTGAAGGCGCACCGCACGGCATCGAGCCTGGCGGTAAAACGTATGGCCCGCCCCGTCGGCAAGCGGTTTGTTTCTGACGATCTGAGCAGTCTGCGAAAACGTATCCGGCCTTTCGGCATGATGCCGTTGGCCAAGATGGAGATCCGCGCGTCCTGGTCCTCATAAAGGGGCCGGCATCGAAGTGCCATTTTGCGCCATAGGGTTCCAAGACACCGGTCGACTGTCAGGCCATCTTCTTCTCACCTCCCGCAGACATCATGCAGCGGATGCCAAGGGCATCGGCCGATCTCGTTCACGCCGCCAGCAATGTGGGTTCGTAGGTCCGTCCGTGGCGCAGAAGTGCCCAGACGATCCGCGCCATTTTGGCCGCAAGAGCGACGACGACGGTGTTTTGATGCGCTCGCGAGAGCAGGCCGCGCACCCATGCGCCCAGACGTGTATTGCTCTTGCTCATCGTCGGCAGCGACGAACGTGCACCCTGGATAAGGATCTTACGCAGGTATCGGCTGCCGCGTTTGGTAATGCCGAGCAACCGAGGTTTGCCGCCGGTGGTGGCCTGACGCGGGACCAGGCCCAACCATGCAGCAAGATCGCGACCACGCGCAAAGGTCCGGGCATCGCCGACGGCAGCGACCAGTGCAGTCGCGTTGAGGGCGCCAATGCCGGGAATGGTCAGCAGGCGCTGCGTTCGCTCGTCGGTCAGCGCTGCTTGCGCGAACTCGGCGTCGAGGTCCGCAATCCTCTCGTCAAGCGCTATCCAGCGGGCGCGCATGTCCGCGACGAGCCGATGAATGCGAAACCCCAGAACGGGTTCTTCGGCTTCGAGCATCTCGCCGAGCCGAACCGCGAGCTTCGCACGCCCTTGCGGGACGATATGCCCGCGCTCGAGGAGCAAACTCCTGATCTGGTTCATCAGTGAGGTCCGCTCGCCGACGAGCTGGTCGCGAATCCGGTGCAGTGTCTGCATGTCCAACTGCTCCTGGCTCTTCAGCTCCACGAACCGCATAGTCGGCCGTGTCGCCGCCTCTGCGATAGCTTCGGCATCGCGATCGTCGTTCTTCTGGGCCTTCACGTATGGACGGACATATTCCGGCGACATCAACCGGACGGTATGTCCATGCGCTACCAGCGCACGGCCCATATGGTGGGCACCGCAACAGGCCTCCATCGCCACAACGCATGGCGCGAGTGACCCTGCAAAGGCGATGACCGTCTCACGTCGCATACGCCTGCGAACGACAACCCTACCGGTGCCGTCCAGCCCCACCACGCTGCAGCTGTTCTTGCCGAGGTCGATCCCCAGAACTGAAACTTCCATGACCTTCTCCTTCCTCAAACGATCCGATGTCGGTTAAGCAACAACGGTTCGGTTAAGGGGCGGGCCATCCATAAAGGGGGATCTTGGCCGCCTGATCGGCCGCACCAAAGGCGGCATGAACACCAAGCTCCATGCCGTCACAGATGCCAACGGCCGTCCCTTGAGCTTCTTCATGACCGCCGGTCAGATCAGCGATTA
>NZ_JBHTLS010000044.1:0-1515 GCF_042678845.1 Sphingobium olei | reverse complement strand
TACGCTCTCATGACTGCCATCCGAGATACTGCCCGAGTTTACCCCTTCGCTGGCCGCAAGACCAGCGTTCGCATTGACCTTGGCGGGTGTGCCGCGGACGCCTGATCGACGACGATTGATCATGCTCTCATCCGCGGGTTGGTTACCGCACTACCCGTATCCGTCGCTGGGCCTATCCTCCGTCTAAGTTCGGGCGTCGGACGAACCTGCCCCACCGTACACCGCGGATTGCCCATCACAGTCGGGTGCCCGCGGCACGCCGGCCAAGGCTATGCAGGTGATGCGCTGGCGCCTCCTCTCGTGATCGTTGTGCGTGGATCAGCCAGCGACCGCCGGTGACACCCGACGGGCGATGTCCCAGGCATAGCCGACCAGTTCACGCGCGATCGCAGTGGTCACCTTCGGCTGCGGCTTGCCGGTGGCTGCTAGGCGACGGTAGCGCTGAGACAGGCGAACCTGTGCCTTCCACCCGATTGCCTGGATGTCCTCGGGCAAGTCGATGACCCGCTCACGGTAGCGCCGTTCCTCGCGAGCGGGCAGCCGATACGACCAGCCCGCCTCGATCAGCATGGTTCGTGCCTGCGCGTTGCCCGCGCGGGTGATCCGGCCTCGCTTGGTCCGGGCGCCGCTGGAGTGCTCGGTCGGCACCAAGCCAAGATACGCCATCAACTGCTTAGGATTGTCGAAGCGGGTGAGATCGCCTACTTCAGCGACCAGCGTCGCAGCGCTGACCAGCCTGATACCGCGCAGGACCTGCAGATTGCGGACCAGCGGCGCGAAACACCATGCATCCACCGCTTCGGCCAATGCTGCCTCGAGCCGTCCCACTCGCGCCTGCGCCTCCAGCACCCGCTTCTGCATTTCCTCGAATGCCAGCTGTTGGTGGGGAAAATCGAACCGCTGCTCGGACAACCACCGCCAGTACATTTTCGTCCAGGCGGCCTTGCCGTCGAAACGACGATCATGACGCAACAGGAAGCTGCGCACCGTTTGCTTGGCCCCGATGGCATCGTCCTGCGCATTTCGCCGAGCGCGGATGAGATCGCGTACCGCCTCATGCGCTTCGTCCGGCACCCAGATCGCGGTGAGTTCGCCGGCGCGTAGCAGCCGCGCCAGTGTCATCGCGTCACGTCGGTCCGTCTTCACATGGTCGCCCGGGCGTCGCGGCATCATTGAGGGGGCGATGACAATGCAATCCTGCCCCAGCTTCGTCAGCAACCGATGCAGGCCATAGCCACAGGGACCAGCTTCGTAGCAGACGTTCAACGTAACGCCCGGTCCCGTTAGTCGCTTGACCAGCTTTCTGACCGCATCGTCTTCGTTGGCGACTGTTCCGATGAAACGCACCTCGCCTCCGCGCTGTCCATCGGCAACAGCGACCGCAATGGTTTCCTTATGCACGTCCAGACCAACGTATTTCACTGCGTCCGTCATGACTCGCCTCCGCTGCTGAAAAATCCATCATCAGCATCTCAGATTCGAGCCTCCGAGGCTCGGGCAGTCATGGGGTCTAAG
>NZ_JBHTLS010000043.1:0-1464 GCF_042678845.1 Sphingobium olei | reverse complement strand
GGCCGCCAGAGCGCGCGAACGGCAGATATCCCAGCTCATCGAGCACCACCAGGTCGAGCCGCGAGAGCTGTCCCGCCAGGGTCCCGCCCTTGCCGATCCGGGTCTCCTCTTCGAGGCGTGTCACCAGTTCCGATCTTGAACATCGTGCTCACGGTGGTCTTCTTCGCGATGTTCCCCGTCATCTTTCCGCTCTTCCTGCTGCCCCAAACCGGGCTGAGCACGCTGAAGGGCTATGCGATGGGGTTCTTCTATCTCGCGTCCTGGGGGCCGCTCTACGTCATCCTGCATATGATCTGTATGACCCGCGCCGAGACTGCCGCGAACGGCGTGGCTGGCGGAGGAATGTCGCTGGGAAGCTATGCCGGAATCGGTGCGGTGAACGGGGAGACGGCGACGATCGCCGGCTTCATGCTGATGAGCATCCCGTTCCTTGCGGCCGGCCTGGCCCGCGGTGCCATGTCGATCGCCGGGCAGGCGACATCGATGCTCGCGCCAGCGCAGAACGCAGCCGAGGCTGCCGCGCTCGAGCAGACTACCGGCAATTACTCCTACGGCAATGTGAGTTGGGCGAACTCGACCTCGAACATGCGACAGGCCGACCAGTGGTCAACCGCCCCCAGCTTCATGGGCGGCGCGGCGAGTGTCGGATGGCGCCAGGATAACGGCGCGCTCATCAACGGGTTCGGCAACGGCCAAGAGGTGTTCGATACCGGCGGGGCGATCTCACGGCTCTCGTTCACTCCGACGGCCACGACTGGCACGGTTGCCGAATGGCGTGAGATGGCGAGCGAGGCCCACCGACAATCACAGGCGTACGACAACGCGGCGCAGGAGATGCTCACCTGGACAAAAACCGACCGCAGCGCCTACGGCACGTCCAGCGAGCGATCTTCGGGATGGGATTCGAGCAGTGGCCGCGCGGCCAACACCTCGATCGAGCAGTTCGACCGCACGACAGGAAGCAGCTCGCAGGGTCTGGAGGATCGGTCGTCAACCGGCCAGAGCCTGGCGGTGTCGAACGGCCATGATCGGTCCGCGGGCACACTGGACCAAGTGTCCGGTTCCATATCGGCCGGCCTTCCGCAGGGTGCAGGCGGCTCCAAGGGCGGCATCGGACGAGTTCTTGGCCGCCTCCCCGGCATTAGTGGCAGTGTGTCTAAGCAAGGGCAGCAGCAGGACACCCTTCGTCATGGAACCACCGATTCTCGCTCCTCTGACAGTTCCAGCACTGCGAGCAGCGGTGTGCGGGACGAGCATTCCAACGGCACGGGTGCGACATCTTCGGATGGCACCTACGATCGGTCTGGAGTGTTCAGTCGGGCGGCGACAACGTCAAGTTCGTAAGCGCCGACGGAACGCGGCCTTGTTGCCGGCGCCGGAATAGGAAAGCTCGCGGCCTTTGAGGAGGCGTGAGCATGGACATCGAGCAATCAAATGAGCCTCGTATGAGCGGTCGCGGTGATG
>NZ_JBHTLS010000042.1:0-1371 GCF_042678845.1 Sphingobium olei | reverse complement strand
GAGGACCAGTTCCTGATTTGTCGGGAGCAGGCTGCCCGTGAAGGCTGGCGCATTGTCGGCAGTTACAAGGACGCTGCGATCTCCGGCGCCAGCGTGATCCTGCGGCCAGGCATCCGGGCGCTGCTGCAGGACGCGCAGATGGGACGTTTCGACGTGCTGCTTGCCGAGGCGCTCGATCGCGTGTCGCGCGATCAGGCCGATGTCGCGACACTCTACAAGAATCTCCAGTTCGCCGGTGTGAAGATCATTACCTTGGCCGAAGGCGAAGTCTCGGAACTGCATGTCGGCCTCAAGGGCACGATGAATGCCCTCTTTCTCAAGGATCTTGCCAAGAAGACCCATCGCGGACTGCGCGGCCGAGTCGAGAAGGGCAAATCGGGCGGCGGTCTCTGCTACGGATATGACGTCGTTCGCCGCTTTTCCAGCGAAGGCGAGGCGGTCCATGGCGAGCGCAGCATCAATGCCGCTGAAGCCGAAGTGGTGCGACAGGTCTTCCGGCAATTCGCCAATGGCCTGAGTCCTCAGGCGATCGCCCGTCGGCTCAATGATGCGGGTATCGCCGCGCCGACCGGCAAACTCTGGACGTCGACCACGATCCGGGGTCACGCCAAGCGCGGCACCGGCCTGCTCAACAATGAGCTCTATATCGGCAAGCTGGTCTGGAACCGGCTTCGCTATCTCAAGAATCCGCAGACCGGGAAACGCGTCTCGCGCATTAATCCGCAGTCGGAATGGATCGTCACCGAGGTGCCCGACTTGCGGATCCTCGATGACGAACTCTGGCAGGCCGCCAAGGCACGGCAGGACGATATCGCGGTCCAATATGCAGGCGTCATCGAAGCGACGCGCTCGGCGCACAATGCGATGAACCGGACCCATCGCCCCCGGAGCCTGTTGTCCGGCCTCGTCTACTGCGGTTGCTGTGGCGGGTCTTATACCCTTCGCGGGCAGGGGCGGTTTGCCTGTTCGAACCATATCGACACGCGAAGCTGTTCCAACGGGCATAGCATCGCGCGCGAGAAGCTCGAGGCCCGCGTGCTCGACGGGCTGCGCGATCGCCTGATGAGCCCGGAAATCGCCGCGGAAGCCATTCGCGCCTATGTGGAGGAAAGCAATCGCCTCAACCATGCCCGGCGGGCGTCCGAGAGCGCCGACCGGCAGGAACTGGAAAAGGTGATGAAGGCGATCAAGGGCCTGGTGACACTTGCAACGGAAGGCAAGGGAACGCGCTCGCTTGTCGATCAGTTGCTCGAACTGGAGGCGCGGGAAGATGCCATTCGTGCCCGGCTTGCCGCAGCGCCCGCCGACGTGCCCGACATCCACCCGAACATCTCGGAAATCTACCGCCGCAAGGTGGAGCGGCTGGCCGAG
>NZ_JBHTLS010000041.1:0-1313 GCF_042678845.1 Sphingobium olei | reverse complement strand
GGTCGCGTCCGTCAATGTGGTGTAAAATCGGGTGTGGCCACTGGGCTGCATTTTCAGGCGGCCTTGGGTGTAATCTGTAGCGGCTGTGCCTCCTCGATCATTGGGGTGGCAAGGGCGGCCATGCCCTCGATCTGCATGTAGCGGTGCTGGAGCTGGTATTCGTCATTCTGCTCGAGCAGGACGGCGCCGACGAGGCGGATAATGCTGTCCTCGTTCGGGAAGATGCCGACCACATCGGCGCGGCGCTTCACTTCCTTGTTCAGGCGTTCCAGCGGGTTGGTGCTGTGGAGCTTGACCCGGTGCTGCTCGGGGAAGGTCATGTAGGCGAGTACGTCGTGCTCGGCATCGTCCATGCAAACGCCGAGCTTTGGCCAGCGGGCGCGCAACTGATCAGCGACCTGACGCCAGACCTGCGTCGCAGCGGCATGGTCGGGCTGAAGGAAGACCTGACGGATGGCAGCGGCAACGACGGTATTCTGGCCTTTGGGCACATAGGCCAGGGCGTTGCGCATGAAGTGGACGCGGCAGCGCTGCCAGGTCGCGCCCATGACGCGGGTAATCGCCGCCTTGAGCCCCTCGTGGGCATCGGAGATGACCAGCTTCACGCCGGTCAGGCCGCGCCGGGCGAGGTCCTTGAGGAAGCTCGACCAGAACGGCTCGGCTTCGGAAGGACCGATGTGCAGGCCGACGATCTCGCGCTTGCCCTCGGTGTTGACGGCCACAGCGATTATCGCGGCGACACTGACGATCCGCCCGCCCTCGCGCACCTTGAGGTAGGTAGCATCGAGCCAGAGGTAGGGCCAGTCGCCGGCGAGCGGCCGCTTGAGGAAGGCGTGGACCCGCTCGTCGATGTCCTTGCACAGCTTGGATACCGAGGACTTGGAGATGCCAGTCATGCCCATCGCCTGCACCAGCTCATCGACGCGCCGGGTGCTGACGCCGGCGATCCATGCTTCCTGGATCACCGCGACCAGCGCCTTCTCGACGGTCTTCCTGGGCTCCAGAAAGCCGGGAAAGTAGGCGCCGGTCCGCAGTTTGGGGATCTTGAGATTGAGCGTGCCGAGCCGGGTATCGAGGCTGCGGTCGCGGTAGCCATTGCGCCAGGTCGTGCGATCGCCGGAACGCTCGTGCCGGCCGGCGCCGACCAGGCCATCGACGTCGGCCTCCATGATGATCTGTAATACGCTCTCGGCGATCGTGCGCAGGAAATCTCCATCTCCGGTCTTCGCCATCAGCTCGGCAAGCGGTAATCTATCGTCGGTCATCGGGATCAACTCCTCGGTGGGCGTGTGAAGTGTGGTAACTCCACCTTA
>NZ_JBHTLS010000040.1:0-1284 GCF_042678845.1 Sphingobium olei | reverse complement strand
GCGCGGCTATGATGCGCGCGGGCGGTCGGGTTCCACATGATGGTTTCCAAAGTTGGTGTCGCAACCCCTCGGAATCATATCGAAACTCGGCCGTCCACCGTTACGTCAGCGTTCTGACACAGCCTCTCAGGCTCGTCTCGACGATCGGCATCAGGCCGACGACCATCACAAGCATCCACGAGAAGCCGAACACCGCCCAGTCGGCCACGTCGAGTTCAGGCGCGGCGCTCGTCCCCTCTTTTCGCCCAAGCTGATTTCTTGTCATTCAGCCGTGTCCTCAATGGCTTGTGAACAAACCTCGAACCCTGTATGTTGGACAGGTTCGGAGGTTCTCATGCGCGAGTTGGACACCGCGACGTTCTTGATGACGCAGGACAACCCGGCGGGACCGATTATCCAGTTTGTTGAGAATGGCATCGAGCCTCAGGGGCCAATGACCGACGCCGACGGCAACGTGAGCAAAGCGAGCGCTGCTGCCTACTTGGTGGCGTATGCGATCTTGGCCGGCTTTGTGGGCTACCTCATTTTCGCTCTTTAAGGCGGCGGTCACTCGCGCAACTTCGGATCGTTGAAGAAGCCGCGATTGTGGTCGCGGTGGACTTCTTGCTGCACGCCTACAGAAGCCTGCACGGAGCTGGCCCGCGCCGCCTGGGCCGCTGTCCGGTCATCGTCGAGCCTTGCTTCTCCGCCCTCGATCACCGCCTGCGCCGCGCGGGGATCGCCTCCGGCCGGCGCTGACGGGATACCCGACACGCCATGCGGGCGGTACGAACCGGCGACATCCGCTGCGCTGTCGACACTTGGCCTGTGGACCTGAACGAGGTCGGGCTCATGCAACTTGCCAGCAATCTCCTCGCGGATGTCATCCTGCTTCTCGCGCATCCAGCGCGTCACCATTTCCTGGCGGACGGCGCGCTGATGGTCACTAAGATCGGTCGCCCAGAGCTCGGGAGCGTCAAGTCCAGGATTGGAAGCTTGCTGCGCGCGATACCATTGCGCGAGATCCTGACTCATGTTCTCGCTTAGCTGCATGCCATGCGTTTCGGCGTAGCTGGCGTCGCGCGACAGCTGCTGCGACAGTTCCTCGAGCTTGCGCGCAGTTTCAGTGTAAGACCGGGCCCGCGCCAACGCCTGCTCGTGGGTCAGCGAAGAACTTGAGTAAGCGCCGACGGAAGGCGGCATTGACGCGGCCTGTCAGGCTTTCCGGCGTGTCCGTGGCGCCCATTTTTTCGCGAGCGCTTCCAGCCTTGCCTCGATCAGGGGGATATCGGGCTGGGCGTTGGG
>NZ_JBHTLS010000039.1:0-1275 GCF_042678845.1 Sphingobium olei | reverse complement strand
TGATCTGCCCCCCGCTGAGTGGCCCAGAGACTATGATAGTCTGGACCACGAAAGGGACGATGAATGCCGAGCAAGAAGCACAAGCCGGAAGAGATTATCGGCAAGCTGCGTGAAGCTGAGATTGTGCTGGCGCAGGGAGCCTCGACAGCAGAGGCGTGCCGCCGGATCGCAGTCAGCGAGCAGACATACTATCGCTGGCGCAAGGAATATGGCGGCCTGAAGACCGACCAAGCGCGGCGGATGAAGGATCTGGAGAAAGAGAACCAGCGGCTACGCCGGGCGATTTCGGATCTGACGTTGGACAAGCTGATCTTGCAGGAAGCTGCCAAGGGAAACTTCTAAGCCCCGCGCGGCGGCGGCGCTGCATCGATCAGTTGCGACAAGATTTGCCGATCCGAGTGTCCGAGCGACGGATATGCCGGGTGCTAGGGCAGCATCGATCGACACAGCGCAAGGTGCCGCGTGGGGCGGATGACGAACAGGCGCTCACGGAGGACATCGTCGCGTTGGCGAAGCAATATGGTCGCTATGGCTACCGCCGGGTGACGGCGTTGCTGTGCCATGCGGGGTGGACGGTGAACCACAAACGGGTCGAGCGGATATGGCGACGCGAAGGACTGAAGGTCCCGCTGCGCCAGCCCAAACGGGGACGCCTGTGGCTCAACGACGGATCATGTATCCGCCTACGGCCTGAGTATCCCGGGCATGTGTGGGCCTACGACTTCGTCGAAGGGCGCACGCACGATGGCCGCAAGTTCCGGATCCTGACCATCATCGATGAGGCCAGCAGGGAGTGCCTGGCACTCATCGTTGCCCGGCAGCTCAAACACGAGGATGTGCTGGCGGCGCTGGCCGACCTGTTCATTTCTCGCGGTCCTCCGGTACATATACGGTCCGACAACGGAAGCGAATTTATCGCGACCGCCGTCCAGAAATGGCTGGGGCAGATCGGCGTGACGACGCTCTACATCACGCCGGGATCACCATGGGAGAATGGCTATAACGAAAGCTTCAATGGATCGCTTCGCGACGAACTGCTCAACGGCGAGATCTTCTACAGCCTCGCTGAGGCCAAGGTGCTGATCGAGGCATGGCGGCGGCATTACAACACCGTTCGCCCTCACAGCAGCTTGGGCTACCGACCGCCGGCACCGGAAACGGCGACACCGCCATATCCGGCCTCCGGTTCCGCTTCGCTCCACCTCCGTCCGAATATGGCGGCGATGGGCTTAATCCACTAACAAACCAATCGGTCCACTCGGTGGGGGCAGATCA
>NZ_JBHTLS010000038.1:0-1137 GCF_042678845.1 Sphingobium olei | reverse complement strand
TGTTGGGGTGGACGGCTCCCAACGGCATCGCAATGTGCCAGAGTGAGTGCGTTGCAAGACTCAATCAAGGGAGCCGCCCGTGGAGCAAATTACCCGCATAGGCATGGATACGTCAAAGAACGTTTTTCAACTGCATGGCGTCGATGCAGCGGAGAAGGCAGTGCTGCGCAAGAAGTTGACGCGCCGGGAAATGGTTCGGTTTTTCGAAAAGCTGCCACCCACCGTCGTCGCTATCGAGGCATGCGGCAGTTCACATCATTGGGCTCGTCTTCTCGGATCGCTCGGGCATGACGTAAGGTTGATCGCGCCGCAATTAGCGAAGCCCTACGTCAAGCGCGGCAAGAACGACGCGGCGGATGCCGAAGCTCTCTGCGAAGCGGTGAGCCGCCCAACAATGCGCTTCGTTCCAGTAAAGACTGCAGAACAACAGGCGGCGCTCATGTTGGTCGGGGTGCGCGAAAGGCTCATCCAGAAGCGCACCCAGCTCGTCAACGCTATACGAGGGTATGGCGCGGAGTTCGGCATCACTGCGGCGACGGGTGCATGTCGCGTCGTACCGCTTCTCGAGCGCATCGCGGCAGATGAAACGATACCCGAATTGGCGCGCGAACTTTTTGCCCTGCAGGGAAAGGAATATGCGCAGCTCCAGTGCGAGATCGAACGGATCGACGCGAAGCTGATGGAATGGCATCGCAACGACGAATGTAGTCAGCGACTGGCCAAAATTCCCGGCGTTGGGCCTATCGGCGCGACCTTGCTCATGATGAAAACGCCCGATCCGCATCTATTCAAATCCGGTCGGGATTTTGCGGCATGGATGGGCCTGACCCCTAAAGATCACTCGACCGCCGGCAAGACAAGACACGGCGTTATCACTCGCGCTGGTGATGAGCTTCTCAGAAGCACGCTCGTGGTCGGAGCTACCGCAGTCGTTCAGCACGCCCGCAATGGGCGAGGTAGGAATCTCACACCATGGCTTATCGGCTTGATTGGACGAAAATCACCTAAGCTCGTTGCGGTTGCCGTTGCTAACAAAGCCGCACGTGTCGCGTGGAAACTCATGGTGAGCGGCGAGCGATACCAATGCGTCGCGCCGCCCGCCCTTACTGCGGTAGCAGCATAAGAATTAGCCAGGAG
>NZ_JBHTLS010000036.1:0-1093 GCF_042678845.1 Sphingobium olei | reverse complement strand
TGGGGAGCGAGGCTGGAGGCGCGGCGGTAGCCGCGCTGGCGCTACGCCGGCGGGAGTAGCGGTAGCGGCGGGGGCGGCATGATCAGGCGGTTCCTGCAGGCAGACCGAACGGGTCCATGCTGGGCGGCACCGGCCGGTGCGTTTCCCGGTAGCGGGAACCATCAGGGGATGGTGGCGGGCCGCACGGCGGGATCGCCGAACACTTCGTCCCTATCGGGGGCAGCTTATGGGACCGATAACATAGCGCATGGGATTGTCTACGAGCGGCGGACGACGCCTTTGATCTGACTGCACTGATCCTGTCAGCCAACGTCCGTGATGGGTGCCAAGGCCGCCGGCACCAGATATGTCTCATGCCGAGCTGGAGCCAGGGATCAAGCCGTCCGGGGGAGATCATCCGGATCGTTGGCGGGCGGGGGAGCGCAGGCTCGCCCGGCATTGAAACGCTCGATCCATGTGCTGATATGCGATCGTCGCTCGATCGGAACAGCAGCGGCCGCACGCTGGAATTCAAGAAGATCGAGAGGCGCGTTGGCGATGATCTCGTCGATCTCGCCGGGATCGAGTAACGCTTCGGCACGAATGAACGCGGTCATCGAACCGGGACGTTTTTTCGTCGATTTGCGCCATAGACCTTCAACGGTTCGAAGCCTCGGGGCGGCGCGCGCTTCAAGCAGGACGATGAGGCGCAATTCCTCGCGAGGCAGCGCGCGGACCTCTGAAATCTGCATGGCAGAACAAAAGAAGCACGAACTCTTATGAAAAGCCGGCAGGCCCTCCTCGGCTATGACACGCTCGCAATCTTCCCGTGTGAAGCCCCAGTCTCGGAGCGGATATTGATATTCATAGAGGTCCGAGACATGCCCTTCCCTATGGGCGTAGCGCTGGTTGTCGCGGGTCGAACAGTCATATCCGATCAGGCGGACGACTTTCCGGCCGTTGGCCCACGCATGCTGCGCCGGAGGCCATGCCTTGACCCACTTATCCTGCGGCGAAATTTTATGCCGGGCCGAACAGCTGTGCTGCCCGAAGGCAATCGACGGCAATGTGCCGTTCGTCAGGCATCGAGCAGCGAGGTGTAGGGAGGCCAATG
>NZ_JBHTLS010000035.1:0-1085 GCF_042678845.1 Sphingobium olei | reverse complement strand
GCGACAATCAGGATGAGAACGAGGTCCTTGCCAGCGACAATTAAAATCGGCACTGAATGACGCGCCGCGACAATCACATTCTCATCCTGATTGACGCGCAATCCTCATCCTGTTTGTCGCGCTACAGTATCGGCCCAAACGCCCGAGGCGGTGTTCTCCTTGCTGATCAGATCGGGCAGTCGCGCCCCGTCATGGGGCATTGGCGGCGCTCGCATCCCAGGTGCGGATCAATCCATAGGCTCGATCGATGCCAATATGGTTTTTATACCCAAACATCGGAATGGCCAGATCAACCGGCTTTGCCGCCTTGGGATCTGCGCCTTCCCGGACCTTGGCCTTGGTATATTTGATCGACCAGCGCGCATCGCGGTCTTTTTGCCGAGCCTTGGCGGGCTTCCAGCCCTTGGGGATACGGCCGTCTTTGATCGCTGCCTTCTCCTCCTGCGTGTTGCGCTGCTTGGGTGCGGGCACGACGGTGGCGTCGATGATCTGCCCACCCATGGCCAGATATCCCCGATCCTTGAGCGCGGCATCGAAGCGCGCGAATAGCCGGTCGATTGCCTTGGCTTTTACAAGCCTTCCTCTTGCGGACCGCCAAACCGTGGTCGCATCAGGCACCGTGCCTTCCAGGCCAACACCCAGGAAGCGCTGGAACGAGAGCCGGGCCTTAATCTGGAGTTCGGTCGCCTCATCGGACAGCGAATATAAGGCTTGCAGGACCAGGATTTTGAACATCAGCACCGGGTCGAATGGTGGTCACCCCCTTGTTCCGGGGGCCGCGTCGCAGCGCCGCCACCAGCGGACCCCGGAATAGCTCAAAGTCCACCACCCCCGACAGCCGTTCCAGCGGATCGCCCGCCACGCTTAATGCCTCATATCGGTCCGAAAGATCAAAGAAACCCAGCTGTCCCGCCATCCAAGCCTCCGCTGTCACACCAAAACATTGAATCATCTCAGGTAAGAGCCCGATCCAAAAGTTGTTGAGCAATACCAGCATGTTATGATTCACGCCGTCCTTGCGAGAGATGGAGTGATCAATGGCATGGACTGGCATTGCTCGAGATGAGCATAGCCGCAAAGGACTG
>NZ_JBHTLS010000034.1:0-1062 GCF_042678845.1 Sphingobium olei | reverse complement strand
CAGGCACCCTTCAAAAGGCGCCTCCTGCGTTCCGGCATCGGCTACGGGCTACGCCCTTCGCCAATCCCGGAACGCAGGATTCTCATCTTGTTTGTCGCGCTTTCTCAACCTGAATGTCGCGCGACACCTGCCCCCCAAGCCTGCGCCTCGGGACAAAGCGCAAACCAAGGCCGCCCTCGTGCTTGCGATGCTGGAGCGTGAAGGCGGCGCCACACTGGATGAGTTGACCAGCGCCACCAGCTGGCTGCCGCACACGACGCGCGCCGCACTGACGGGCCTGCGGAAGAAGGGCCACGACATCGACCGACGCAAGCGCGGGGATGTCACCTGCTATCATCTGGCGCAGGCCTGATGGCGAAGGTTGAGACGCATGTCGCTGTTCTGGCAGCGATGAAGCCAACTGAGCTCAAGGCGGAATGGCGGCGGGTCCATGGAGAGGAGCCCCCGCTGGTCGCTGCCAGCCTGCTTGCCCGCTCGCTTGCCTTTGACCTCCAATGCTCAGCGCAGGGCGGAACCGGCGAGCGGATGCGACAGAGGCTGATAAGCGGAGCGGGTCCCGGTGGAGGTCGTACCGCCGCCACTCTCATCCCTCCATCAGGCACACAGCTGGTTCGGGAGTGGGGCGGCGTCACGCACCATGTGCTGATGGAGGAGAAAGGCCGCTGCAGCTACAGGGGGCAGAGCTTCGCCTCGCTCTCTGCCCTCGCGCGGCATATCACTGGCGCACACTGGTCCGGTCCACGCTTCTTCGGTCTGCGGCCATGAACCAGAAGCGTCGGCTGCGCTGCGCCATCTACACCCGCAAGTCCACCGAGGAGGGGCTGGACATGGCGTTCAACAGCCTGGACGCACAGCGGGAGGCCTGCGCCGCCTACGCCTTGAGCCAGAAGAACGAGGGCTGGACAGTGCTTCCGGCCTTGTATGACGACGGTGGTTGCGGATTCCGAGGTCATCGCGCGCACCATTCCGATTTGATGGCGCGCGGGCTTCCGATTTAATCGCGCGCAGCGTTCCGAGAATTGTCCGCGCAGCATTCCGAGCTGATCGCGCGCAGTTTGAGAT
>NZ_JBHTLS010000033.1:0-1052 GCF_042678845.1 Sphingobium olei | reverse complement strand
TAGAGCATCGAGCGTGAAATAGGAATCTTGGGATTCCCAGCAGGATCAGGATGTGATTCATCGTGATTGGAGGTGGATCATGGGGAAATCCTATTCAGCCGATCTTCGGGGCCGAATTGTCGATCACATTGCATCTGGGCAATCGCGTCGCTCTGCATCGCGTCATTTTGGGGTAAGTCCCAGCTGTGCTGTGAAGCTGGCGCAGCGAGTTGCGACCACCGGATCAGTGGCGCCTGCCCGACAAGGGCGTCCCCCCGGTGACGGCAAGCTGGCGCCGCATATGGCGGCCTTGATGAAATGGGTTGATGCCGAGCCGGACCTCACCATGCCGGAACTGTCGGCGCGACTTGTTGCAGCAACCGGCGTTCGCGCCCATCCCGCTTCTCTTTCGCGTGCGTTGCTCAAGGCCGGCTACAGCTTCAAAAAAAACGCTGCTGGCGTCGGAGTGCGGACGCGATGATGTTGCCCAGGCGCGCCGGACCTGGCGCGTCTATCGGCAGCCATGCCTGCGCAAGGCCCCGCATCGACTGGTCTTCATCGACGAGACGGCAACCACAACGAAGATGACAAGGCTACGGGGACGGGCGCGCCGCGACCAGCGCCTGAAGGCGCGAGCGCCCTTTGGTCACTGGAAAACACAGACCTTTATCGCTGCCCTGCGATGTGACGGACTGACTGCGCCATGGGTCATCGACTGCCCCATGAACCGAACAACCTTTGAGACCTATGTCGAAACCCAACTCGCCCCGACCCTCAAGCCCGGCGACGTCGTTATCCTCGACAATCTCTCCAGCCACAAAAGCGAAAAAGCCAAGGCCATACTCAAGGCCAGAGGCGCATGGTTCCTCTTCACTCCGCCATACAGCCCCGATCTCAACCCGATCGAAATGGCATTCGCTAAACTCAAGGCCCATCTGCGCCGAACCGGCGCCAGAACCATCGATGCCCTATGGCACGCCATCGGCAACATCTGTGACCTCTATACCCCAGAAGAATGCTGGAACTTCATCAAAGCAGCTGGATATGCGTCAGATTAAAGGCTCGATGCTCTA
>NZ_JBHTLS010000032.1:0-1046 GCF_042678845.1 Sphingobium olei | reverse complement strand
GAGAGCGAGACCATCTCGACCACGACTTCAGGCAAAGTGGCGGGATCGGGGCTGAAGCGGGCCCGAAGTGCCGACAGGCATGGGATCCTGCGGATTGCCAGGTCCTCCTCCAGGATATGGGAGAGCTCCGCCTCGCAGGCGCGCTCGTGGGCCATGGCCAGAAGCTCGACCATGATCCGGCAGGCTTCCTTCTCGCCCACAGCTTCCAGCAAGTGCTCGAACATGAGGCGGTAGGGCGCGCGGGGGAACAGGCTGTCACGATAGACCAATCCCCGCAGTGCCATCGGCTTGCGGCGCAGGGAATGAATGACATGGCGATAATCGACAACGTGGCCGTGCTTACCGTTCACACCGGCGCGGCCGCGCTGCAGGGTCATGAGCCTTGTGCCGCCGATGAAGACATCGAGACGGTCGTCGTAAAGGCGCACTCGCAGGCGATGTCCGATCAGGCGCGAGGGGACCGTGTAGAACACCTTGCGCAGGGTGAAGCCGCCCGAGGACGTCACCGTCACGAGGACTTCCTCGTAATCGGTTGTCCGCATGTTTGGGAGGGATCGCAGCGCCTTGCGTTCGGCATCGATGCCGGGACCATGGCGCCGGTTCCTTGCGGTCACGACTTCGTCGATGAAGCGGCGATAATCGGCAAGGTCGGTGAAGTCCGTGGTTCCGCGCAGCAACAGCGCGTCCTTCACTGCGGCCTTGATATGGCCGTGGGCGCTCTCGATCGCACCGTTCTCGTGAGCAATGCCTGTATTGTTGCGCGTCGGCTCCATTCCATAATGGGCGCATAGGGCGTCATAGCGCCTGGTCAGGTCGGCCTTCGCATCGGCGTCCAGATTGCGGAAGGCGGCCGACAGGCTGTCGGTGCGGTGGAGCCTGGGCGCTCCGCCGACAGACCAGAGCGCATTCTGCAGCCCTTCGGCCAGGGCGACGAAACTCTCGCCGCCCAGAATGACGTGTCCATGTTCAAAGCCGCCGCAAGGCAGGCGGAAGTGATAGAGCAAGTGGTCCAAGGGTGCCCCGGCGATGGCGACGTCCAGATCGTT
>NZ_JBHTLS010000031.1:0-963 GCF_042678845.1 Sphingobium olei | reverse complement strand
CGTAAGCGCCGACGGAACGCGGCCTTGTTGCCGGCGCCGGAATAGGAAAGCTCGCGGCCTTTGAGGAGGCGTGAGCATGGACATCGAGCAATCAAATGAGCCTCGTATGAGCGGTCGCGGTGATGGCGGAGCGGTTATACGGGTGGAGCGGCGTCGGAACTGGAGCGACGAGGAGAAGCTGGCGATCCTGAAGGAGACGACGGTGCCGGGGGCGATCGTGTCGGCCGTGGCCCGGCGGCACAGTATTGGAACAGGCCAGCTTTATACTTGGCGCAAGCAACTGCTGCGCGGAGCAATGGCAGGCTTCGTGCCTGTCGAACTGGCTTCGTCTTCGCCGTCGGCCAAAGCTCGGGAAGCTGGGCGGATCGAGGTTCGAGGGCGGTGCGGCCTGACGGTGTTGGTTGATGGCGAGGTTGATCGGGCCGCCCTGAAACAGGTGCTCGATGTCCTGCGGGAGCTGGATCATTGAGCCTGGCGTTCCCGCCTTCGACGAAAATATATCTGTCGCTGGCGCCGTGCGACATGCGCAAGGGGTTTGATGGGCTGTCGGCGCAGGTGCGCAATATTCTTCAGCTTGATCCTTTCTCGGGGGCGGTTTTCCTGTTCCGCGGAAAAAGGGGCGACAGGTTGAAGGCCTTGGTCTGGGACGGGTCCGGGCTATGCGTGTATGCGAAGCGTCTCGAGCGCGGAAAGTTCGTGTGGCCTCGTGCTCATGAGGGCGCGCTCCGCCTGTCGGCAGCCCAGCTTGCGATGCTCGTCGAAGGGCTGAACTGGAAGCAGGCGATCGGCCACGACGAGGTGATCACGCCGAGGCTCGCATAGCCAAAAAGATCAGGAAAACCGCCATTTTATGTAGGATTTGCCGTGGGCTTGGGCTATTATCGGTCGCATGCGGTTCGCCCTTGATCGCCTTCCCACAGACCCGGTTCTCCTGCAGAAAATGCTGCTGGAGATGGCCGATGT
>NZ_JBHTLS010000030.1:0-958 GCF_042678845.1 Sphingobium olei | reverse complement strand
TAGAGCGGTTTCCACACGAATTGAATCATTGGGGATTCCCTTGTCCGTGCTGATGTGATTCACGCTTCCTGCTGGTTGGAGGAGGCCAGTATGGATGGCGCGAACACTTTCACAGGACCTTCGGGACAGGGTCATCGCGGCGATTGATGGTGGGTTGAGTTGCCGCGCGGCGGCTGATCGCTTTGGTGTTAGCGCGTCGAGCGCGATCCGATGGCGGCAACTTGCCCTTCAGCATGGCCAGGCCGTCGCCAAGCCGCGCGGCGGAGACCGGCATTCCAGCAGGATCGAGGCGCATGGCGGCTTCATCCGCGAGTTGGTTGCCGAACAGGGCGACATGACCTTGGTGGAGATCCAGGCACGGCTCGTCGAGCGGGGCGTGTCAGTCGGGATCGGCACGCTGCATCGCTTCTTCATGCGCCACGCGATCACGCGGAAAAAAAGACCGGGCACGCGATCGAGCAAGACCGCCCCGACGTTTTGAGGCAACGTCGGCATTGGTTCGACGGCCAGCTCGATCTGGACCCGGAACGTCTGGTGTTCATCGACGAAACGTGGACCGCCACGAACATGACCCGCAGCCACGGCCGCTGCCCGAAAGGCGAGCGGCTGCGGATGGGCTTCCCGCACGGTCACCGCAAGACCACCACCTTGGTCGCCGGTCTGCGCATGACCGGCATGATCGCGCCTATGGTGCTCGATGGGCCGATCAACGGCGACTGGTTCGAAGCCTATGTCGAACAGGTCCTCGTCCCAGAACTGCGGCCCGGCGACGTCGTCATCATGGACAACCTGTCGAGCCACAAGCGTGCATCGGTGCAGGTGCTCATCGAGGCCGCAGGCGCAACCTTGCGCTTCCTCCCACCCTACAGCCCCGACTTCAACCCGATCGAGAAAGCCTTCGCCCGGCTCAAGGCCATGCTGCGAACGGCCGGCGAGCGAACCGTCTCTGGACTGTGGG
>NZ_JBHTLS010000029.1:0-942 GCF_042678845.1 Sphingobium olei | reverse complement strand
GGCCGGGCTACGCCCGACCTCCACCGCACCCAGCGCAGGGCGCTCCCCACAACCGTCCGCCTAATCTCGAAAAGGGGGTCCCTCTTCGACGCCGATACGGGGTCCCGTTTGCGCGCCGTTTGACAGCATTGATCGCCCAGACTTTGGCGACCTCGGCCTCGGCTACCAGCGCCTTGTCCCGAGCCTGATCGGCCTGCTCACGCACGATGGCAAGCTCAGCGCGAAGCTGCAAAAGCTCGTCGGGGACCATGCTGCATTATACCCGCAACGTCCTCAAAAACCCAGCAATTCCCGCACTCTTGTGCCGGTTTTCCCTCTTTTGGCGGGAGCGGGAATCACCCGACCTGCGCCGGGCGCCAGGTCTCCTGCGGGTTGCGCCAATCTACGCCTTCAAGCAGGCACGCCATCGCGGAAGCTGAGATCGCGATCGTCCCATCCTTTGCTGATGGCCAGACAAAACGCCCTCTTTCCAAGCGTTTTGCATATAAGGACATCCCGAGGCCGTCATGCCACAAGATCTTGCATAGAGACCCGCTTCGCCCTCTGAAGACATACAGATCGCCGGCATGAACGTCCTTGTGCAGGGTTTGCTGGACCTGCAGGGCCAGCGACCGCATTCCCCGCCGCATGTCCGTATGCCCCAGCGCAAGCCACACCCTCACGCCGCTCGGGATCGGGATCATCGGGCCAAGACCTTGATGACAGCCGCTGCCATGGTCGGCGACGCCGAATTGTAGATGTTCACCCGGGCGCCGTGGGAAAGCTCGACTGTGACAGCCGGCTGCCCGGGCGTGGGCATGGAGCTCTTGTCTTCCGGTCGCGTCCGTCAATGTGGTGTAAAATCGGGTGTGGCCACTGGGCTGCATTTTCAGGCGGCCTTGGGTGTAATCTGTAGCGGCTGTGCCTCCTCGATCATTGGGGTGGCAAGGGCGGCCATGCCCT
>NZ_JBHTLS010000028.1:0-932 GCF_042678845.1 Sphingobium olei | reverse complement strand
AGAGCCCGATTCAAAAGTTTCTCAGGCGTAGCAATACCTTGCGGTTCTGCGGATGAGCATGCGGATAGAAGCGATCATAGCCCAGGCGGTTGAAGAGGCGATGGTCGCTTCCCAGTCCTTTGCGAGGCGGCGACACCGTCCCAGCCAGGCGAAGGTGCGCTCGACGACCCAGCGGCGCGGGAGGACTTCAAAGCCCTTGGCTTGATCAGATCGTTTGATGATCTCGATCACCCAGTTCCCGGCTTTGGCGAGTGCCGTTCTGAGCTTGTCACCGGCGTAGCCACCATCGGCGAAGATATGGCGCAGCCAAGGGAAGCGCTGGCAAATCCTTTTGAGCACGTCGACGGCGCCATCCCGGTCCTGAATATCGGCGGTGTGCACGAGGATGGAGATCAGAAAGCCGGAGGTGTCGGTCAGGATATGACGCTTTCGACCTTTGACTTTCTTGCCTGCGTCATACCCACTCGGACCGCCGCTCTCGGTCGTTTTCACGCTCTGGCTATCGATGATGCCCGCACTGGGAGAGGCTTCGCGCCCCTCGATCTCTCGCAGGTTCATGACCAGCAGCGTGTTCATCACCTCAAACAATCCCGCGTTACGCCAGGCGTAGAAATAGCGCCGGACCGTCGAGACCGGTGGAAAGCACTTGGGCAGCAGGCGCCAGGCACATCCGGCCGAGGCCAGGTAGAGCAACGCGTTGGCCACTTCACGCATATTCGTGCTGCGACGCCGACCGCCGTGCTTTGCCGGAGGAATGAACGGTGCCACCAGCGCCCACTCTCTGTCCGTCATGTCGCTTGGATACCGCAGTCCTTTGCGGCTATGCTCATCTCGAGCAATGCCAGTCCATGCCATTGATCACTCCATCTCTCGCAAGGACGGCGTGAATCATAACATGCTGGTATTGCTCAACAACTTTTGGATCGGGCTCT
>NZ_JBHTLS010000027.1:0-926 GCF_042678845.1 Sphingobium olei | reverse complement strand
TTCCTTATGCACGTCCAGACCAACGTATTTCACTGCGTCCGTCATGACTCGCCTCCGCTGCTGAAAAATCCATCATCAGCATCTCAGATTCGAGCCTCCGAGGCTCGGGCAGTCATGGGGTCTAAGCATGCCGGCCTTGCTGGTGGAGGCGGAGCGGTCTGAAAAGTTCACGAGCGGGCGCAGTGTCGGCCACGGGTTGAGCGGCGACAGACTGTAGAGCCGGCGCTCGTTGAGGTCGCGGATGTGCGGTGCGAAGCGGAAGCCGAGCAGATGGCACAGGCCGAAGACGTGATCGACCGCGCCGGCGGTACCCGTGCCGGCCTCGCCTCCGCCCGCGCGCGGGGACGGTATGGCGGACGGCCGTTCAAGATGACGCCCGCCAAGCTACGTCTCGCCCAAACCGCGATGGGCAAACCGGAAACCAAGGTCGCGGAACTATGCGCCGAACTCGGTGTCACTCGGCAGACCTTTTACCGGCACGTTACGCCCAAGGGGGAGATCAGGCCCGATGGTGAGAAGCTGTTGGCAAGGAAGATAACCCGATGATCCGGGAACGACAGCGATCACGTCGGCCGATCTTCTTATGGCTAGCTGGCGGTATCGGCGTGCTGGTGATGATGCTCGTGATATTCGTCCTGATCAGCATGGCCGACGCACGATCTAAGCCGATCGTGCGCCACGTAACGCTTCATCTCCCCGGTTTCGCTGCCAACTCTGCGCCCACGAAGATTGCGCTGCTCGCCGACATACACCTGGGAAACCGGGGTATGAAGCCAGCGCGGCCGGCAGACATCGTCGGCTAGGGTCAGGACTCGTTGATCACAGCCAGAAGATGACGGTGGCTGCGAGCGCGATGGCCGAGAAGAACGTAGTGGGGCATCGATCGTAGCGCGTGGCGACCCGGCGCCAGTCCTTTAAGCGGCCGA
>NZ_JBHTLS010000026.1:0-911 GCF_042678845.1 Sphingobium olei | reverse complement strand
TGGCCAATGTCGAACGCTATGATGATCTGCGCAAGGAGAAGCGTCATGCGTCATGACCCTGCCAGCGGCGCCATCGTCGTCATGCTCCGCAGCCTCAAGATGCATGGCATGGCGCAGGCCGTCACCGATCTCATGGAACAGGGATCTCCAGCGTTCGAAGCCGCCATCCCGATCCTCTCCCAGTTGCTCAAAGCCGAGACAGCAGAACGGGAGGTTCGGTCTGTGGCCTATCAGCTCAAGATCGCGCGCTTCCCTGTCTATCGCGATCTGGCCGGCTTCGACTTTACCAGTAGCGAGGTCAATGAAGCTCTGGTGCGTCAGTTGCATCGCTGCGACTTCATCGACATCGCCGACAATATCGTGCTGGTCGGCGGTCCTGGCACCGGCAAGAGCCATGTGGCAACGGCGCTGGGCATCCAGGCCATCGAACATCATCGAAAGCGCGTCCGCTTCTTCTCGACGGTCGAACTGGTCAATGCGCTCGAGCAGGAAAAAGCACAGGGCAAGGCCGGTCAGATCGCCAATCGCCTCCTGCACTCCGATCTCGTTATCCTGGATGAGCTTGGATATCTGCCGTTCAGTGCTTCAGGTGGCGCGCTGCTCTTCCACCTGCTGAGCAAACTCTACGAGCGCACCAGCGTCATCATCACCACAAACCTGAGCTTCAGCGAATGGGCCACCGTGTTCGGCGACGCCAAAATGACCACGGCGCTCCTCGATCGGCTTACCCATCACTGCCACATCCTGGAGACCGGCAACGATAGCTTCCGCTTCAAAAACAGCTCTGCCAAGCAGGCCAGAACCCAAAGGAGAAAACCACGGGTTGACCCACCCGTGACACCCGAAACATAATCCGCAGACGGGTCACTTCTCGATGGAAAACCCGGGTCACTTCTCAGTGGAAATCAACA
>NZ_JBHTLS010000025.1:0-905 GCF_042678845.1 Sphingobium olei | reverse complement strand
GGGGGGCATGCCCCTCATGATCTGTTTTGTCGATCCGCCCATAGGCCTCTGCCGGGGTTTGCCCCGCCAGACCAGAGTGCGGTCGCTGCGTGTTGTAATAGGTGATCCACCGGGCAAGGCCGTTCCGCAGATCAGAACCGGTCTCAAAGGCGTGGAGGTAGACGCACTCGTATTTCAAAGATCGCCACAGCCGCTCGATAAAGACATTGTCCATCCAGCGGCCTCGGCCATCCATGCTGATACGGACCTTGGCGTCGCGCAGCACGCTGGTGAAGGCTAGCGAAGTGAACTGGCTGCCTTGGTCCGTATTGAAGATCTCGGGACGACCGAAGCGCGCCAGCGCTTCCTCCAATGCCGCGACACAGAAGCCGGCATCCATGGTGTTCGAGAGCCGCCAGGCCAGTACCTTGCGGGTCGCCCAGTCCATGACCGCAACCAGATAGAGGAAGCCCCGACGCATCGGGATATAGGTCACATCCGCGCACCAGACATGGTTCGGTTGCTCGATCGCCAGATTGCGCAGCAGATAGGGATAGACCCGGTGCTGCGGGTGCGGATCGCTCGTGCGCGGCCGCTGGTAGATCGGCGACAGGCCCATCTTTGCCATGAGCCGGCGCACCCGTCGTCGCCCAACGTCGTGGCCATTGCGCCGTAGGTGTCGGACCATCTGCCGGCTGCCGTACCACGGCATGTCGAGGAACACCGCGTCGATCACCCGCATCAGCGCCAGCGTCACTTCGGTCTCGGGCACCGGTGCGTAATAATAGGACGACCGGCTGATCGACAGCAGCCGGCACTGCGCCGCGATCGACAGGCGCTGATGAGCAGGTTCGATCATAGACCGCCTCCGTGCCACGCTCATCGACCGGAGGCTTTGGCTAAAAAATCGCGTTCCACGACCAACT
>NZ_JBHTLS010000024.1:0-861 GCF_042678845.1 Sphingobium olei | reverse complement strand
GCGCCGGGGGAAGCTTTCCAGTTTGATTGGAGTGAGGACTGGGCAATCATCGCCGGGGTTCGGACCAAGCTGCAGGTCGCGCATTTCAAGCTCAGTTACAGCCGGGCATTCATCGTGCGCGCCTACCTGCTGCAAACCCATGAGATGCTGTTCGACGCCCATAATCACGCCTTCCGCGTGCTGGGCGGCGTGCCGCGCCGGGGTATCTATGACAATATGCGCACGGCCGTCGACAAGGTCGGGCGTGGCAAGGAACGCACCGTCAACGCACGCTTCCTGACGATGGTCAGCCACTATCTGTTCGAAGCTGAGTTCTGTAACCCGGCTGCGGGATGGGAAAAGGGGCAGGTCGAGAAGAATGTCCAGGATGCGCGGCACCGTCTGTGGCAACCCACGCCGCAGGTCGAAAGCCTTGATGCGCTGAACCTGTGGCTGGAGGAGCGCTGCAAGGCGTTATGGGAGGACATCCCTCACGGGATCGAACCCGGATCGGTTGCCAATGCCTGGGCCGATGAATCTGAGTGTCTGATGGTTGCGGGCAGGCCCTTCGATGGTTTTGTGGAATATCGCAAACGGGTATCGCCGACGTGCCTCATCCACTTTGAGCGCAATCGCTACAGCGTACCGGCCTCTTTCGCCAATCGCACTGTCAGCCTGCGCGTCTATCCTGATCGCTTCCAGGTCGTCGCCGAGGGGCAGCCAATCTGCGCACATCAGCGCATCATCAACCGCTCTCACGACGGTCCAGGTCATACGGTTTATGACTGGCGCCATTATCTGGCGGTCGTGCAGCGCAAGCCCGGCGCCCTGCGCAACGGTGCGCCCTTCCTTGAGCTACCCGATGCGTTCCAGCGTCTGCAG
>NZ_JBHTLS010000023.1:0-853 GCF_042678845.1 Sphingobium olei | reverse complement strand
TAGGTTTCGTGGACAAAGGGTATCCATTGCAGGGCTGAGACGAGATTGACGAAGCCGAGGTAGGACTCTTTGGTTTTGTCGTATCGAGTTGCGATACGCCGCCAGTTCTTGAGTTTGTTGAAGAGGCGTTCGACAAGATTGCGCCAACGGTATTTTTCGCGATCGTGTGGGATTGGATCGCGCCGATTGCTTTTGGCGGGAATGACAGCCTCAACGTCAGCATTGGCCAATTCCTCGCGGATGGCATCTGCATCGTAGCCCTTGTCCGCCAACAATGCCTCGATCTTATGAGCAATCAAACGGAACAGCGGGCCAAAGCCTTGGATATCGTGGCTCTGGCCCGGCGTCAGGACAAAGCCGAGCGGTCGGCCTTTGGCATCGCAGCGGGCGTGGAGCTTTGTGCTGAATCCGCCTCGCGATCGGCCAAGCGCCTCGGTTTCCTGAGTCCCTTTTTTATGCCGACGGCACAATGATGTGCTCGGACCACGGTGCTGTCGATCATGTCCGCAGTGGCATCACGAGCCACCATTTCGCCCAGTGTCTCGAGCATCGCCTCGAACACCCCGGTCGTAACCCAGCGCCGGTAGCGGCGGAAAACGCTGTTCCACTTGCCATATTCATCCGGCAAGTGGCGCCATTGCGAACCTGTGCGGGCGATCCACATCATGCCTTCGAAATACAGCCGGTTGTCCTGTGCTGGACGACAGCCACGACCACGCTCAGATGGCAGTAATGTGCCGATGATCCCCCACTCGTCCTCCGTCAGCCCAATACGCTCGCCCAACGCCACCTCCAAAAGGCAGCCTTGAATCAACGCCCGATCCTGCTGTCAACCTTTGTCCACGAAACCTAG
>NZ_JBHTLS010000022.1:0-778 GCF_042678845.1 Sphingobium olei | reverse complement strand
GCGGGTCAGGTGGTTGTGACCCGGCAATTGAAGCGCGGACAGATGTTGAAGTTTTTCGCGGCATTGCCTCCGGTTCTGATCGGGATCGAAGCCTGCGGAACGGCGCATCACTGGGGTCGGCAGCTCCAGAACCTGGGCCACGACGTAAAACTCATCCCGCCGATCTACGTGAAACCTTACGTCAAGCGGCAGAAGAACGATGCCGCCGATGCCGAAGCGATTTGCGAGGCGGTGACGCGGCCGACAATGCGGTTCGTCGAAATCAAGTCAGTTGACCAGCAGGCTGGCGGCGTGCTGCACAAAACGCGGGCACTGCTGATCAAGCAGCGGACGATGATGTTCAATGCCGTGCGCAGCCATCTGGCCGAATTCGGTCTTGTGACGGGTACCGGCGTGGCGCAGGTGGTGCGCATGGTCGATCGGCTTGCGAAAGGGGACGAACTCGATCTTCCGGAACTGGCGCGCGAGACACTCGGCGTCTTAGCGCGCCACATTCAGGAACTGCAGGACAAGCTCACCGGGATCGATAAGCAGTTGACCCGCTGGCATTATCGCAACGACGTCAGCAACATCCTTGAAACCATCCCCGGCGTTGGTGTGATCACCGCCTCGGCGCTCGCGTCGATGGTGACCAACGCGCAGAGCTTCAGGTCGGCCCGCCATTTCGCCGCCTGGCTTGGACTCGTGCCCCGGCAAAACTCGTCAGGTGGCAAGACCCGCCTGGGCAAGATTACCAAGGGCGGCAATCGCTACCTGCGACAATTGCTGGTCGTCGGTG
>NZ_JBHTLS010000021.1:0-771 GCF_042678845.1 Sphingobium olei | reverse complement strand
TTGAGGTGGTGCCGGAAATTCGGACAGGGTGTTAAGCTCATCCCGACCTGAAGGAATGGACGGGAATGAAGACGACGAGAAAGCGCTACAGCGCGGAGTTCAAGGCGAAGGTTGCGATGGAGGCAATCCGTGGCGATCTGACGCTGGCGGAACTGGCAGCGAAGCATGGCATCCACCACACGATGATCGGGGCTTGGAAGCGGCAGGCGATGGATGGGATGGCCAGCCTGTTCGATAACGGCGATCAGAGCTCGAAGGTGGCCTGTGAGGCGGAAATCGAGAAGTTGCACGCCAAGATCGGACAATTGCTGGTGGAAAGGGATTTTTTGGCGAAAGCCTCCGGTCGATGAGCGTGGAGTGGAGGCGATCGAAGATCGAGCCGGCACACCAGCACCTGTCGATCGCGAAGCAGTGCCGCCTGCTGTCGATCAGCCGGTCGTCCTATTACTACACGCCGGTGCCGGAAACCGACGAGACGTTGGCGCTGATGACGGTGATCGACGAGACGTTCATGGAATGTCCGTGGTACGGCAGCCGGCAGATGGCGCGGCATTTGCGGCGTCTGGGCCATGCGATCGGCCGCCGCAGGGTGCGGCGACTGATGGCGAAGATGGGGCTGGCGGCAATTACCAGCGCCCGCACGAGCGATCCGCACCCGGAACATCGCATTTATCCCTATCTGCTGCGCAATCTGGAAATCACGCGGCCCAACCATGTCTGGTGCGCGGATGTGACCTATTTGCCCATGCGCCGGGGCTTCCTCTATCTGGT
>NZ_JBHTLS010000020.1:0-691 GCF_042678845.1 Sphingobium olei | reverse complement strand
CGGCTGGATCACCTCCTTTCTAAGGATCGTGACGAAAGCGCCAACGCCAGACTTTATGTTTGCGCCGTTGGAAGAGCTTCGTCATTTCCAAAGAACATCGCCGCCGTCCTCATGTCCCTTCATCACTAGAGATTAGTACAACAGCAATGTTGTGCTGATAGAGCAGCCAGTCTGTGTGTTTGGCGCCAACGAACCTGCCAAGGTTCGCAAGGCCGAACGGCCGCCCGAGCTTATGCGAGGAAAAGCCAAGTCGACGGATGTCGACGCCGGCGCTTGAGGCTGACAAACAAACGGGCCGGTAGCTCAGGTGGTTAGAGCGCACGCCTGATAAGCGTGAGGTCGGAGGTTCAACTCCTCCCCGGCCCACCAGTTGTCGAAATTGGTTGGGGGCCTTAGCTCAGCTGGGAGAGCGGTTGCTTTGCAAGCATCAGGTCATCGGTTCGATCCCGATAGGCTCCACCAGTTTTTCGGCCTTTAGAGCCCGTCCGGGGGACGGGCGGCCGAAAAACTCCTCGCAGCTATGCTGCGAGGGTGTCGCGCCCCAGGCACTGCCATCATATCTCTAGAGATGAAGAGTAGCGGTTTGCCGGACTTGTCCGGCGATACGGCACGCACAAGCGTGCTTCTTTGACATTGTGAATGGGTTTTTTAATCGATGCCGTGGTGCGGCGCCGGTTGGTCGAGAGGGTCG
>NZ_JBHTLS010000019.1:0-640 GCF_042678845.1 Sphingobium olei | reverse complement strand
GGCTGGCTCGACCAGGGTTCCAATCTCATCCTGTTCGGCCCGCCAGGCGGCGGCAAAAGCCATCTGGCGGCGGCAATCGGCCTGGCATTGGTGGAAAATGGCTGGCGAGCACTGTTCACCCGCACCTCTGACCTCGTCCAACGTCTGCAGGTGGCTCGCCGCGAACTGACGCTGGAATCCGCAATCGCCAAGCTCGACAAGTATCATCTGCTCATTCTCGACGACTTCGCCTACGTCTCGCGCGATCAGGCGGAAACCTCCGTCCTCTTCGAATTGATCAGCGCCCGATACGAGCGCAGATCCCTGCTCATCACCGCCAACCAACCCTTCGGTGAGTGGAACCGCGTATTCCCGGACCCGGCAATGACGCTCGCTGCAGTCGACAGGCTCGTGCATCACGCCACGATCTTCGAGATGAACGTCGAAAGCTATCGCCGGCGCACAGCCCAGGCCCGTCGCACCGGGGCTGGACGTCCTGCCGCCTACACCACACCCAAAGTCCTCGAGACCATCCGCGACAATCAGGATGAGAACGAGGTCCTTGCCAGCGACAATTAAAATCGGCACTGAATGACGCGCCGCGACAATCACATTCTCATCCTGATTGACGCGCAATCCTCATCCTGTTTGTCGCGCTACA
>NZ_JBHTLS010000018.1:0-627 GCF_042678845.1 Sphingobium olei | reverse complement strand
CGGAGCGTCGACAAGGGCGGGCGCCACCGCGCGCCAGAGCGCATCGGGATAATCGCAGAGGGCGACAGCATGTTTGAGCGTGCCGCTGTCGTCAACATCGATGAGGTTGAGCTGCGCCCCGCCGCGGATCGACGATATGGCTGCGGGATCGAAAAGAGCGACCTGCAAGGCCGAGCGTTCGAGGCTGCTGAGCGCGACATGGGTGACAGGATGGTCAGTGGAGCCCGATGGCAGGATCATGCTGCAATCTCCGTGCTTTCAAGGATTTTCACGACCAGTGTGGTGTCGTTCTCGCAAGTCTCGCAGAAGGCTGCGTCGAACACCGAGCCGAGCACCCAGTCCTGGGTGTCATCGTCCCAGCAGGCCCAGGCGTCGCGCATCACATCAGCGCTGCCGCAAGAGCCGCATCGAACGGTGGTCCTCCCGGCCACAGGGTTCGCGGTGGCCACCGGTGCGGCAAGATCGCCGGCGTCCTCTGACGCTGTTTCTGTCACCTCGGAAAAGACCGGAAATCGCTTGCAAGGCGGTTCGTCACGGTCGAAGCTGATCCAGTTGGCGCCGGTCTTGCGCGCGTGGGTCAGCAGCGCCCAGATTTCAGGGGAGAGTTCGTCAGGGCGCTCGGGCCAG
>NZ_JBHTLS010000017.1:0-610 GCF_042678845.1 Sphingobium olei | reverse complement strand
TGTCGCGCGACATTCAGGTTGAGAAAGCGCGACAAACAAGATGAGAATCCTGCGTTCCGGGATTGGCGAAGGGCGTAGCCCGTAGCCGATGCCGGAACGCAGGAGGCGCCTTTTGAAGGGTGCCTGTGATGGTCGTGGTGGTCGCTATGGATTGGGTTTTCCCAGGGAGGAGGACCTGACGTGTGGCGGGCCGACACATCAACGATCATCAGGTGAGACTTTTCATGACCCACAGACGTAACGATCCCGTCGCCCTGGCGGCGGCCAAGGCCGGTTTCAGCCCGGCGACCGGCTACCGGGTGCTACAGGATGCGCGCCTGCCTTCCCAGCGACAGGCGCCGCGCGGCCGACGGCGGCCTGATCCGCTATCAGGCATTTTCGAAGAAGTCGTCGTGCCGATGCTGGAGGCCGCCCCCGGTCTTCGTCCTGTCGCGATCTTCGAGGAACTGCGCCGCCGGTACCCGGATACCGAGTTCGGCTCACGACGAACCCTGGAGAGGCGTATTCGCGACTGGCGCGCTCTGAACGGCCAGGATCGGGAAGTCATCTTCAGGCAGGTTCATGAACCGGGGCGGCTCGGCATGTCCGATTTCACGTGCATGAACGATCT
>NZ_JBHTLS010000016.1:0-590 GCF_042678845.1 Sphingobium olei | reverse complement strand
AGGTGCGGGTGAACAGTGCTCGCCAGCCATTTTCCACCAATGCCAGGCCGATTGCCGCCGCCAGATGGCTTTTGCCGCCGCCTGGCGGGCCGAACAGGATGAGATTGGAACCCTGGTCGAGCCAGCCATCACCGGCGCACAGGGCCATGACCTGGGCCTTGGAGATCATCGGCACGGCATCGAAGGCGAAGCAGTCCAGTGTCTTGCCCGCCGGCAGGTGGGCTTCGGCAAGATGACGCCCGATCCGGCGGCGATCGCGTTCGGCGAGTTCGTGTTCGGCGAGAGCTGCAAGGAACCGGCTCGCGGGCCATCCTTCCTTGTCCGCTTGGGCTGCAAAATCTCCCCAGATATGCTTGATGGTTGGCAAGCGTAGTTCATTGAGCATCAGGCCCAGGCGCTGTGCGTCGATCATGGGAGCCGTGCTCATGCCGCTTCTCCCTGTTCGATCAGCCCGTCGTAGATCGAGAGCGAGACCATCTCGACCACGACTTCAGGCAAAGTGGCGGGATCGGGGCTGAAGCGGGCCCGAAGTGCCGACAGGCATGGGATCCTGCGGATTGCCAGGTCCTCCTCCAGGATATGGGAGAGCT
>NZ_JBHTLS010000015.1:0-586 GCF_042678845.1 Sphingobium olei | reverse complement strand
CGGCTGGATCACCTCCTTTCTAAGGATCGTGACGAAAGCGCCAACGCCAGACTTTATGTTTGCGCCGTTGGAAGAGCTTCGTCATTTCCAAAGAACATCGCCGCCGTCCTCATGTCCCTTCATCACTGGAAATACCTTCTTCAAGGAGAAGGTGTATGCCTGAGCAGGCTCACGCCGCCCGCGGCCGATTTCGGTCTGTTCGGGCAGCGCATGGGGCCGGTAGCTCAGGTGGTTAGAGCGCACGCCTGATAAGCGTGAGGTCGGAGGTTCAACTCCTCCCCGGCCCACCAGTTTTGCGGAAAGAGAAAATGTCCGGGGGACATTTTCTTAGCAAAACTCCCGAGCGCAAGCGAAGGGCCTGGTGAGGGGCTTTAGCTCAGCTGGGAGAGCGGTTGCTTTGCAAGCATCAGGTCATCGGTTCGATCCCGATAAGCTCCACCAGCCCTTGGCATATTTTCCAGAGATGAAGAGTAGCGGTTTGCCGGACTTGTCCGGCGATACGGCACGCACAAGCGTGCTTCTTTGACATTGTGAATGGGTTTTTTAATCGATGCCGTGGTGCGGCGCCGGTTGGTCGAGAGGGTCG
>NZ_JBHTLS010000014.1:0-568 GCF_042678845.1 Sphingobium olei | reverse complement strand
GGACATTCGAAAGTCTCAACCACCATCTTGTCCAGATCGACCGTGTCCGAACGGGGCGAGAACCGATGCCGTCAGCGGCGGCCATCGACAGCCAGAGCGTGAAGACCACTGAAGCGGGTGGACCGCGCGGCTATGACGCAGGGAAAAAGATCATGGGCCGTAAGCGCCACGCCATGGTCGATACCGATGGTCGTGCACTCGAACTGCTGGTCCATGGCGCTGACGTGCAGGACCGAGACGGCGCAGTGCCTTTGCTCAGGCAGTCACGCCAGCGGCACCCCTTGGTCGAGCATGCCTATGCCGACAGCGCCTACAACAGCGATCGCGTCCGGGAAGCCACATCCATCACGATAGAGATCGTTCGGAAATTCGCCGACCAGACCGGGTTCGTCGTCCATCCCAGACGATGGGTGGTTGAACGAACCTTCGCATGGCTCAATCGAAATCGACGCTTGGCAAAGGACTTCGAGCGAACCATCAAATCCGCAACTGCACTTCTATATGCAGCTGCCGCCGTCGTCCTCATCAGGCGCATCGCTCGTTACGCATGAGATTCAAGACAGGCTCT
>NZ_JBHTLS010000013.1:0-532 GCF_042678845.1 Sphingobium olei | reverse complement strand
CGGTCGGGCTCCGCCCTCCCTACGCCACGCGCAGCGCAAGGAGCGTTCCTCGACCGTCGTGCCATACTCGAAAGGGGGTCCCTTTTGCGCGCCGATCGGGGGTCCCGTTTGGACGCCGATTGACAGCTTCCATCGCCACCTTGGCCTTGAACTGCGCGCTGTAGCGCTTCCTCGTCGTCTTCATTCCCGTCCATTCCTTCAGGTCGGGATGAGCTTAACACCCTGTCCGAATTTCCGGGACCACCTCAGCGGAGGTCGGCGACGTGACGCGCTTCGAGAATCCCAGGCAGCTCATGAGCTATCTGGGCCTCGTGCCTAGCGAACGATCAACGGGCGCATCCGTGCGGCGCGGCGGCATCACCAAGGCCGGCAACAGCCGTGTGCGGCACATGCTCGTCGAAAGGTTGTAGCGCGACAAACAGGATGAGGATTGCGCGTCAATCAGGATGAGAATGTGATTGTCGCGGCGCGTCATTCAGTGCCGATTTTAATTGTCGCTGGCAAGGACCTCGTTCTCATCCTGATTGTCGCG
>NZ_JBHTLS010000012.1:0-531 GCF_042678845.1 Sphingobium olei | reverse complement strand
TGAGGTGGCCTCGCCTTCTTGGACAGGTTGGCGGCTAAATTAAGCTCATCCCGGTTGTCGTTCATGCCGCCATTTGAGTGATCAAATCCTGGGGGGCATGCCCCCCAGGATTTGAAGCGCCGATTTGCCCATATGCCTCGCCTGGGGTTCTGCCCGCAAGGCGTGAATGAGGACGATGGTTGTCATAATAGGCGAACCATCGACCAAGGCCGGCACGCAGTTCAGAACCGGTTTCGAAGGCGTGCAGATAGACGCATTCGTACTTCACAGACCGCCAGAGCCGTTCGATGAAGACATTGTCCATCCAGCGTCCCCGGCCGTCCATGCTGATCTTGATCTCAGCTGCGCGCAGCACACGGGTGAAGGCATTGCTGGTGAACTGGCTGCCCTGATCGGTATTAAAGATTTCGGGCTTACCAAAACGGGCCAGCGCCTCCTCCAGTGCCTCGACGCAAAAGCCTGCGTCCATGGTGTTCGATAGCCGCCAGGCCAGCACCTTGCGGCTTGCCCAGTCCATGATGGCGACCAGAT
>NZ_JBHTLS010000011.1:0-86530 GCF_042678845.1 Sphingobium olei | reverse complement strand
CGGCGTCTTGCACTTCCAACTCCCTTGATCGTCCAAATTATGAGCGAAACACAATGGACAGGTTTATCGCCTGCAAACCATTGAAACTAGGACACAAGACACGAATTGGTGTTGATATATGTAAAATCTGGTCGTGGTTTACGCTGTTAATTGGCCTCGCTTGGCTTCGAGCTGGGTCGAGTGAGCCAGCGCGGCGAGAGCTTCATCACTTCGCAAGCATCGGAAATAGTCAATTCTTTTAGGCAGTTCAGTTGTGAGACCTACGGCGCAATCGCGATGCTGGACAGGTCCATCGCAGTATTGATCGGCACCCCGGCTTCCTTTCGCTCTGAATAGCGATCGACCAGTTGCACAGTATGCGCGCGCAGCAGCACCGTGAACCGCACCAGCTCCTCCATCACATCGACGATCCGGTCATAGTAGCTCGATGGCTTCATCCGTCCGTCGTCATCGAACTCATTGAACGCCTTGGCGACGCTCGACTGGTTCGGGATCGTCACCATCCGCATCCAGCGACCCAGCACGCGCAGCGTGTTGACGCTGTTGAACGACTGCGATCCGGCCGACACCTGCATGACCGCGAGCGTCCGCCCCTGCGTCGGGCGCATCCCGCCCATCGACAGCGGCAGATGGTCGATCTGCAATTTCATGATGCCGGTGATCTGCCCGTGACGTTCCGGGCTGCACCACACCTGACCCTCCGACCATAGAGACAGCTCGCGCAGCTCATGGACGGCCGGATGGTCGTCGCCGGCATGTTGGTCGGGCAGCGGCAGGGCCGATGGATCGAAGATGCGCGTCTCGCAGCCGAAGAACCGGAGCAGGCGCGCCGCTTCCTCGACACACAGCCGGGAGAAGGACCGTTCGCGCAGCGAACCATAGAGCAGAAGGATACGCGGCGCGGAATCGAGCGGGCCAAGCCCCAGCGCCGGCCGCTGGATGGCATAGGCGGGATCGAGTGCCGGCAGGGTATCGGGATCGGCAAGCGTGCGGAGCGGCATCAGAGAGCTTTCACGAGATAGGCGGCCGACGCCGGGCATAGCGCGGTAAACTCGCGCGATGCGGCGACGGCCGGGGGAGCAGCGCCGCGATCTGCGTCGGCATAGCCAAGCGCCCGGAAGAATGGCGCGGCCGTCGTCGTCAGCAGATGGAGGCGACGCACCCCGAAGTCGCGCGCCTGTCGTTCGAGGGTGGCGACCAACGCCCGCCCCAGGCCATGCCCGCGGCGATCGGCAAGGATGACGATCGAGCGGAGCAGGCGGTCAGCCCCTTCCCCCTCCAGGCCGCCATAGCCGACGAGGCTATCGGCCTCGAACCGGAAGAACAGGCGGCCAGGGTCGGCGAGGTCGGCGCTCGGTAGGCTCGCAGCGTTGAGGAACCATGCCAACCCGGCCAGCTCGGCGGGTTCGAGTGTCGTGATGGTCAGTCCCATCACGCGAGGCTGATCCGGATCGCGAGCGCCGCGAGCGTGATGAGCAACACCGGCACGGTGAGCGTGACGCCAACACGGAAGTAATAGCCCCATCCGATCCGCACGCCCTTCTGTCCAAGGACGTGGAGCCACAGCAGCGTCGCGAGCGAACCGATCGGCGTCAGCTTGGGGCCGAGATCGCAGCCGATCACGTTGGCGTAGATCATCGCTTCCCTGATCGCGCCCGTGGCGTGGGTGGCGTCGATCGAGAGCGCGCCTACCAGCACGGTCGGCATGTTGTTCATCACCGACGACAGGACGGCCGCGATCACGCCCGTACCCAGCGCCGCGCCCCACACGCCCCCTTGCGCCGTGCGATCGAGCAGCGCCGCCAGATGATCGGTCAGGCCGGCGTTCCGCAGGCCGTAGACGACGAGATACATGCCGAGCGAGAAGATCACGACCTGCCAGGGTGCGCCGCGCAGCACCTTGGCCGTTGAGATCACCTGGCCCCGCCCCGCGATCACCAGCAGCAGGATCGCGCCGGCAGCGGCCACGGCGCTGACCGGCACGCCGAGCGGTTCGAGCAGGAAGAAGCCGGCGAGCAGCAGCGCGAGAACGATCCATCCGGCGCGGAAGGTCGCGGCATCGCGGATCGCGTCGCGCGGCGCGCGCAGCGCTCCCACGTCATAGTCGGTCGGTATGTCGCGCCGGAAGAACAGCAGCAGCGCGCCCAGCGTCGCGGCGATCGACACGAGGTCGACCGGTACCATCACGGCCGCGTATTCGCCGAACCCGATCTTGAAGAAATCGGCCGACACGATGTTGACGAGGTTCGACACGACCAGCGGCAGGCTGGCGGTGTCGGCGATGAACCCGGCGGCCATGACGAACGCCAGCGTCGCCTTGTCCTTGAAGCCGAGCGCCCGCAGCATGGCGATGACGATCGGCGTCAGGATCAGCGCCGCGCCGTCGTTGGCGAACAGCGCGGATACCGCCGCGCCGAGCAGCACGATCAGGACGAACAGCCGACGACCATGCCCCCGGCCCCAGCGGGCGACGTGGAGCGCGGCCCATTCGAAGAACCCGGCTTCATCGAGCAGCAGGCTGATGACGATGATCGCGACGAACGCAGCGGTCGCATTCCAGACGATGCCCCACACCACCGGCACGTCGGACAGCGTGACCACCCCCGCGAGCAGCGCCACGACGGCCCCGCCCATCGCGCTCCACCCGATGCCGAGTCCCTTGGGTTGCCAGATGACGAGCGCGATCGTCGCGACGAAGATCAGGACGGCAAGGAGCATCAGGCGACGCGCTGGCCCGAAGCATCGACCACCTTCTCCCCGTCTTCCTTCGCGAACGCGCCGAGCTGATCGCTTGGCAGCAGATCAAGCACGGCATCGGACGGCCGACAGAGCTTCACGCCGAGCGGCGAGACAACCAGCGGCCGGTTGATGAGGATCGGATGCGCCATCATCGCATCCACCAGCGCGTCGTCGGACAGCGACGTGTCGCCCAGGCCCAAATCGGCATAGGGCGTCCCCTTCTCGCGCAGCAGCTCACGCGGCCTCATGCCGGCGCGGTCGATCAACTCGACTAGCAGCGCGCGTGCGGGTGGGGTTTTCAGATATTCGACCACATGCGGCTCGATGCCGGCATTGCGGATCATCGCCAGCGTGTTGCGCGACGTGCCGCACTCGGGGTTGTGATAGATGACGATATCGACGGCCACGGGATGTCCTTTCAGCAGCAGGGGGCGAGTTCGGCGACGAGCGGCGCGCACAGCTCCGCATTGCCGGCGCAGCAATCCTTGACGAGGAACAGCGTCAGCGCGCGCAGGCCGTCCAGATCGGCACGGTAGATGATCGAGCGGCTATGCCGTTCGGAGCGGACCAGACCCGCACGGGCGAGGATTCCGAGATGCGCCGACATGGTGTTCTGCGGCACGTCGAGCTGGCGGGCGATATCGCCTGCGGCCATGCCGTCCGGTTCGTGCCGCACCAGCAGGCGGAACACGTCGAGGCGGGTGCCCTGTGCGAGTGCGCCCAGCGCAGTGATAGCCGAGTCGTTTTCCATATATCCAGCATAGCGGATATATGGCGTTGGTCTAGTGTGCGTTGCCTCTCAACATTGCGGGAGACCTGCGCTGATGGCCTATAACCGCAGGCCGAGGCGTGGACCAAGGCATACCAGGCCGAGATAGAGCAGGATGGTAAGGAGGCACCCCGCGCCCAGCGCTAGCCAGAATGGTACGTTGCGCCCGAGCAACGCGGGGATCAGCAGGAACATCGGTAACGATGGCAGCACGAACCAGAAAGTCGCCCCGGCGTGAGACGCCATCAGCACCCGATCTTGGGTGTCGCGCCACAGCCAGATCATTCCCAGCACAGAGACTAACGGCAACGATGCGACAAGTGCGCCGACGCCGGGACTGCGCTTGGCGATCTCCGAAACCGCCGCGATAATCGCACCGGAGATCATTGCCTTGATGACGACATAGAGCATACCGGTTGTGACTTTCGATCGCCGAGATGGCTAGCGATGAAGGTGCTGGTCATCCTCACAGGCTTGCGATGGCGCTTCGGTCTGGATCGTCGAATGTTCGATCCCGAACCTCTCGTCGAGTGTTCTGGTCACTGCAACCCTGACGCTATCGGGATCGACGCCCTCGCCGAGCGTCACATGGGCGGTGCAATTGATCTCGTCCGAAGCCATCGACCAGACGTGCAGGTCATGAACGCCGGCGACACCCGGAATGGCGGCGATCGTTGAACGGATCTCCGGCAGCTTCAACCCGCCGGGGACACCTTCCAGCAGCACGTTGATCGTTCCCTTGAGCAGAACCCAGGTGCGCGGCAGCACCCACAGGCCGATGCCGATGGCGATGACTGGATCGACCCACGTCCAGCCCGTGAACCGTATCGCGAGGGCACCAAGGATGACGCCGACCGAGCCGATCATGTCGGCCCATACTTCCAGGTAGGCGCCTTTGACGTTGAAGCTTTCGTCCTTGCCGGCGGTCAGCAGACGCATCGATACGAAGTTCACGACGAGGCCAATGACCGCGACGATCAACATGCCGGTCGACTGAATCGACTGCGGCTCGCGGAAGCGCTGGATCGCCTCGTAAAGGATATACATGGCGACGACGAACAGCAGGATCGCATTGAAGGTCGCGGCGAGGATTTCCAGTCGTTTGTAGCCGAACGTCCGCTTGTCGTCGGCAGCCTTCTTGCCGAGATGGATCGCCATCAACGCGATGACCAGACCGGCGACGTCGGTCATCATATGGGCTGCGTCGGACAGCAGCGCGAGGCTGTTGAACACGAAGGCGCCGACCACCTCTGCCACGAGATAGGTCGCCGTCAGGGCAAGCGCCCATCTGAGCATCTTGGCGTTGGCGCCGGCCGTATGGTCGTGGCTGTGCCCGGCTTCGCCGTGATCGTGTGCCATTATCGCGTCCCCTTCTTTGTGGCTTGCCGTTCGGCGAGCCAGGCCTGCATCTTCACGATTTCGGCCTGTTGGGTCCGGATCACCTCCTCCGCCATCGCGCGCACCTTCGGATCGGTGCCGTTGGCAAGCTCGGCGCGAGCCATATCGACCGCACCTTCATGGTGCGGGATCATGCCCCGAAGGAAGTCGGTATCAGGATCGCCGGTCGACGGCATCGCCATGCCGGCCGTGCCGTGCGCTCGATCCGTGGATGGCATCGGTCGCACCGGACTCGTTCGATCCGAACTGGCCCGCCGGCTTGCCGCCGGAACACGCAGACAGGGCAATCGCAGCGGCCAGAAAGGACCATCGCGCCGTGGTGATCGACATTTTCTTCTCCTTACGGGATGGATCGCGGCGCACATCGACACCGCTCAAGGTCAGGCCGGTCACATCGCGATCTCCTCGATGAGCAGCAGTGCGAGAAAGCCGACGAAGAACATCGCGCTGATGAGCGGAGAGTCCGGTTTCTCGTGCGCCTCGACCAGCAGCTCCTCGGTGACGAGGTAGAGCAGCGCCATCAGGCCGAAACTCAGGAATCCCGTGATCCACACCGGCGACAGCAGCGCCACGGGCTGCACGACGAGTGCGCCGATCGGCACCAGCAGCGCAAGCGCGCAGGTTAGGCCGATCGCCTTCATCTTGCGATACCGGCTCGTCAGATCATTGGTGAGCGTCAGGGCCAGGAACAGCACTTCGAGCGTCAGCGCGACCGCCAGCAACGTGCCCGCCTTCTCGCCGGCGATGAAGGCCAGACCCAGAACCAGGCCGTCAATAGCAAGATCGAGCCCGATCGCGGCGAGCAGCGCCACGGGGCCGTCAAACCGGCCTTCCGCCGCCTTGAGGCCCAGCATTACCGCGACGCCGATCGCACCGCCGATCAGCGTCGCAGCCGGCGATCCCCCGTGCATCACCAGCGGCAGGATTTCGGTCGCCGCCGCGGCAAATACGACGCCGGCTGCAAGGTGCTGCATGGCGGCGACCAGCCTCTCGCCGGGTGTGCGCCACCCGGCGAGAAGCGCGCCGATCATGATCGCGATCATGGGGATCAGTGCGAACTTGAGCGCCGCCATCGTCAGTCCCCCCTGCCAGACGCGATCATGCGGGTTGCGGCAGCGGCGCGCCGTCGTCCGCCCTATCCGCGTCGTCGACCTTGACCGCTTGCTGCCCGAACCGGGCGTAAAGCGTCGGCAGCACGAACAGCGTCAGCAGCGTCGCCGAGATCAGGCCGCCGATGACGACGGTCGCGAGCGGCTTCTGCACTTCCGCGCCGGCTCCGCTGGCGAATGCCATCGGTACGAAGCCGAGACTGGCGACCAGCGCGGTCATGACGACCGGGCGCAATCGCTGGAGCGCGCCCGTCCGCGCCGCTTCGGCCCGGTCCATGCCCGACCGGATCAGCTCCTGCACCGAACTAACCATGACGAGGCCGTTGAGGACCGCGATACCCGACAATGCGATGAATCCCACCGCGGCCGAGATCGAGAAGTCCATGCCGCGAACGAACAGCAGCAGCACGCCTCCCACCAGCGCGAAGGGCACGCCGGTGAAGACGATCGCCGCATCGCGTACCGATCCCAAGGCCCCGTAGAGGAGCAGCAGGATCAGCACGAAGCACGCCGGCACCACGAGTTTGAGCCGCTGGCTGGCGGATTCGAGATTCTCGAACTGGCCGCCCCATTCGAGATAGCTGCCCGCCGGCAGGCGCACGCCGGCGACCGCCGCCTGCGCATCCGCGACCACGCTGCCGACGTCGCGTCCGCGGACGTTCGCCTGGACGACGACGCGGCGCTTGCCGTTCTCGCGGCTGATCTGGTTCGGCCCGTCGACGACGCCGATATCGGCGACGCTGGACAGCGGCACATAGCCACCGCCGGCGACCGGCACCTGCACCTGTTCGAGCAGCCCCAGGTCGGCGCGCTCGGCGTCCGACAGGCGGATGACCACCGGAAAGCGCCGGTCTCCCTCGAAGATCATGCCGGACTCGCGACCGCCGAGCGTGGCGGTGATGGTGTCCTGCACATCCTGCGCGGTGACGCCGACCCGTGCCATCGCGTCGCGGTTGACGCGAATGTCGAGCATGGGAAGTCCCGTCGTCTGTTCGACCTTCACGTCAGCCGCTCCTTGCGTCCGGCGAAGGATGCCGGCGATCTGTTCGGCGGTGCGGTTCATGGAGGCGAAGTCGTCGCCGAACACCTTCACCGCGATGTCGCCGCGCACGCCGGCGATCAGCTCGTTGAACCGCATCTGGATTGGCTGCGTGATCTCATAGGCGTTGCCCGGGAACTGCGCGAGCTTCGTCTCCAGCCGCTCGACCAGCGCGGCCTTCTCCAGTTTGGGGTCGGGCCATTCCGCATGCGGCTTCAGGATGACGAACATGTCGGTCGCGTTGGGCGGCATCGGGTCCGAAGCCAGCTCGGCCGTGCCCGTCTTGGAGAAGACGAACCGCACCTCGGGTTGCTTCGAGACCATGCGCTCGATCGGCACCTGCATCGCCTGGCTCTGCTGCACCGATGTCGCCGGAATGCGCAGCGCCTGGATGAGCAGGTCGCCCTCGTCGAGCTGGGGGAGGAACACCTGTCCCAGCGTCGTGAAGGCAAGCGCCGCGGCGACGAGGCTGACGACGCCGGCGCCGATGGTGATCGACGGTCGCTTCATCGCCTTCTCAAGGCCCGGTTCGTAGCGCTGCTTCAGCCACGAGATGATCCGCCCGTCCTCCTCGTTCACCCTCCGCGACAGCCAGATGGCGATCGCCGCAGGCACGAAGGTCAGCGACAGGACGAACGCGAACAGCAGCGCGATGATGACGGTGAGCGCCATCGGCACGAACGTCTTGCCCTCGACGCCGGTCAGCGTCAGCAAGGGCACATAGACGAGGATGATGATTGCCTGCCCGTACACGGACGGACGGATCATCTCGCGCGCCGCGGTCGCGACCGCCTCCAACCGCTCCTTGACGCTCAGCAGGCGACCTTCGTGATGCTGTTGCTCGGCGAGACGCCGCAACGCATTCTCGACGATGATGACGGCACCATCGACGATCAGCCCGAAGTCCAGCGCGCCGAGCGACATGAGGTTCGCCGAAACCCCCAGCCGTAACATTCCGAACCCGGTCAGCATCATCGTGACCGGGATGACCGCCGCGGCGATCAGCGCGGCGCGGAAGTTGCCGAGCAACAGGAACAGCACGACGATGACGAGCAGTGCGCCTTCGCCGAGATTCTTCGCCACCGTCTTGATGGTGGAATTGACCAGGGCTGTGCGATCGAGGACCGGCTGCACCACTACGTCGGGTGGCAGCGAGGCGTTGATCGACTTCAACCGATCGGCGACCGCGGTCGCGACGTTGCGGCTGTTCTGTCCGATCCGCATCACCGCGGTGCCGACGACGACCTCCGTGCCGTTCTCCGACGCCGATCCCATGCGGATCGCCTGACCCGTCTTAGGGTCAGGACTCATTGGTCATAGCCAGAAGATGACGGTGGCCGCGAGGGCGACGGCAGAGAAGAAGACGGTTGGGCAGCGGTCGTAGCGAGTTGCGACGCGGCGCCAATCCTTCAGACGGCCGAACATGATCTCGATGCGGCTGCGGCGCCGGTAGCGGCGCTTGTCGTATCTGACCGGCTCGTTGCGCGATCTGCGGCCCGGGATGCAGGGCTGGATGCCTTTGGCTTCCAGGGCGTCTCTGAACCAATCGGCATCATAACCACGGTCGCCAAGCAGCCACTGTGCTTTCGGCAGATCGTCGAGCAAGGCTGCCGCGCCGGTGTAGTCGCTGACCTGCCCGGCGGTCATGAAGAAGCTCAAGGGCCGCCCGTCCGCATCGCTGACGGCGTGCAGTTTGGTGTTCATGCCGCCTTTCGTGCGGCCGATCAGACGGCCGAGATCCCCTTTTTTACCCGCAGACTCGATGCCGTGCGGTGTGCCTTCAGGTAGGTCGCGTCGATCATGACGGTCTTCGGCACGGCCTCCGCTGCCGCGAGACCTTCCATCATTCGCAGGAAAATACCCCTCTCGCTCCACCGCTTCCAGCGATTGTAGAGCGTCTTGTGCGGCCCATAGTCCTTCGGTGCATCACACCAGCGTAGCCCGTTGCGATTGACGAAAATGATGCCGCTGAGCACCCGCCGATCATCGACCCGAGGCTTGCCATGGCTCTTGGGAAAGAACGGTTGCAGACGCGCCATCTGCTCATCCGTCAGCCAGTACAGGTCGCTCATCCACTCTCTCCTCACGGAGCCTGAATCAGATCGCGCCTCCCACATCAATGGGTCCTGACCCTAGGGACGATCAAGCAGTAAGCGAGGCCTGCCGCCGGCCCGTGCTCTACTGCGCTGGCGTGTGCCACGCCGCTCCGCGGAACCCCGTCGCCGGGTTTCCGCCCGTGCGGGTGACGATCAGACTAGGCCACAAAGGGCCGCCCTCGCGGGCAGGCGTTGCTCATGCGGGGAACCGCTCCAATGCTTGAGCGCGGTTCTCCCGCCGCCGTCCTGATCGGCCGTTGGGGCATGGCGCTGTCCCTTGTCGTCGGCGCCGTCCTGGCCGGTCGCCTCATCCGTGCTTTCCCCTACCTGCTCCCCAACCGCCTTCCCGGCCTGGTCCTCTACGAGCTGGGGCCAGCGCTGATCCTCGGGGTGGCGATCGGGGCCGCCATCGCCATCACGCACGACTTGCGCCCCGGCATCCGGGCGCGGCTCGCGCTGTTCGCGCTCGCCGCGCTGGTCGCCGGCGCCGTCACGCTGGCCGTCGAGTTTGACGCAGCCTTGCAAGGACGTTGGCTATGAGGAAGCAGCAACGGTTCGTCGCCATCGAAGGGCCGGTCTCGTATATCATCGGTTTTCACGACACGACCGACGTAAGCGTGACCCAACACACGACCCACCGCGCAGACCCCGCCGTGCCCATTTCGCATCCCGGTGATACGATCCACCGGACCGGCCTGACCCGCGCGGAGACGCATACCTTCGTGAATACCTCCCGCGAGTTCGCGATGCTGTTCGAGGTCAACGGCCACACGCTCAAGCTGTGCGCGAGCGACTATATCGCCTTGGCCGTCGGCGACCGCGTTCGTGCCGTATGCGAGCCCATTCCGGACTGCCCCATGCTGGTCCGCGACTGGCATAATCAGACGCGGGGCATCCGCTTGCGCGACCTTCCCACCCCGCTCGCCAGCGTCGCGACGGAGATCTGCTTCAGCCTGATCCTGCTCGTCATCGGCTTGGGAGCGGTCTTCCTGTCGGGCGATGACGGGGACGCGCGCACCTTCACGCTGATCGGATGCGGCCTCGTCGCCTTTGCCGCGCTATGCGCCCTATCGGCCAATCGTGGCGCAGCGCGCACCGCCCGAACCCACGCCGAACTGGATCGCCTTACACGACGATGAGGTGTGCCACGTGGCACACCTATCTGCGCGGTGCGCCGCAACCTACTTCTTGGCAGGCGCCGGAGGCGGCGGCGGCGGTGGTGGGGCGACCGGAGCCCGTGGCGCCGGAACAACGCCCGTTTGAGGCTGCGACACGCCCCCCGGCGGCAACGGCGCGCGTGGCGGCGGCGCTATCCCCCTCGATCCGCCCGATCGGGATGGCGGCGGTGCTGGCGGAGGGGCTGGCTTCTCGCTCATTGATACTGACCACGTTCGCTGTGACAAAAGAGAACAAACATAGAAGAGCGGCGGGAAATGACCATAGCGCGAACCCGTTGAGACGTTCGGACCAAGCCGCTACCGGCGGGATATCGTCGTAGAGGGCAGCTCGCCGCGCATCGACCGCCTTACGCGCCGTCGCGAAGCTCACCGTCAGGGCAAGAAGCCCCAAAACATCGATCGCCCATCCGGCAACCAAGGCATACGGCCACACCGCCTTGGCAAGCGGAACCGCGCTTCCTACAAATGACACAGAAGCGGCAAATAGCGCCGTGTGTGCAAGTGCAACAAAGCTGTCGCGTGCAGCTTCGTTTTGAGCATGGGCGGTATCCAGAGCTTGCAGCTCATGCTTAAAGTCGTCGGGCGTTCGCTGATTCATTATCGAAATAGAACCATAATGGAGGATGTTGGAAATGGCTGATAAGAAAGTGCTCTTCATCGCGTTCGCCATCGAGGATGAACGGCAGCGTGACTTCCTCAAAGGGCAGTCGCTCCATCCGCGGCAGCCATTCGAGTTTATCGATATGTCGGTGAAGGAGCCATACGACAAAGACTGGAAGGATCGTGTCCGCACGCGGATCAAGCGCTCGCATGGTGTGATCGTTCTGGTCAGCAAGAACTCGGCAGCCTCGACGGGCCAGAAGTGGGAAATCCAGTGCGCCCAGGAAGAGGGCAAGCCGATCCAAGGCATCTACGCCTATAAGGATGATCGCGCCTCGATCGCGGGCGTCAGCACCGTTGCCTGGAGCGACGCCAACATCACCAACTTCATCGATTCACTCTGAGCCGGAGGCGACGGTGCGCAAGGCCCTGATCGTCGGTATCGACCATTACGAGAAAATCGGGAACCTCAGCGGGTGCGTGAACGACGCGCACTCGGTGAAGGCCATGCTCGAGCGCCACGCCGACGGCACCGTCAACTTCGCTACACCTAAGCTCCTGACCGGCACCGGTCCCGGCGATCTGGTCGATCGCGAGGAGCTGAAGGCGGCTGTCCGCGAACTCTATGCCGACGACGCGGACATCGCCCTGTTCTACTTCGCCGGGCATGGCTTCATCGAGGACACCGGCGGCTACCTCTGCACCAGCGACAGCCGCAGCGGCGACGATGGCCTGCCGCTTTCAGACATCATGACGCTCGCTGCCAATTCCGGGGCGAAGAACAAGATCATCATCCTCGATAGCTGCCATAGTGGCGCTGCCGGGGAACGTCCCACCCATCCCGCTGCGGAAATCCGCGACGGCATGACCATCCTCACAGCGTCCACCGCCGAGCAATATGCGATGGAGGTCGAAGGGGGCGGTGCCGGCGTGTTCACCAGCCTGTTCGTCGACGCGCTCGGCGGCGCCGCCGCCAACCTGCTGGGCGACGTCACGCCGGGCAGCGTCTATGCTCATATCGACCAGTCGCTTGGGCCGTGGAAGCAGCGCCCGGTGTTCAAGACGAATGTCAAAACCTTCGTGTCGCTGCGCAAGGCGGCACCCCCGATCGCGCTGACCGATCTTCAGGCGCTGGCGAAGCATTTTCCGACCGCCACTTACCAATTCCCTCTCGATCCGGCATTTGAGCCCGAGCGGTCGGAGGAGCAGAAGAACGACCCCTCCATTCCACCGCCGGACCCGGAGAAAACCGCGATATTCGCGGTGCTCCAACGGTATGTGAGGGTCAACCTCGTGCGCCCCGTCGATGCACCGCATATGTGGCACGCAGCGATGGGCAGCAAAGCCTGCGAGCTGACTGTATTGGGCGAGCATTATCGAAGTCTGGTGGAAAGCGGGCTGATCTAACATGGCAAAGCCTCTCGCCGCTGACGCCCGTAAGACCTTGGTCGAACGCCTCGCCGCGATCGAACATGAGCGCTGGTCGCATTGGCAGCGCTACATGCACGGCAAGGCGACCAAACAGGAGGACGGCTCGTTGCTGATCCCCGCCGATCTTGTCGAACGCTGGGAAAAGCAGATTGCGACCGACTATGCCGATCTTCCCGCCGATGAGCAGGAGAGCGACAAGGAGCAGGTGGAGCGATACCTGCCCATCATTGAGGACGCCTTTCGCTCAGGGGAGTAATCAGCGTCCGTTCTTGACAACACCAGGCTCATCGCTCATATCTGTTGACGGACGCGGCTCACGGGCTGCCCCAATTCCGAGGCCCACGCTTAGCGTGGGCTTTCGCGATTCTGGGGACCTGCATGCTGTATTTCGCTTATCTCGACGAGTTTGGCCACATCGGCCCGTATGTCGCGCGCGACGATCCCGCCTACAATGACAGTCCCGTTTTCGGGCTCGGGGGCATGATCCTCCCCTACTCATCCGTGCGGCAATTCTCGACCTGGTTCTACCAGCTCAAATGCAACATGCTGGCTTGGGAGATCGGGCAAAGCGGCCAGCATCCCGCGACATGGGAGAAGAAGGGCTCGGCCCTCTTCACCAGCATGAACGTCGAGAAATACCGGCAGGTTCGCACGGCGGCCAATCGCATCCTCAACAAGATCCGCGCAAGCGGCGGGCATGTCTTCTACGTTGGCCTCGAGAAGAACCGCCCCGTCGCGGAGTTTAAGGCGCAGGCGCTTTACCTCACGGTCCTGGGCGAGGCGATGAAGCGCCTCAACCAATATGCCGATCAGAACGACGCCGATATGGTCATCGTCATGGACGAGCATCAGGATCGCGACGCCATCCTGACTCGCGCGAGCCAAGCCATGTATGGTGGCCCCTCCCCCCGGCGTCGCATCATCGAGCCGCCCTTCCAAGTCGAGAGCGAACGCTACCAGACATGCCAGTGCGCCGACTGGCTATGTGGTCTGGTCGGCCGCGTCGGCGCCTATCAGGCGCGCCCCGACGAATGGGCTGACATGGCTTGGTCGCAGACCTACTTTCAGGACCGGCTCGACGCGGCATCGGTGCGAAGCTCGATCCGCCTGCAAACGGCCGCTACCGAGGTCGAAACGGTGGAAGCCCTACCCGCCGTCGTCGATACAGGTCTCGCACAGCCTGCACCGGGCAACGACGACACGCCGGCCTGACTCCGGCGGGTCAATCCGCCGGCATATCACTCGGCCGGGTCGGACGCATCGTTCCAGCGATGAAGAGGGGTGTGCCACGTGGCACAGCTACGCCAGCAAGGAACTGGTTCCCGAGCTGGGGCCGCGTTCGTCAGCTCGACGATCCAGCCACCCGTGTACGTGGGATCTATACGCCGCTTCGCAAAGCCATTCCCGTAAGGAGGACAAATGCCCGCAGGCCCTGGAACATCTTCCTCACCGCGTGAACTCGTCACCAAGGCGTTTGACTCCGCCTTCGTGATCGCCACCATATTAGCGGCCATCTATTTTGCCGGGTGGACCTACAGACAGGCCTATTTCGGCCGTTTTGCCATCGATCCGACCAATCTTGGCGGTTCGAACATTGCAGTTGCGGTGGAGGGCCTCGGTGCCATTATCACCACAACCGGCGCGTGGCTTACAGCGATCCTGCCGCTGCTGATCGTGACGGCGCTTACTTTGATTGCCGGCAAGCTCTTCGACCGCGCCAGGGCTGCATCGCATAGGCCGCCGTTTTTTGATCCTCTGACATTGTTTATGGCTCGGGTGGGGTGCGGGACCATTGTCATCCTCATTGTGGTCGCCGCTGGCCATGTTGCAGGTACGATCCGAGCGAAAGACCGCATAGGTAACATCACCCGAGGGGAGGTGTGGATTTACCATCTCGAAGGAAAGCAGGTGTCAGGTATCACGCTGGGGCAATCCAACGACATGACATGGGTTCTCACCAAAGAGGGTGTGCGGCCCCTCAAAACGGCAGAGATCCAGCTTATAGATGGCGCTCTATTCAACAGGGTTGCTACAGAACGCTAACGTCTAGGATCAGCGTGAAGCCGGGTGCGACCCTGCAAGCACCGCTCCTTTCGCTCTCTGCGCCGACCAAGCCGCCGTACCGCCGTCTCGGCCCTATTGGGTGACGATCCTCGCGTGAAAGGTGTGCCACGTGGCACACCTGATCGAAGCGCCTAGGGCGCGGCGTAAGCCCGTTCGCGCCGCTGCCCTCCCCCGGAGGCCATCCAGCGCCGGGGAACACCAAGGGCGGCTGCCCTTTCGTTCCCGAACGACAATCGACCGCCCGTGTAATCCGCCAAGCGTGGCACTCGACGCCCTGCAGGGCGTCGGCCACGCTAGGGCGGCTCGCCCGCGCCAGCGGTAGATTCTCGCCCTCCCTCCCCATCCCGTTCCTCGCCGGAAAGGCAGAGCCGGTTGCTGTTGCGACCGGCTTTCAGCCTCAGAGGAAAGGAAGACAATCATGGGACGGATCACCGACAACCGGGCCGACATCTATCAGGAAATCACCGATCAGATGATCGCCATGATCGAGGCGGGCACCCGGCCTTGGTCGAAATCGTGGAACGGCAGCACCGCACCCACCATCCCGCTGCGCTCGACGGGGGTTCCCTATCGCGGCATCAACGTCCTGACCCTTTGGGTTGCCGCCATGACGAAGGGCTATGCTTCCCCGCATTGGCTGACCTTCAAGCAGGCGCTCGCGCTCGGCGGCTGCGTCCGCAAGGGCGAGAAGGGCTCAACCGTCGTCTATGCCAACAAGATCGAGGTGAACGCCGACAGCAAGGCACAGGAGGGCGCAGAGCGAGGCGAGGATGGCAAGCGTCAGGTGGCGTTCCTCAAGCGCTACACCGTCTTCAATGCCGAGCAGATCGACGGCATCGAGGCGAAATATCCTGCCCCCTTGCCCGTCATCACCGCGACCAATCCCGACCAGCGCGACGCCGAACTGGACACGCTCTTTGCCCGCGTGCCCGTCACCCTCAAGCACTTCGGTTCCCAGCCCTATTATCAGCCGAGCGGCGATCATGTCGTCATGCCGCAGTTTGCCGACTTCCACACCAGCGACGACTATTATTCGACCCTAGCGCACGAGCTTTGCCATGCGACGGGGCACGTTGACCGCCTTGCCCGCCCCTCCCTCATTTCCACGAAGCGCGAGGACTATGCTCGCGAGGAACTGGTCGCCGAGCTTGGGGCCGCGTTCGTCAGCGCCACCATCGGCATCAAGCTCCACGATCGCGAGGACCACGCCGCCTATCTGGCGAACTGGCTTCAAGCGCTCCGCAACGACAAGAAGTGCATCTTCACCGCCGCACGGCTCGCGCAGGACGCGTCCGACTGGCTGTTGAGCCGCATGGCGGTCGAGACAGCGCCCGAACTGGAGGCGGCGGCGTGACCGCCGCCGACGATCCCGGCCCCGACGGGGGCCGGGGCGTGGCGGCGCGCATTGTCTTTGACCCGAGCGTCGCCACGGTGAGCGAGGAGGAGTTTAACGAGCTGGTCGCGATCATGCGCGATGGCCCAAATGCGAAGCCGCTGACCCCCGAAGCGCAATGGCGGCGCGACTATCACAAGGCGATGTTCCACCGCCGCCTTGTCGGCGTACAACCCGACCTGTTCGGCGGGAAGCCGGTAACGCATATGTACAAGGCCGCCCCCGGGCCAGTCAGCGACTGGAAACCGGAACCGGTCGAGGAGAAGCTGTCCCGGATCGCGCGCGATCCCCAAGCGACGTTCGGCATCGGCCGACCGGCTCTTTCGCCGGAGGAACTGGCCGTCGTCATCGACGGCGCAGCCAATTGGCTGCGGATCGCGCAGCGGGTCCGGATTGCGGGCGCTTTCGCATCCTATGACGGGCGCGCGGAACGCCGCATCGGTCGGAAAGGCGTGATCTGGCGCTTGTGCAGCCCGGTGTTTGCAGGCCACACCTATGTTTATCTCGATCCGACCGGCGCCGAGCGGGTAGAGAAGATCGTGATGGTGGAGCTGCGCGACGTCGAGCCGATCGATGATGCGCTGTTGGTCCCCGTCCCCTTCCACGCTTGAAGGAGCAGAAGCGAATAGTCATGAGCCCACCCCAACGCCGCCCCGCAATCCGGGCTGTCAGCTTCGAGGACGTTGGCGAGGCCATTGCCCGCCTGATCGTCGTCGCCGGGTCCGATACCGGCCAAGCCTCGCGTGCGGCCGACTTCCTGTTGGCATGGTGGGACGGCAGTGCATGGGGCCATTTTCCGGTCCTTCACCTCTGCAATTGCGATCCCGGCATCTCGGAAGACATGCTCATCGTCATGGCGCATCTGGCGGCCGAGCCGTCCGTCTATCCCGATGCTTGGGGCTACCGCGACGCGATGGCGGCGCTGGTCGAGCAGTGGCGGCCCGCATGACCCCGCTGCGCACCGCCATCGACATCATGACGGGCTTGCCCATCGATCGCGATACACGCCGCGCGCGGCTACTCGCCGCGCGCCGCAAGCCGGTCGGAAGCATCCCCCGGCGCGGCATCCTGTCCGGCCATTGGGATCGTGGCAATGTCGTCGGCGCGTTCCGGGGAGGACGCGGCAGCTTTATCGCGGACTAGCTGCGAAATCGCGCGCCGCTTCCCCGCCAAGCGAGCAAGCGGCGCGCTGGTTTGAGGTCAGGCGGTGAGGTGCTGGTAGAGGATCGTGCCGCCGATGAGGATGAGCGTCAGCCCGCCCAGCATCTCTGCATAGCGGCCGATATACCGTCCCGCGTGCTTGCCGAGCATGACGCCGATCGTGGCGACGACCGTGGTGATCCCGCCAATGATGAGGCACGCGGTCAGGATATTGACCTGCATGACCGCGAGACTGACACCCACCGCCGTTGCATCGATGCTGGTGGCGAGCGCGGTAACGACCAGTCGCCACACGCCGGTCTGAGCGCGCTGACCCGCGTCCACGTCGCTTTTCGTCGCTGCATGGATCATATGCCCGCCGACGCCGAAAAGCAGGAAGAAGGCTATCCAATGATCGACTGCCGCGATCCAAGTGCTCAGCGCCAGGCCGATCGCCCAGCCAATCGCCGGCGTGATCGCCTCGAAGAAGCCGAACACGGCGCCGACACGTAAGGCATCGCGCCAACGATTGCGCTGATTGGTCGCACCCTTCCCCACCGCCGCAGCGAAGGCGTCGACCGACAAGCTGGCGCCAAGAGCGCCGAGCGTTAGCAAACCCGTCATTGATATACGTCCAAGGGCCGTCAACCGAACGACGCAATCCACCTCCGGCCACGAGAGAGGTAGCGCATCGTTGGTCTCGCCGGGCAGATCAAAATCTGCTGCCATCGCCACGAACCGGAAGGTTCAAGGATGTTGACGATGGCCCCGCAACAGCGGGTAGCTACTCCCCAAGAGTGAGACGCCCGTATCCCCTGGGGGGCATATGTACAAGCCGAATCCGATCAACCCTGTCCGATTAGGCGATCACCAGTATTTGGATATCGCCCGGAACTGCTCCACCGCCACCTTTGTCCCCTCGCCCTCTTCGGCGTGAACCAAGCAGTGATCGATATGATCGTTGATGAGCGCGCGCTTGGCGCTGGCGATCGCGTTCTCCACCGCCTGAAGCTGCTGCGCGATATCGACGCACGGCCGTTGCTCTTCGATCATCCCGACGATGCTTTTCAGGTGCCCGGTCGCACGGTTGAGCCGCTTGATGATCGCGGGATGATTGGAATGATCGTAATGGGCCATGTCACCCTATAAGACAAACGGACGAACTTTGTCGAGCAACCCCCCGGGGGGATAGACTCTATCCCCATGGGGGGATATGGACCTGCCCGAACTTCACGTCCGATCGGTCGCGACCGCCGGGCTTGCCGGGACGCACCATGACCTCTTTCGCCGAACTCGTTCAACAGGGCAGCTCCAATCTCTGGCTGTTCATCCCGACCGCGCTGCTGCTCGGTGCGCTGCACGGGCTGGAGCCCGGCCATTCCAAGACCATGATGGCTGCGTTTATTATCGCAGTGCGTGGCACTGTTGGCCAAGCCGTCCTGCTCGGCCTGTGCGCGGCGCTTTCGCACACCGCGATCGTGTGGGGCATCGCGCTTGGCGGGCAATATCTCGGGCGCGGCATCAACACCGAAACGACCGAGCCTTACCTCCTGCTCGGCTCGGCCGTCATCGTTCTTGGCATCGGTCTATGGATGATTTGGCGCACGCGTGCCGATCAGAAGGCCGAAGCCGCGCACGATCACCACCACCATCACGGCGAGGACGAGATCCGCACGATCGACACCGGCCACGGCATGATGCGTCTGGAGATTTTCGAGGATGGCGTGCCGCCGCGCTGGCGGGCGAGCTTTGCCAAGGGTGGCTGGAAAGCGGCGGATGTTATCCTCACAACGGATCGCGGCGAAGGCCGTTCGCAGACATTCCGCTTCGTCGATCGGGGCGATTACATCGAAAGCGTCGAGGAGATCCCGGAACCGCACGCCTTCAACGCGCGCGTCTCGCTGGGCCACGGCGGCCACAGCCATGACTACGACCTCACATTCGCCGAACACGGGCACGATCACGGCCACGGGCATGATGGACTGAAGGTCACGGGCGACGATGCCTACATGAACGCGCATGAGCGCGCCCACGCCGCCGATATCAGCCGCCGGTTCGCCGATCGTCAGGTAACGACCGGCCAGATCGCGCTGTTCGGCCTGACGGGCGGGCTGATCCCCTGCCCCGCAGCCGTCACCGTCCTCCTGCTCTGCCTCCAGCTCAAGCGTCTCGCGCTCGGTGTCGTGCTGGTGAGCGCGTTCAGCGTCGGCCTTGCCGTGACGATGGTCAGCGCCGGCGTCATCGCATCGCTCAGCGTCACGCACATCCGCAAGCGCTGGTCAGGGTTCGGCGACTTCGCGCGCAAGGCGCCTTATGCGTCGGCGGGCCTGATGCTCGTGATCGCGGGCTACATGGCCTATTCCGGCTTGCAAGGCCTCAGTCGGATCGGCGCGATCTGATGCGATCGCCTTGCGTCGATCTATGTGGTTTCGATGCCCGCACCGGATGGTGCCGGGGGTGTGGCCGCACGCGCGACGAGGTCCGGCGTTGGCGTAACCTGCGACCTGGTGATGCACGCCGCGTCATGAGCGACCTGCCACACCGCTTGGCAAAGCTGACCGACCGTTCCGCAAAGGGGGGCACGTCCTGATGTCGTGTCTCGCCGCCAAGGCGCTGGTATAATGTCGAGCAGGCTGAAATAGCGTGAACGCTCGAATTGACCGGCAAGTGATTTCCTTGCCCCGTTTTTTGCGTCGGCTTACGCTGCAAATGATGGCGGTGCAGCGTTCCTCTGTTGCGATCCTAGGAGTCGTGTTGGCGCTGGCCGCTGTCCTCGGGCTTGTCGCAGTATCGGGATGGCATAGCGCCATGGTTCACGATCACGGCCCGGTTCAAGTCGCCATGGTCGATACCCATTCTGATGACGATCACGACCATGCGGTTATGATCGATCATGACGATCAGGCTCCGGCAAAGCAGGCCGACGGCGACGGGCCAGCTCACCTTCTTGCCCACGCCGCAGGCCACTGGGTTGCTTTCGATGGCGCGAGGGCTGCGCCGGTTGCGGCCATCGTCGCCGCTCGCGTGTGGTCGATATTAACTCCATCGCTCCCCAGCGGGATCGACCCATCTAAGCTTCTGCGTCCGCCTCGCGGTTGAGTCTCGCCGACGCCGCGCGCGTCGACTGACTACCCTAGAGGATCATGCACTATGAACGGCAGTTTTCGCCGGTCGCGCACCGTTGCGCTGACCGGCGCCTTTGCGGCGCTATCGCCCGTAGGTGCGGCGTGGTCGCAGACCGCACCCCCCTTTGCACAGCTTCTAAATCAGACGCGTGATGTGCCGCGCGTCCTGGCGCTAGAAGCAGACGTCGCCCGAGCACGCGGCTTGGCATTACAAGCGCGCGCCCGACCGAACCCCTCGATCAATGTCTATGCAGAGAATTTCGTGGGCGACCACGATCGCAATGCGCGCAATCAACAACAGACGACTTTCCAGGTCGATCAGCCTGTCGAACTGGGCGGCAAGCGATCCGCTCGGATCGCCGCCGGTGAAGCCGGGATCGTTGCGGCAAAGGCGCGCGATCGTGACGGCCGTCTCGTCTTTGCGACTGAGCTGGCGCGCGCTTATGCTGGTGCCGAAATCGCCGATCGTCGCATCACCATCGCCGAAGAAGAGGTTAAACAGGCGACCGATGTCTTGAGGGTTGCCCGCGCTTTGGTCGGCGCCGGCAAGGAAGCCCGTCTCCGGCAAGTGCAGGCCGAAACCGAACTGAACACGCTTCAGGCCGACCTCGAAAACGCGCGCGCTTTCAAGACGGTCGCGCTGGCACGTCTTTCGGCGCTCGCCGGTATGACCACCCCCTTCACCGGTCTTTCGGAGTCACTCCTCGATCGGCTCGATGCCAAGCCGGCTTTCGGTCCCATTGACGCGATGCAGGCGACGACGGTGCGGGTCGCGGAAGCCGAACAAGACGCCGCTGCGCGGGCGGTGACGGTGCAACAGCGCCTCGCCATTCCGAACGTCACTGCGCAGCTTGGAGTGCGTCAACTCCGCGTCGCGAGCGGCCCTGCCCTAGTCGCCGGCATATCGGTCCCGCTCCCCTTCTTCGATCGCAACCAGGGCAACATCGCGGCGGCACGCGCTGAGCTGCAAGGAGCAGAAGCGCGCGCCGCCGCGGCCCGGCTCGAAGCCGAGGCCGGGACACGCGCCGGTCTAGCGCTGGTCGAGGCAGCCGACGCTCGTGCCGCTGCCGCGCAGCGGACTTTGACAACCGCCGAAGAAGGCTACCGCCTCGCCCGCATCGCTTACGAGGCAGGTAAAAGCCCGCTGATCGAACTGCTCGCCGCACGTCAAAATCTCGGAGTCGCCCGCGGCCTCATCCTCGATGCCGCCGCAGCGCGCCTCGACGCCCGCGCCAATCTCGCCCGTCTGCAGGGCCTCACCATCACCGGAGAAGCGGTGCAATGACCGATAAAACTCGCCTCTACACCGGCGCCGCCATTGGCCTGGTCGCTGCCGCCGCGCTTGGATTCGGCGCTGCGCGCCTCACCCAATCGCCCGCCCCTGCCCCTGCTCCTACGGAGGCCGCAGCGCCAGCCAAGCCGTCGAACACGGTCGCGATGACGCAGCAGGCACTTTCGGCATCGCAGATCACTGTAGCCCCGGCGGCCTCCGGCGAGCTGGACGCCGCGATCCTTGCCTCCGCTACGGTCGAGGCGACGCCCGACGCCGAGGCGGTGCTGACCGCGCGCGCACCGGGCACGGTCAGCCGTATCATGGTCCGCATCGGCGATCTTGTGCGAGCCGGCCAGACGCTCGCTCTGGTCGAGAGCCGCGATGCTTCGCAGATCGCAGCCGATCGCTCGGCCGCGTCCGCGCGCGTCACTCTCGCCGCTCGCCAGCTCGAACGCGAACGCGGTTTGCTTGCCCAGGGCGTCACCCCCCGCGCTGACTATGAAGCCGCACAAGCCAATCTGGCGGTCGCCCAGGCCGATGCCCGGCGCGCTAGCGCCGCCGCAGGCGCTGCCCGCGTATCAGGTGACGGCCGATCGGTTGCGGTCGTCAGCCCCGTCTCGGGGCGCGTCACCAATGCTGGTGCCAATCTCGGCCAGTTCGTCGCGGCTGAAACCGAGCTGTTCCGCGTCGCCGACCCGCGCCGGCTTCAGATCACGGCTAGCGTTCCCCCCGCCGATGCAGGCCGGGTCCGAGAAGGTGACAGGGTGGAGTTGACCACCACCGATGGCCGCAAGATCGAGGGCCGCGTACGTTCGTCGACCGGCGTCGTCGATCCGCAATCGCGGACCGCGACCGTCGTCATCACGCCGACCTCTGGCGGCAGCACACTCGCCCCGGGCCAGCTTGTGCAGGCTCGTATCCTCGCCAGCGGCGGGGCCGCCAAGAGTGGCGTGATGGTGCCGCAAGACGCGGTGCAGACGCTTGGCAGCGATACCGTAGTGTTCGTCCGCACCGGCCAAGGCTTCCGCGCACAGCCGGTTCAGGTCGGCAGCCGATCAGGCGGGATGGTGGCGATCACCGGCGGCCTCGCCGCCGGCACGCAGATCGCCACCACCAACGCTTTTCTCCTCAAAGCGGAGATCGAGAAGGAGTCGGCGGAATGATCGGCCGCATCCTCTCCCTTTCGGTCCGGATGCGATGGCTTGTCGCCGTCCTGACCCTCGTCGTCATTGGCTTTGGTTTATGGCAGATCACCAAGCTGCCGATTGACGCTGTGCCCGACGTCACCAACCGACAGGTCCAGATCAGCACATTCGCCCCGACGCTTGGGCCGGTCGACATCGAAAAGCAGGTGACGTTCCCGGTGGAAACGGCGCTGGCCGGAATCCCAGGGCTTGAGATGACCCGCTCCATCTCGCGCAACGGCTTCAGCCAGGTAACGGCGGTCTTCACCGACCGCACCGACATTTACTTCGCGCGCCAGCAGGTGACGGAACGGCTCGCACAATCGCGCGACAGCCTGCCTTCCAACGCGCAGCCGATCCTAGCACCGCTCAGCACCGGGCTCGGCGAGATTTTCTTCTATTCGGTCGCCTTCCGTCACCCCGACGGCAAGGGCTTGAAGACGGTCGATGGGAAGCCGGGCTGGCAGTCGGACGGCAGCTATCTCACGCCCGAGGGCGAACGCCTGACCACCGAGCTGGCGAAGGCGGCATATCTCCGCACGGTGCAGGATTGGATCATCCGCCCACAGATGCGCGCCGTGCGCGGCGTCGCCGGGGTTGATTCCAACGGCGGCTATGTGAAGCAATATCTGATCGAGCCAAACCTGAACGCGCTCGTTAGCTATGGGCTGTCGGTGACGGAGTTGGCGGACGCGATGGAGCGGGCCAATCTCTCTGCCGGCTCCAATTACGTCCGCCGTGCCGGCGAGAGCTTCCTTGTCCGCGCCGATGCTCGCCTCAAATCGATCGATGACATTCAGGAAGCCGTCGTGGCAACCCGGAACGGCGTTCCCATCCGCGTCAAGGACGTGGGCCAGGTCGTGATCGGCGGTGCGGTCCGCACCGGATCCGGCAGTCGCATGGGATCAGAAGCGGTCATCTCGACCGTGCTGATGCTGGTGGGCGACAACAGCCGCATCGTCGCGACCGATGCCGCCGAGAAGCTGACGCAGATCAACAAGGCGCTGCCGCCCGACGTGTTCGCCGAGCCGGTCTACAACCGGTCCAAGCTGGTCAACGCGACGATCGCGACGGTCGAAAAGAACCTCACAGAAGGCGCGCTGCTCGTCATCGTCGTGCTGTTCCTGCTGCTCGGCAACATCCGCGCCGCGCTCATCACCGCTGCGGTCATCCCGATCACTATGCTGATGACGGCCGCCGGCATGAACGGGCTGGGCGTATCGGGCAACCTGATGAGCCTTGGAGCGCTCGACTTCGGGCTGATCGTCGACGGCGCCGTCATCATCGTCGAGAATGCGCTTCGCCGCCTCGCCGAGCGCCAGGAGCATGAAGGCCGGCTTCTCACCCGCGACGAGCGGATGGAGGAAACGACACTCGCGGCCAAGGAGATGGTGCGGCCGACCGTTTATGGTCAGCTCATCATCTTCCTCGTCTTCGTGCCGCTGCTCACCTTCCAGGGCGTTGAGGGCAAGACGTTCGCGCCGATGGCGATCACGTTGATGGTGGCGCTCGCCTCCGCTTTCGTCCTGTCGCTGACCTTCGTTCCCGCGATGATCGCGATCGTCGTCAAGGGCCGGGTCAGCGAGACGGAAGTGAAGCCGATCCGCTGGTTCAAGGAACGCTACGCCCCCGTGCTGGGCAGGGGCGTAGCTCGGCCGATGCCCTTCATTCTGGGCGGTGTCGGCGTGTTCGTCGCGGCAGTGCTGAGCTTTGGCTTGCTCGGCGAGGAGTTCATGCCGCAGCTCGACGAGAAGGACATAACCGTCACCAACTTCCGCGTGCCATCGGCGTCGATCGATCAGTCGACACAGATGCAGCTTCAGATCGAGAATGCATTGAAGACGCTGCCGGAGGTGGCGCTGGTCTTCTCTAAGAACGGCAACGCCGATCTCGGCACCGATCCGATGCCGCCCAATGCGTCGGATACCTATGTGATTCCAAAGCCAGAGGACGAGTGGCCGGCGGAGGTTAAGAGCAAGGAGGACATCCTTCGCCGCATCGAGGAGCGGATGAAACCGCTGATCGGCAACCGAACAGAGATTCAGCAACCGATCCAGATGCGCTTCAACGAGCTGATCGCCGGCGTTCGCGCCGACGTCGCGATCAAACTCTACGGCGATGACCTCGACGCGATGAGCGAACAGGCGCGGCGCATCGCTTCCGTCATGCGCACCATCCCGGGCGCTGGTGACGTGAGTGCCGAACAGACGTCCGGCGCGCCGACCTTCGACGTGCAGATCGATCGGCAAGCGGCGGGCCGTTATGGCCTGTCGGTTGAGGAGGTGGCGAACACGGTCTCGGCTGCGCTTGGCGGGCGCGAGGCCGGGTTGTTGTTCGAGGGAGACCGGCGGTTCGACGTCGTGGTCCGCCTCCCCGATGCGCAACGGGATGACCTTGAGACACTGGGGTCGATCCCGGTGATGCTGCCCACTGCCGAGGGTCAGGTGGCGCGCTCGATCCCGCTCAGCCAGGTCGCCCGGTTCAACTACACGCAGGGGTTGAACCAGGTTAGTCGCGAGAATGGCAAGCGGATGGTGGTCGTGCAGATCAACGTCCGCGGGCGCGATCTTGGCGGGTTCGTCGACGAAGCACAGGCGAGGATCGGCCAGATGCAGCTTCCCGCCGGCATGTATACTGAGTGGGGCGGCACCTTCGAGAGCCTGCAATCGGCTCGGTTGCGCCTGCTGATCGTCGTGCCGATCTGCTTTATCGCGATCTATGCCCTGCTCTACATGGCGCTCGGCAGCTTCGTGTCGGCGGCGATCGTGTTCTCGGCGGTGCCGATGGCGCTCGCAGGGGGCGTGTTTGCGCTGCTGCTGCGCGGTATCCCCTTCTCGATCACCGCAGCGGTCGGGTTCATAGCCCTATCGGGCGTTGCCGTCCTCAACGGCCTCGTGATGATGAGTGCGATCGGAAAGTATCGCGAAGACGGTGCGGCCGACGACGATGCGATCGTGGGCGGCGCAATGGAGCGCGTCCGTCCGGTGCTGATGACCGCGCTGGTCGCGTCTCTTGGCTTCGTGCCGATGGCGCTTGCGACCGGCACAGGAGCAGAAGTGCAACGCCCACTCGCAACGGTCGTCATCGGGGGGCTTATAACATCGACAATCCTGACCCTTCTTGTCCTGCCAGCCATCACAGCGTTGTCCATGCGATTGAGAGGCTCAAAGGCACAAGGTTCGACTGTCGGCACCACAAAGGCCCAGATTTGAGTCTACATGCGCACGTTCTGGTATCGTTGACCGGCATCAAGTTCAGTGTCGGTTCAAGTAGAAGCCCTAATATCAAATACGCCGTCGTTCGATCCTATCGTCCGATGGTAGGAGAGTAGACATGCGTAAGACATTTTGGATTGCAGCGGGGCTGCTGGCTTCGTTGGTCCCTGGTACTGCGATGGCGCAGCACCATGGTGGCCGTCATTCCACAGGTCATGGTAGCTACGGCGGACATGGACGTGTGGTCGTGTCAAATCACGGCTATGGCTATGCGCAGCCCTATTATGGTGGCGGCTATTATGCCGACTCTCCGCGATACCAGTCTCGCCACTACGTGCGCGATCGGCACTATGATCGTCATTCCCGTCCGAGGCATTACCGCCGCCATCATTGACGGCGGTAAGGCTTCGGGCCGCTACTTGCGGGTTTCGCGCCGGGCAAGCCACGCCCGCATCTCGGCGATCTCGCGCCGCTGCGTCGCCACTACTTCGGCTGCAAGCCGGCGAACAGCGGGATCGCGCCCGTACCTCAATTCTATCTCGGCCATCGCGATCGCGCCTTCATGATGGGGGATCATCGCGCGCATGAAGTCGGCGTCGGCATCACCAGTGAAGGCCACGTCCATAGCGCCATGCATCTTGGCGTTCGCGGCCCGGTAGGCTCTGGTTGCGGGCGTGTCGGCCCGCTTTCCCGCATCAGCTCCCCGGGTCACGCTCGTACCGTGTTGAGCGTGCTGTGCGCTCGCAGCAGGTGGCGTCAGTCCAGCGGCCGTTGCGACCATCAGCGCGAGCGTGCCGTTAATTCCGATCATCACGTTCCTTCTCCAGTGTAGCATCATGTCCGCGCTGGCGTCCGGCTCTGGCCGGAGGTTGCCGGCGCGCAGCCGCATCGAGCTCGGCCACGGCCTGGGCCGCGGCCTCGCAGTCGCTGCCGGTTTCCTGGCCCCGCTCGCAGCGGGTGACAACCAGCCTCGCCTCTTCCGCGTGGAAACGGAAATAGCCAGCATCCCGTGGTTTAATCAGTCCGCATCCAGTCAGAGCGATGGTCGCGACAGCGGCAATGAGCGCGCGTTCCTTGAGGTTTGTCATTCTGTTCACCCGCTCGTTGTTCATGGAAATCACAAAGCGATGCCAAAGCGCCGGAGTGCGAGAACCATCGCGATATAGAGCAGGACGGTCAGGCAGCATCCGGCGGCCAAGGCTGGCCAAAAGCCAATTCCGTGACGCAAAAGGACTGGTATCAGTAGGAATAGCGGCAGCGAGGGGAGTACGAACCAGAAGGTCGCCTGCGCATGGGCCGCCATGTTCATCGCATCAGGCCGGTCGTGCCACAGCCATATCATGCCAAGGACCGAGACGACCGGTAGCGACGCAATCAGCGCTCCGAACCCGGGATAGCGCTTCGCCACTTCCGACGCTGCCGCGATTAGTATGCCCGAGACGATGGCCTTGACTGCAAGATAGTACATAGGATGCTTCGCTTACCTTGTGGCGGTGGATCTTGATGATGCGGCCCAGCGCCACTTCCCCCCGTTGCGACGCCATGCGCGAAACCCGATGCGGTAAAGCCTCCCGATCCACTTGATGAGAATGAACGTGGTTCCTCGCGGGACCAGGCCAAGGGCACTGGCGTAGCGCGTGACGAAGACCAGCATCGAAGCTGCCGTAAGCCAAAGTCCGGCGGGAAAAACGGGAGACGAGCCATTGACATTCATCAATGGCGATCCCCGGATCGCCCGAAGGTCGCGACCCGCCAGAGATACCAAATGACGGCCAGCAAGAGCACGGCGTTGCTGACCGGTTCGATGACGCTCGCCACCTGATTATAGCGTTCGCCCAGCTCGTAGCCGGCTAGCACGAGGATCACGGTCCATATTGCCGAGCCGGCAAGCGTGGAAAGCAGGAACGGACCGAGGGGCATTCCGCTGACCCCTGCTGGCACCGAAATCAACGTCCGGACTCCCGGGACCATTCGTCCGAACAGAACCGCCCAACGGCCATAGCGGTCGAACCAGCGATCGACATGATCGATCTCGTCCGCCGTCAACGTCAGCCATCGACCGTGGCGAGAAGCAAAGCGCTTCAACCGATCGATGCCGATCCAGCGCCCGACATAGTACCATAGGATCGCTCCTGCGGCCGATCCGAGGGTGCCAGCGATAACGACCACCCACAGCGAGCCGCGCCCCTGCGCGGCCGTGTAGCCCGCAAGGGGCAGGATCACTTCCGATGGAATCGGCGGAAAGACGTTCTCGGCCAGCATCAGCAGGAAGACGCCAAAGCCGCCGAGTGCCGATAGGATCGATGTTATGATGTCGAACACAAGACAGCCTCGTCAGATGATCCAATAGAAGATGGCGCAGAACACGAGGATGAGGGCGAGGACCGATCCTACGATCGCGTTTTCCAGTCGCGGGCACTCGACGTTCCTGATCCGCGCGGCGACCTGCCAAGCGGGGCGGATCGGACACCGCCACGACCCAGCGACAATTCGATCCAATTCCGCGTCCGACAGCCCGAAGAATGCTTTGGCTTCACGGCGCGATCGACCCGCCAGCCCCATCACACGCAGCACCACATCGTCCCATGCGACATCGATCGCGCTCGGCCGATCGATCATCGGGCCGCGCGCGTCACCGCCTGCCCAAGAGGGAGGCAGCAGGCCGATGATCTGGTGAGGATTGCGCTCCAACAGCGTCGCCCAGCGCAGCAAGCGGTGTTGGCGGTCCCGCGCCGGGATAGTCCGCGCCGGCGCCCAACGTCGGGTGAGGGCTTGCACTGGATGTGTCCATCGGCTCGCCTGAGAGGTCGTCATGGACTTGCCGGAGTACAGGCGTCGCCATTGGTAGCGCGCTTGAGCGGACGAGAACAGCGCAGGGTCAGGAAGGTGGTGCAGCTCAGGATGAAGGCGATATCGTATAGGCCGTAGCCGACGGCCGCCCCGAGCGCGCCAGTCGCCCACAGGCTGGCCGCTGTTGCCGTACCCGAGGCTTTGCTACCCTTCTTCAGGATCGCGCCGCCCCCAATGAAACCGACGCCTGTAATCAGACCTTCGAGCAACCTGGCCTGCGCCGGGGACGTGCGGCCGAGGATCGCGATGCCTACCAGCACGAAGCCGCAACTGGCGATGGCAACCAACGGGAATGTGCGGATGCCTGCGCTACGGGCGTCCTTCTCGCGATCCCAGCCAACCGGAAGGGCAAGCGCGTAGGCGACGGCGAGACTGATGATATGGGTGGTTATCTCCCACCATGAGCTTTGAAACATGCCGGCCTGCCTGTTCTACGCGATCGCTCCAAATCGGAGGTTAAAAACGAATGTTGGGCCGAGCGCCTTGAAGGCGCTCGTGATTAAGGCGAGGATCGTGAACATCTGCGAACCTACCGGTGCAGACATGCGATGATGGCGGCCACGACGGCGGCGGTTTCCGCAACGTCGCGCACCCTGACCGTGTCGAGGCCGATCTCGACGGCGGGATAGTCATTTCCACCGGGGAAGATCGCATCGCCGATGAACAACATGCCGTCGAGCGGCACGCCGCTTTCGGCGCTCAGGCGCTTCAGGCCGTAGCCTTTGTCGACCCCTGCCCTCGTCACGTCGATCGATGTCGTACCGCCAAGATTGATCGAGAGGCCCGGCAGCACTGCGCGCAAGGTCGCCTGCAATGCAGTGCGTTTTTTCCGATCCCGGTCCCATCCCTCCTTTTCCTTCAGCGGCGCCGCCTGCCCCAGCCCCGAAAAGGTAATCTGGCTGCCGCGATCCTCGATCCGCTCGCCCCATATGCGTTCATCGGCGAGGCCGGCATCGGCCAGCGCCCGGTCGAAGGCCGCGCGGATCTTCGCCTTCTCCGCATCGTCGAACAGCTCGGCATAGACCACGCACCAAGCCCCATCGATGAAGCGATAGAGCTTGGTGCCGGTGGTCGGCATCAACCAGAGGCGGTCGAGCGCTGCGTCCGCAGGCAAGCGCGACGCGACCTGCTTTTCGAATTGTGGCCAGTCCCCGCCCGAGATCACCGCCACATCGGTAACGGCGAGCAACCGGGCGATGATCGCGGCCATATCCTCCGATAACGGGCGTTTGCTCTCCGCGAGCGTGCCGTCGAGGTCGAAAGCGACCAGCCACTTCATGCCGCGTTCCCCGCCGGGTCGCGGTAGGCGAGCAGCCGGAGCGCGTTGATGACGACGAGCAGTGTCGATCCCTCATGGACCGCCACCGCTGGCCCGATGCCGAGGCCGAGGATGGTGGCAGGCACGAGGAAGGCGACGACGCCCAGGCTGACGAACACGTTCTGACGGATGATGCCGCGCGTATGACGGCTCAGGCCGACCGCGAACGGCAAGTGCGCCAGGTCGTCGGCCATCAGCGCTACGTCGGCCGTCTCGAGCGCTACGTCCGACCCCGCCGCGCCCATTGCGATGCCGACCGTGGCGCTCGCCATCGCGGGCGCGTCGTTCACGCCGTCGCCGACCATCGCGACCTTGTCCTCGCCGGCAAGCTTCTTGATTGCGGCCACCTTGTCTTCGGGCATGAGGTCGCCCCACGCCTCATCGATTCCGACATCGTTGGCGATCGCTTCGGCGACCTTCTGGTGATCGCCGGAGATCATTATCATCCGCGACACACCCATCTCGTGCAGCCGGCGCAGCGCGGTCTTGGCCGCTTCGCGGGGCGTGTCCATCAGGCCGATCGCGCCTAGGTCGCGGTCTCCCTTGCGGACGACCATCGTCGTGCGGCCGTTCTCGCGCAGCTTCGCGATCGCGTCCTGCGCCCCCTGCCCCAGCGCCGGTATGCCCTCGCCCCCAAACATCTCGGCCTTGCCGATCCACACCGTCTCGCCATCCACGCTCGCGGTGACGCCACGACCGGTCAGGCTCTTGAGGTCGCCAGCGGTGGGCAACGGGCGCCCATTCAGGCGTTCGCGGCCGTCGTTGACGATCGCTTGGGCCAGCGGGTGATCGCTCAGCGCCTCGACAGCGACGGCCAGCGACAGCAGCTCGCCTTCGTCGGTGCCGTCGACGGGCACGACATCGGTGATGCGCGGGCGCCCTTCGGTCAGCGTGCCGGTCTTGTCGAAGGCGATCGCCTTCAACGAGCCGAGGTTTTCGAGCGGCGCACCGCCCTTCACCAGCACACCGCCACGTGCCGCGCGCGCGACGCCGGACAGGACCGCGCTCGGCGTCGCGATCGCGAGCGCGCAAGGGCTCGCTGCGACCAGTACCGCCATCGCGCGATAGAAGCTGTCGCGGAACGGCTCGTCGATGACCACCCAGGCGAACAGCAGCAGCACCGACAGGATCAGGACGGCGGGCACGAAGATGCGCTCGAACCGATCGGTGAAGCGCTGCGTCGGCGACTTCTGCGTCTCCGCCTCGCTCACCATCTTCACCACCTTGGCGAGCGCGGACTCGTTGGATCGGCGCGTCACCTCGATCTCGATCGCGCCGCCGCCATTGATCGTGCCGGCAAAGACGCGGCTCTCCGCCTCGACCGCATCGGGCTTGGCGCGGGCGGCTGCCGCGTCCGCGACCGGCACCTTGTCGACCGGGATGCTCTCGCCGGTCACCGGGGCTTGGTTGATCGCGCTCGTGCCCGTGATGACGAAACCATCGGCGGGAAGGCGTTCGTTTGGTCGGACGATAGCAATATCCCCGACAACCATCTCCTCGACCGGGATTTCGCTGGTCTGCCCGTCACGTCGCACGGTCGCGGTTTCGGGCGCGAGCTTCGCCAGCGCCTCGATCGCCTTCTTGGCGCGTCCCATCGCGTAATGCTCAAGCGCATGGCCAAGGCTGAACAGGAACAGCAGCAGCGCGCCTTCGGCCCATGCGCCCAGCGCAGCGGCGCCGGCGGCAGCAACCAACATCAGCGTGTCGATCTCGAACTTCTTCAGCCGAAGATTGTCGATTGCCTCGCGCAGCGTGAAGAACCCGCCGAAGAAATAGGCTGCGATGTAGCAGGCGGTCGGCAGCCAGTCCGGTGCACCGGTGGCCAGCTTCTCGATCGCGTAGCCAATTCCCAGCAGCGCGCCGCAAGCGAGCGCAAAGATCAACTCGGTGTTGGGACCAAGAAAATCGGCATGGCTATGGTCGTGACCGTCGCCAGGACCGTGTTTCTCCTCGCCCGCCCCGTGCCCACCGGGACCATGGTCATGGCCGGCATGGTCGTCGGCGGCGACCCGCTTGCCCACCCGGACCTTCAACTTGCGAAGCGCCGAACGCACCTCCTCTTCGGTGGTCTCGCGGCGGTCATATTCAACCCGGACAGACCCACTGGTACTGGCACTCGCCTGCACCACGCCCGGCAGCGCGCATAGCGCGTCACTGACGGTGCGCGCCCGACGCTCGTGGCTGATCCCCGTCACCTGCCAGATCGCATGGCCGTAGCGTTCGGTGATTTCGGCGCCCGCGGCGCGCACCATCTCGCGCAAGCGCGGCAGCGGCAGCTTGGCAGCGTCGAAATGGATGCACAGGGCCGCCGGCGTGTCGCCGTCGAGGCAGATCACATGCGCCCGCTCGACGCCTTCGCGCTTTGACAGGGTTGATACGAGACGGTCCAGGCAAGCGTCGGCCGCGTCAGGAAGGTCCGGCAACAATACTGGAATATCGAGTTCGAGCTTGTCGTTCATGACGACCTCCTTTCGCTTTTCTTGGTTTCGGCGCGCGCGTCGCGCAGGATTTCGACACCGCCCTTGATGGCGATGATGGCGGTAGCGAAGCCGACCAGAAGGTCCGGCCAGTTGGTGCCCAGCCACAGCACCAGCACGCCCGCGATCAGGATGCCGCCATTGGAAATGAAGTCATTGAAGCTGAAGGTGGTGGCGGCCCGTAGGTTAACGTCCGGATCCTTGAGCCGCTGGAGCAGCCGCAGGCAGAGGTAGTTTACGACGCCGGCGATCGCCGACATGACCATCATGGTCGGTCCGATCGGCTCGCTCCCCTGCACATAGCGTCGCCCGACATCGATCAGGATGCCGCCCGCAAAGATCAGCAGCATTACCCCCGATGCGATCGCGGCGCGCGTCTTCCACGTCTTACCGTGGGTCAGCGCGACGAGGCTGAGAGCGTAAACGGCGGTGTCGGACAGATTGTCGACGCCGTTGGCGATGAGCGCACTTGAATCGGCGAACGCGCCGGATACGAAAAAGCCCGCTGCGATTGCTGCGTTCAGCAGCAGCACGATCCAGAGCGTGCGACGCTCCTGCGTGCCCGCGTTGTCGTTGCTCGCATTCATCCCATGATCTCCTCGAGCGTCAGGAGGGCGAGGAACCCTACGAAGAACATCGAGCTGATGAGCGGGGTGTCAGGCTTCTCGTGCGCCTCAACCAGCAGCTCTTCCGTGACGAGGTAGAGCAGCGCCATCAGCCCAAAGCTCAGGAAGCCAGCGACCATTACCGGCGAGAGCGTGGCGACAGGAACGGCAGCGAGCGCGCCGATCGGCAGCAGCAGCGCCAAGGCCGAGACGATCACGATGATGCGCAGGCGCGAGCGATAGGTTTCCGCCAGCTCGTTGGTCAGTGTCAGACCCAGGAAGAGCACTTCGAGTGTCAGCGCGATCGTCAGCAGAAATCCCGCCTTCTCGCCCGCGACGAACGCAAGGCCGAGCACCAGGCCATCGACCAGGATGTCGATGCCGATCGCGGCGAGCAGCGCCATCGGCCCCTTGAAGCGGGCCTCGAAAGCCTTGAGACCCAGCATCGTTACGACGCCCGCCGCCCCGCCGATCAACGTCGCGCTGGGCGAAGCCTCATGCTTGACCTGCGGCAGGATTTCAGTCGCTGCCGCCGCGAACACGACGCCGGCAGCAAGATGCTGTAGCCCCGCCACGAGGCCAGGATTTAACTTTGTGCGGCTCGCGATGATCGCGCCGATTACGACCGCCAGCACAGGCGCAAGCGTGTAAAGCAGTGCCTGCATATCCTATGATCCCTCCGGGGTTCGGTGACAGACGTGGATTTTCCCGCGCCGCATGAAGGCGATCGCCCCGCCCGCCACGACCGCCCGTGACTGGTTGCCGCGAAATTCATCACCGGTTCGCTGGGCGCGCAGGATCTCGGTCCTGCCCTTCGGCAGCCAGGTGACGGCCATCTTCAGGCCGTCGTCGATGAAGTCGACATCGGCGCGGGTGCCGTCGTCGCAATACATGATGCGCTGCGCGATCAGCCTTGGCGTCACACGCTTGTCATGAGCCGGTTCGACAGGTTCGCTCGGAGCCGGGTTGCACGCCCCTACAATCACGCCGGTGACGAGAACGGCGCCAACGCGCGCGATCGTGAGCCCGGGCAGATGCAGCAAGGCGCGCATGCCCATCACCACAGCACCCCGTGATCAGGTGTCAGCGGCTCGGGGGCCGGAAGTCCCGCGGTTTGGAGAAGGTCGATCTCGATCGTGCGGCACATGGCCGTGAGCGGGACATCGTGGACGCTATTGGCGAACGGATCGGTCAGATCCTCGCCGATGCTCAGCACCGCGAGGAAGACGAGTCCGATCAGCGTCGATCCGATCGGCGTGGCAAGGCCCAGGGATTCGACCAGCGCGATCGGGAGCAGCACGCAGAACACACGCGTGAAGAGGTTCGGGAAGAACCGAAAGCCATTGGGCAGCGGCGTGTTCTTGATCCGCTCCATGCCGCCCTGCGCATTGGCGATGTCGATCAGGACGCGCTCCACAGTTGCCTGCTGGATCTCGGTGATCCGACCTTCCGCGAGCGCGTCAGCGTAAATGCCCGATATGTCCTCCAAGAGCGCATTGGCAGGGTTCAGGCGAGTGACCGCCATATCGGCGACCTCCGTTCCGGCGACCCGGGCAATTTCTTCATAGGGCGACTGTCGGCGAAGCTGGCAGCGCATCGAGTGCGCAAAGGCGATCTGCCTCAGGATGATGTGGTGCCGTATCTCACTGCCCTCGGGTTCCCCCTTGGTCAGGCTGCGCGTGATCCGGGCCAGACTGCGCGAGGAATTGATGAGCGCGCCCCAAAGAGTTCGCGCTTCCCACCAGCGTGCATAAGCGGCGTTGGTCCGAAACCCCATGAAGAGCGCGATGGCAGTGCCGAACAGCGCCGTCGGCAAAGGCGGTTCCTTGATCGGGGTCATCATGTGGAATGCCGTCACCGCCACGTCCCACACGAACAGGATCGTGAGGGGCTTCCAAACCTCGACAATAATCTGCGTAAATCGTGGCCTTGTGCCGACAATCATACCAATACCGCCTTAGTTATCTCCGCGATCGTCATCCGATCGGCATGTTCATGATGTCTCGATATGCAGACAGCAGCTTGTTCCGGACTTGCAGCGTCGCCTCGAACGTAATGGATGCACGGCTCTGGATGAGCGCGACGGTCGCAATGTCGGTGGTTTCGCCCCGTTCATATGCTTCGGTGACGACATCCTCCTGCTCCTGGGTCTCGTTGACCTTCGCCACCACGGCATTGAGGGTGTCGGCAAAGGTTGAGGCTGGAGCGGTCGGCGTCACGCCGGGCGGTGCCGTCGGCTGCGCCTCGCGCAAGGCGCGGCTTCGCGCGATCACTTCGGCGCGAATGGCCATCACATTCGAGATCGACGTGTCAGACATCGTTTCTCTCCCGTTGCAGTGCGACGTGTCGGAAGACAGGACGGTTCATCGGGTGCCCTCCCGTTCGCAGGTCCGCGTGCGGCCTTCGCCTTCCACGATGGTGAGCTGCGACCCCTTGAAGGTCGCGGTGGCTGTCTCGCCGACATATTGGAGGCCCTGCGCTGGCGCGGTCAGCGTCATGGGCACGGCGCTGCTGGAGCGCCGCAAATCGATCTGCAGGCCGTTGTCCTTGTAGTCGACGAACAGCGGTTCCCCGTCGGAACAGCGATAGGGATGGCGCCCCATTTCCCCGGTCGCCACGGCGCTGTCGGACGAATGGATTTGCTGCTCCGTTGGCGGGGCTGGCGGCTTGCTTTCCGTGCAAGCCGCCAGCCCGATAACGAGGATGAGGGCGGGCAGAACCCGCTTCAACGGCGTCATCGCGCCTTCCTCCTGTACCGGGAGGGGACGCGCTGACGATTGATCCCACGGGCAGGCTGACCCACCCGCCAGCGCAGATAGGTTGCGAGGCGATCGTCAGCCTCGATCATCAGGGACCGCAGGCGACGCAACATCATCGCCGCGAACGGCAAAGACAGCGCCCCGCGCAGCGTGCAGCTATGTGTTAGCCTGGTGCCACCGTCGTCCCCTGCCAGCTCGTACCGCTCTTCGAGCGTGAACAGATAAGGGATGCCGCAGGACCAAGCGAAGGCGTGCGGCTTATCGAATCGATCAATCCGTGCTGGCGTCCGAATTGGTCGGGTGATGCCCTGGATCGCGAAGGTACATTCCGTCTCGCCAAGCTGGCACGGGTTGTCGAGGAATACGAGCGGACTCCAAGCCCGACGATGATCCGGATCGGTGATCGCCGACCAGATCCGCAGTGGCCCGCCGTGAAGCATTGAGCTGGTTATGGTGCGAGGCATATCCCCATCTCCCAGAGATGAGCGGGGCGATCGCGGATCGCCCCGCTCACCCTTCAGGCCAAGTCGTTCACGAAGGTCTGACCGTGGTCGTCCCCTTCATGCTCCTCATTGTAGTGCTCGGGCTTCTCGATCACTTTCTGCCCGAACCGGGCGTAGAGCGTCGGCAGCACGAACAGCGTCAGCAGCGTTGCCGAGATCAGGCCGCCGATGACGACGGTCGCCAATGGCTTCTGCACCTCCGCGCCCGCGCCTTCGCCAAGCGCCATCGGCACGAAGCCGAGGCTGGCGACGAGCGCGGTCATGACGACGGGCCGCAGACGCTGCATTGCGCCGACATGGGCCGCCTCTTCGCGCGATAGCCCCGACCGGATCAGGTCCTGGATCGAGCTGACCATCACGAGGCCGTTGAGGACCGCGATGCCCGACAAGGCGATGAAGCCAACCGCCGCCGAGATCGAGAAGTCCATGCCCCGCAGGAACAGCAGCAGAACGCCGCCCACCAGCGCGAAGGGCACGCCGGTGAAGACGATCGCGGCATCGCGGACCGATCCCAATGCCCCGTAGAGGAGCAACAGGATCAGGATGAAGCAGGCCGGAATGACCAGCTTCAGACGTTCGCTTGCCGATTGCAGGTTCTCGAACTGGCCGCCCCATTCGAGATAGGCACCAGCGGGCAGCCGAACCTGGCTACCGATCGCCGCCTGCGCGTCCGCAACGACACTGCCGACGTCGCGACCGCGCACATTGGCTTGCACCACCACGCGACGCTTCCCGTTCTCGCGGCTGATCTGGTTGGGACCATCGACCACCTTGATGTCGGCGACGCTCGAAAGCGGCACATAGCCACCCCCCGCCAACGGCACCTGCACCTGTTCGAGAAGGCCGATGTCCGCCCGTTGCGCTTCAGAGAGCCGTATCACGACCGGAAAGCGCCGATCGCCCTCGAAGATCTGGCCCGAGGTGCGCCCGCCGATTGTCGCGGTGACGATGTCCTGCACATCTTGGGCAGTGACGCCCAGACGCGCCATTGCGTCGCGATTGACGCGAATGTCGAGCATGGGCAGGCCCGTCGTTTGCTCGACCTTCACGTCCGCTGCGCCCTGCGTCTTGCGCAGCACCGCAGCAACCTGCTCGGCCGTCCGGTTCATTTGTGTGAAGTCGTCGCCGAATACCTTCACCGCGATATCGCCGCGAACGCCGGCGATCAGCTCGTTGAAGCGCATCTGGATGGGCTGGGTGATCTCATAGGCATTGCCCGGGAACTTCGCGAGATTACCCTCGATCCGACTTACCAGCTCCTCCTTGGGAAGGTCGGGGTTCGGCCAGTCCTTCCGCGGCTTCAGGATGACGAACATGTCGGTCGCGTTCGGCGGCATCGGGTCGGCCGCCAGCTCGGCGGTGCCCGTCTTTGAATAGACGAACGCCACCTCCGGTTGCTTCGACATCATCCTCTCGATCGGCACCTGCATCGCCTGACTCTGCTGGACCGACGTTGCCGGGATGCGGAGCGACTGGATGAGCAGATCGCCTTCATCGAGCTGCGGCAGGAACACCGAGCCGAGCGTGGTGAAGGCAAGCGCCGCCACCACAAGGCTGCCGACACCCGCCCCGATCGTCAGGGTCGGGCGCTTCATCGCCCGGTCGAGACCGGGTTCGTAGCGCTTCTTCAGCCATGTGATGATGCGGCCGTCCTTCTCCTCCACCTTTTTGGACAGCCAGATCGCGATCATGGCGGGGACGAAGGTGAGCGACAGGATGAAGGCGAAGCCGAGCGCGATGATGACGGTGAGCGCCATCGGCACGAACGTCTTGCCCTCCACGCCGGTCAGCGTGAGTAGCGGCACGTAGACGAGGATGATGATCGCCTGTCCGTAGACCGAGGGCCGGATCATCTCGCGCGCGGCGGCTGCCACGGTCGCGAGCCTTTCCTTGACGCTCAGCAATCGGCCTTCATGATGCTGTTGCTCGGCAAGCCTTCGCAGCGCGTTTTCAACGATGATGACGGCGCCGTCGACGATCAGACCGAAGTCCAAAGCCCCAAGGCTCATCAGATTGGCCGAGACCCCAGCGCGCAGCATACCAAAGCCTGTCAGCATCATGGTGATCGGGATGACCAACGCCGCGATCAGGGCCGCACGGAAGTTGCCGAGCAGCAGGAAGAGCACGACGATGACCAGCACCGCGCCTTCGGACAGGTTTTTCGCGACCGTCTTGATCGTCGAATTGACCAGCTCGGTGCGGTTCAGCACCGGCTGAATTACGACGTCAGGAGGCAGCGAAGCGTTGATCGTCTTCAGTTTCTCAGCGACCGCGGTCGACACGATGCGGCTGTTCTCGCCGATCCGCATGATCGCCGTGCCGACGACGACTTCGGTACCGTTCTCCGATGCCGAACCCATGCGGATCGCCTGACCCGTCTTCACAGTCGCAACTTGTTCTACCGTGATCGGCACGCCGTTACGTGTCGCGATCACGGTCCTGGCCAACTCGCTGGCATTGCGAACGAGCGCATCCGAGCGAACAGCCAGACCTTCGCCATTGCGATTGACGAAGCCACCGCCGACGCTGGTGTTATTGCGCTCCAGCGCATTTCCCAGGTCCGTCAGCGTGATGCCGAGCGAGGCCAGCTTCTGCACGTCGGGCACGACGAGGAACTGCTTGGCGTAACCGCCAATCGAGTCGACACCGGCGAGGCCCGGTGTGGTCTTCAGAAGCGGCGTCACGATCCAGTCCTGCGCGGTGCGCAGGTAGGTCGCCTTGTCCTCTTCGGTCGTCAGTCGCTCGCCCTCTGGCGTGATGTAGCTGCCATCGGGCTGTTGGCCCGGTTCACCGGGCTTGTGCTTGTCGTCCTCGCGATGATCGAGACGAACGGTGTACATGTACACCTCGCCCAGGCCTGTCGCGATCGGACCCATTTCAGGGTTCACGCCGTCGGGCAGATTCTCTTGCACGCCCCGCAGACGCTCGCCCACCTGCTGGCGGGCGAAATAGATGTCCGTCGCGTCCGAAAAGACCGCCGTGATCTGCGCGAAGCCGTTGCGGCTCAACGAGCGCGTATATTCCAGGCCGGGGGTGCCGGCGAGCGCGGTTTCGATTGGAAACGACACCTGCTTCTCGACCAGCTCGGGCGAGAGGGCAGGCGCGCGGACGTTGATCTGGACCTGATTGTTGGTGATGTCCGGCACCGCGTCGATCGGTAGCCGGTAGAGGGAAAAGGCGCCGATGGCGGCGACGATGACGGTGAGGAGCAGGACTAGCCAGCGCTTCTCGACCGCCCAGGTTACGATACGGGCGATCATGGCTTAATCCTCGTGGCTCGCTTCGCCCTTGCCGATCTCGGCCTTGAGCGTGAAACTTCCGGTGGTGGCGATCTGTTCGTTGCCGGTCAGGCCCGACCGGACGATCACCGTGTCGCCCGACGCATCGCCGAGCTGGACCGGGGTCGCCTTGAAGCCGGTGGGCGTGCGCACGAACACGACCGACTTGCCCTCGAAACTCTGGACCGCCGTCGTCGGCACGCGGACCGCCCCGCTCCCGCCGCTGCCCGTGAGCTGCACGGCTGCCGTCACAGGCTCGCCGACCCGCCATTCGCCACCGCGATTGTCGAGGGTGGCGAGCGCAGGCACGAGCCGCGTCTGCGGATCAAGCGCCGGCGACACGAAGGTCACGCGGGCGGTCGCCTGACGGCCTGCCGCCTTCACCAGCACCGTATTGCCGGGACGCACCCGGCCCGCATCCTCGGGCTTGAGATTAAGCGCGATCGACACCTGGCTCAGGTTGGCGATGCGATAGAGTTCGGCATCCGCCGCGACCGTTTGTCCCAGCGTCACGGGGCGCGCAATGATCTGGCCCGAGATCGGCGCGGCAATGCCGAGCCGGTTGAGCCCGCCGCCGCCGACACCCGCCGCCGAAACCATGCTCTGCGCCTGCGTCAGGGCGATCCGCGCCTCCGTCGCCGCTGTGCGGGCGGCGATCAGATCCTGTTCAGGGGAGACTCTCTGCGCGAACAGCCGCTGTTCGCGCGCGAGGTTCGAATTAGCGAGCTGAAGCCGCGCCCGCGCCGCCTCGACCTCGCCCTTGATCTGCGCCGCCTCGCGGCTTTCGATGACCGCAATGGTCTGGCCGCGTCCGACCGATTGGCCGAGGTTACGGGTGAGCGCGACCACGCGTCCCGCAATTGCGGCCGAGACGACCTGCGTTCCCTGTGGGTCGCCCTCGATGATCGCGGGCAGCTCGATCGTCCCGGCCCCGCCGATGATCGGCCGTCCGACCTGGACGCCCGCTGTGGCGATCTGGTCGGCACCCAATGTGACGACGCCTTCACCGGCATGACCGCCTTCAGCACCGCCCTTTTCCGTGCCCGCTGCCGTCTCATTGGCAGCTGCGCCTTCGGCAGTTGCCTCGTTTCCGCCATCCTTGCCGCCGCAGGCAGCCAAGAGCAGGGCGAGCGACGCCGCGCCCGCGAGATAAAAGCTCTTCATCACTGATTCCCCCCATTGGGCGCACGAGCGGTCAGTCGCTCCACTTGCGCGCGGGCATTCTGGTAATTGGCAAGCGCGTCGATCGCGGCGACCCGCGTTTCGGCGAGCGTGCGTTCAGCATCGAGCAATTCGAGCTGGCCGAACTTGCCCTCGCGATAGCCGATCCGCGCGATGCGGGCGGCCTCCTGTGCAGCCGCCAGCGCCGGCCCCGACGCCGCACGAGCCGTCGTTGCGGCATTGGCCGCCTGCGCCTGCGCGTCCGTGATCGCCTGTTCGATGTCGAGCGCGGTCACGCGGCGCTGCGCATCCGCCTGGGTCCGCTGCGCGGTCGCCTGCGCAATCGCGGCGCGACCATTGTTGAACACCGGGATCGGGATCGACACGCTGAACACCGCCGCCATGTCGTTGGTCGCTTCCAGGCGGCGGATCGACGGCCCGACGTTCAGGTCAGGCACGCGATTGGCGCGCGCGAGCCGCACGCCGGCTTCGGCAATGGAGAAATCCGCGTTGGCTGCCGCCAGCGCGAGTGTGCCGGTCGTGTTGACCGGTGCCAACGGCCCATAGACGTTCACATCGGGAAGGCGATCGAGCAGCGTGTCATCGAGCAGGCCGTCGATCGGCCGTCCGATCCGACGCGCCAGATTGGCGCGGGCCGCCTCGGCCAAGCGAAGCTGCCGCTCCACATTGGCGTCGGCATTGATACGCGCGACATCCGCGCGCTGTTGCTCGAGTGGCGATGCCCGCCCTGCCTGCACGCGAACGCTCGCGGCCCGCAGCGCATCGCTGGCGATCCGGGCCTGATCGCGGGCTGTCATTACCCGGCGATCGGCCGCGACCGCTTCGACATAGAGCTGCGTTACCTGAAGCCGGACATCCGCCGCGATGATCGCGGCCTGGATCTCGGCCCGGGACAATTGCGCATTGGCGACCGCGACGCGGGCGCCGCGCTTGCCGCCTAGCTCGATCGGGATCGCAAAGCCGACCGTGGTTTCCGCGCTGCGGACCCCCCGATACGGCCCGGAGCCGATGACATTCTCGACTTGGCCTTGAACCACCGGATTGGGCCGCAAGCCGGCGACTGTGCGACCTGCACGGGCCGCGTCGATTCCAGCTGTCGCCGCTTCCGCAGCAGGGGCCGAACCGCCCGCTGCACTGACCGCTTGGTCAAGCGTGTAGACCGGCGCATCCTGCGCAACAGGCGCGGACGGTCCGACCTGCGCCTGCGCCATCGTGGCGCAAGACGCTGCGGCCAGCATGGCCGCGAGGATACGATTCATGAAAATAGGACTCCTGACGATGATCGACAGGGGCGCGCCAACGCACGCCCAAATCGGACGTCAGGCTTGGGGGGGCCTCAAATGGACCATGCCGGTGCGGCCGTCGAGCGACGCAGAGGCGGAGATTGTCGGCTTGGGCACTGTGAGGACGGGGGTATATTCCATCGTCGTGCGCGCAGGCGCGCCGACGTCGTGTCCGTGACAATAATTGTGATGATGCGGGACATTCTTGTCCGAGTCCGATGGCACCTGATCGATGTCACCGGCGGTATGGACCGTGAACTCAACGCCCGCGATGCTTCCCCCCGCCAGATCGGCGGCATGGGCCATGCCGGAGAAGCTGGTCAGGACCAGCATCAGGCATGTCAGGAAAGGCAAAAAGGCTCGCACTAGCTTGCCTCTATCACGGAAGGGTTTTCATGTCATTGCACTAATTCGAACCAAGGGTCACTGAGCCGGAACCCGAGCGGGATCGGTCGCGCCCGTTCCAGGCGAACCCGACCGCAATGGCGACCGCCATCAGGAGTTGCGCCAGCACCGATTGCCAAGTGGGAAACACGCCGAGCATCGACAGCCGTGGCACGTCCGCGAGCGGTGCGATGTTGATAAGGCCGGCTTCCTGGAGCGCGGCGACGCCTTTACCCGCCAGCACGACGGTCAGGACCGCCATGAGCCAGGAGCTATAGCGGAAGAACTGCGCGATCGGCAGCTTGCGACTGTAGCGAAGCATGGCCCAAGCGATCAGGCTGAGCAGTCCAATCGCCGACCCGGCCCCCGCGAGAAGCATCCCGTTGTCACCTTGCGCCGAAAGCGCGGCATAGAACAGGATCGTCTCGAAGACCTCGCGATAAACTACGACGAACGCCAGCCCGAACAGGAACCAGCCCGACCCGCCCGAGAGCGCCCGCGACATCTTCTCGCGAATATAGCGCTGCCACTGATCGGCCTGCGCCTTGCCGTGCATCCAAATCCCGACCGAGAGCAGCACGACCGCGGCGAACAGCGAGCCAAACCCTTCCGTCAGCTCCCGGCTCGCACCGCTGATCCCGATCGCATAGGTGGCGACCGCCCAGGTGATCCCGCCCGCGATGATCGCGCTGACCCAGCCGCCATGCACGTACCGCAGCGCCTCGCCGCGCTCGGCTTTACGCAGGAACGCGATCATGGCGACAACGATGAGCAGGGCTTCGAGCCCTTCACGCAGCAGGATCGTGAACGCGCCCAGGAACGTGGACGCTTCGGTGGCGGCATCAGGCGCGAGCGCCGCTTCCGCATCGTCGAAAAGGCCGCCCAGTACTGCGACCTTCTCCGCGAGATCATCGGGCGACGCGCCCCGGTCGATCGAGGCGCGGAACTCCCCCATCGCGCCCTCGATTCGACCCATCAGCGTCGCGTCGCGCGCGGTGAGTGTTGGCTCGATCGGCTCGAACCCATCGAGATAGGCCGACAGCGCCAGCTCTTTCGCCATGCGCGCATCGCCGCGCCGCGCAGCCGCCACGCTTTCGGCGAGTTTGGCGCGGGCGACCGCGAGCGAGCCGGGAGCCTGTTGTATCACCTGTTCGGGATGACGACGCAGGAACGCGAGCACGGCGTCAGCCTTGGCGTCGCCGATCGCCGCGCCGAGCGCGGCCGGGGTGAGCGCGACCAGGGTTTTCAGGTCCGGAATGCGCCGGCGAAGGGTCGGGTCGGATTTCCAAAGCCGCTCGCCTTCGCGCGCCTGCGCATCCGTGAAGGCGAAGCTCCCGGCTCGGAATGCTAACGCCCAGCGCTGATCGTTGGGCAGATCGGCGAAGCTCTGCATCGCGGTCCCGTCGATGCCTTGCGTCACCACCTGATAGAGCGCGAACACGCTGCGCTGGCGCGCGCGCTCGGCATCGGTGAAAGCAATCGGGGGCGTAGCGAGCTTGGCGGCGTCAGGGCCACGGCCGTTGCCCGTCATCCCGTGGCAGGACGCGCAGGATTGTCGGAACAGTGCATCGCTGGAGACGAGGTTCGGAGCCTTATCGGGCGCGAGCGGCACCGGGTAGGCGCGCAGCAGATCGGCCGCGAGCCCGTGCGCCAGTGTTGCCACCTGTTCAGTCGATCCCTTTTCCGCGATTACCGCTTGGAGGTTGGCGGCCCGCTGAATGAGGGCTTGGCGCTCCGGCTTCGCCGGCAGGCCTTGAAGCCGTGTCGAGACCGACGCGGCAAACTCATTCATTTCGGCGTATTCCGACGCGCTCTTGATCCGACCGTTCGCGACCGCGCCTCCATAATCGACGGCCATATAGTCGAGCAGCCGCCATGCGGTTTGCACGTCGCCGGGTTCGGCGAATGCCGCAGCAGGGATCAGCAGCGCAGCGAGCGCGGCGAGCAGCCGCAGCGAGAGCATTGCCCGGATCAAGGTGAGCAGACGCACTACCGCTCTCCCAGTTCGCGCCGAGCGCCAGTGACGATTTCATAAGCGGAGTGGAGGAACAGGAGGGCGATGAGGCCGGCGACGGCGAGGTCCGGCCAGGCGCTTCCTGTCCACGCCACCAGACCGGCCGCGGCGATCACCGCGACATTGGCGAGCGCGTCGTTGCGGCTGAACAGCCAGATCGCGCGAACATTGGCGTCCCCTTCCCGGAAACGCGCAAGCACCAAGGCGGACACGACATTGATCGCGAGCGCGACAACGCCGATTGTGCCCATCAGTTCGGCATCCGGCGCGGTTGCGTTCAGGGCGCGCCAAATCGCGAAACCGATTACGCCCACGCCAAGCGCACCGAGAAACAACCCCTGCGTCAGCGCGACCTTTGCCCTCGCCCGTGCGGACCAGGCAAGCGCGAGAAGACCGATAAGGCTGATCGACCCGTCCCCGAGAAAATCGAGGGAATCCGCTTTCAGCGCTTGGCTATCGGCGATGAACCCGCCGAACAGCTCGGCGACTCCGAAGCCGAGGTTGAGCACCACGACGGTCAGCAGCGCACGGCGATAGGCCGGATCGGTTTGCGCGCGCGCGGGCTCCCCGTGGCACCCGCAGCTTTCGGTAGAAGCATTCATGCGGCCTTCCTTACCACCTCCAGTCGCTGTAGAAGCAAGCGAAATGTGCGACACGTTCGCATAAGCAAGGATGGCATGATGAAGCCGGTGATGATTGGGCAGCTCGCCAGCGAGACCTCGACGAAGGTGACGACGATCCGCTTTTATGAGTCGATCGGGTTGCTCCGATCCGCCCCTCGCACGGCGTCGGGTCGCAGAACCTACGATGCCAGTGACATTGAGCGTTTGCACTTCATCCGCAACGGTCGCCGGCTTGGCTTCTCCGTCGACGAGATCCGTTCGTTGATGGGGCTGGCGCAGAACCCGGACCAGGATTGTGGTGCCGCCTCAGCTATCGCTGCTCAGCACCTCAAGGATGTGGAGGAGAGACTGGCGCAACTCGCGGTGTTGCGGGATGAGTTGGCAATGCTCAGCCAGAGCTGCACCAAGGCGCGCATGGCCGATTGTCGGATCATGAAGGCGATCGGCAAAGGCCACCCTCAAGCCGATCAATAATAATCGGCCAGCCTGAGCTCGCGCACATCACCCGAGGCCATCGTCAGCTTTACGAGGGTGCCAGCAGGCCGGGAGCGCACTTGCCAGAGCTCCCCACGCGTATAGTTCGCATCGATCGAATGGCCGTTCACCGCCACGATCCGGTCGCCGACCGCCCAGCCAGCCTTTTCCGCGGGACTGTTCGCCGCCACATGAACAACGGTGAGCGCCGTTGGTGAGGCTGCGAGGCCAAGGCCGCTACGGTCCTTCAGCATCGGCAGGCGACGACGAGGACCGAGTGGCCGGAGCCACACGAATCCGGCGGTCACGTCGAACACCACGTCGAATTGAGCGATCAGCGGTAGGCCGACATTGCCAACCGTGCTGGTGGAGAGCCAAGCTCTCATCCCGAGTGTGGGGACGTTCGAGACGCCAAGCCCTTCGATGTTGATGTTCTGGATCGTGAAAGCATCGTTGATACGCACACCATCGACGCCGCCGATCGCCGCGGTCGAGACGAGCTTCCCGTTCAACAGCCCTTGATCGCGGGCATAGGCCGACGAGAGCATCAGCGCGGCCGAGCTGCCAAGATCGATCATCAAGGGCACGGGAGACAGGCCCTCGACGGAGGCCCGGATGAACAGCTCCTGCTTGGCACCGCGTCCGAGCGCGACAGCGCGCCAGTCGGGGCCGGCGAGAAACGTGCCTGACTTGACGACCGCCATACGCCTGTTCGCGAAATCGAGCGCGATGCAGCTGCCCGTGAACATATCGGCACCGAGGAGAACGTCGATCGGTCGTCCGAAGGCCGCCGACACTGAACTCAGATCACCAACAACGGCAAAGGGTAAGCGACGGGTTTCGCGGGCGAGCTGTACGTCGATGTCGCGGACCAGCAGCACCGGGGCCTTGGCGCTCAGCCCGCTAATCATGCGCCGCTCACCATTGTTCAAGCCGAGCTTCGCCGCGAGCGCCGTGCTCATGATCGACGCGCCGCTGCCACTGTCGAGCACCGCCCGCGCCGGCACTCCGCGCACTTGTGCCGAAACAAGGAGGGTATCACCCGTGCCGACTTCCAGCGGCTCCCATTCGAGGTGAGCCGCGCCGAAGTTCCACGAGGCCGCAGACCGGGAAGTCTGTCGCGCGAGCGTTGGAGAACCGAGCACCAAGCCGGTTCCACAGGCCACCAACCGCGCCACTAATGAGCGTCGAGACATACCGATTGCTTCAACACGGGCCGTCAAAAAGCCACCTCCAGCCCCCCGTCCGCAGGAGAGCAAATTGCGGTTACATGCTCTAGCAACTGGAGGAGCAAGGGTTTTTGAAGCGCCCGAAATGCTATCCTGTTCAAATGCCCTCTCGAAAATGAGCAGTTGAGGCAGGTCAGGAACCGGTCGAATAAGACCGAAGTAGGCAATTTCGCTTGCGCGACCTTGGCGAGCAGGACCCCAGTTCACGAAGAAACGTGAAGCTATCGCCTCACCCGCAGCAGCCCGCCACAGTCCCGTTTGCTTTCGCTTCCTGGATCGGAGGGCATGGGACATCGCCAAATGAGCAGAACACGCAGCAGTCGCCAGCCAGGGGCCGCAGCACCACCGCGCAATGCCGGCAATCATAGAAGAATTGGCAGGCGTTGGTGGGCATCCTTTCGGTGGCCACCCCGCCGCATTTGGGACAGGTCAGGGTTGAGGTGAGCTGCATCAGGAAAGCGCGTTCATCAGCGGCGCTTCTAGGAGGTCCCAGGCGAACGCGATAAGCGTCAGAACCGTTCCAATCGCGAGCAGGATAGGTGTCGCGCGCGAGGGCAGCGGCATTGTGCAGGACCGGTCCCCAGCACAGGACCTCCGCCGCTGCGCGTAGGCCCACCACCCAGCAGCCAAGCCGATGAGGGAGGTCGCCGTTAGCGGCCACCGTAGTGGTATCAGCGCGGCGAAGTTGCTGGACAGGCCCGCCCCCAGGCCGAGCGCCGCGAGTGCGAGGGGCAGGACGCAGCATGACGCCGCAGCTAGAACAGCGGCTAAGCTCGCAAGCGCGCCGAGGGCGGATAGCCCCGTGTCGGCGCGACGTCGTGACGTTGGTGCGCCTAGGGGTTCACGCGGGATGGTCTCTTGGTTCATCTATCGCCTCTAGCGGGTTAGCCCGTTATGCATCCTGTAGTGACTACAGGAGCAAGCAATATATGCGCGTTGAGGAAAGCATCACGATCGGCGAGCTGTCTCGCCGGACTGGCGTGAATATCGAGACGATCCGGTACTTCGAGCGCGTTGGTGTTCTCGCAACGCCACCCCGCACAAGCGGCGGGCGGCGGGTATATGGGACCGGTCACGTCCGCGCACTTGGGTTCGTCCGTCGCGCGCGCGAACTCGGCTTCTCCCCGGCCGAGGTGCGCGCGATCCTGTCTCTTGGCGGTTCTGCGCAGGCGTCATGCAGTGAGGTCCGCGAGATCGCGGCTCACCATCTAGAGCGTGTGCGCGCTAAGATGGAGGATCTGGCGCAACTAGAAAGCCTGCTGGCTGCGACCATCGACCGTTGCGAAGGCGACGGGGCGGCGAGGTGCGCCGTGATCGACTTGCTGAACCAACATTCGACTGCGTAGATGTCGCATCGCACCCCGTACTCGCGCAAACGGTCGATAACGGAGCCGATCACCATCACCACGGCACGCGGCCCTAGCCACCTATGTGGACGTTGCGCATCACGAAGCCGCTTTTCGGAAGCGCTGGCAGCCTGGCGAAATCGATGCTCAGGTCTTGGTCCGGTACGTCATAGCGCATCGCGTTGACGAGGAGGTGTGCCGCCACCTTCATGATCGCGAGGACGATCCATTCGCCGGGACAGCGATGGCCGAGATAGTGATCGCCGCCGCCCTGCGGAATGAAGTTGAAGGAGTCTTCGTCCCAAGCCCTGAAACGCTCAGGGCGAAACTCCTGGGGGTCGGCCCAGGTCGCTGCGTCGTGATTGCTCCCATAAAGGTCTAGCACCACTTGACGCCCTTCCGGAAAGGCCATCCCCTCCCACTCGAAATCTTGGCTCGCGCGCGCCACCACAGCGGGAAAGAAGGGATAGAATCGGCGGACCTCTTGGACGAAGAGCTCGGCATAGTCCGGCTGCTGAACCAAGGCCGCCCTGATCCCTGAACAGGTTTGCAGCGCGTGGGCGACGAAGGTGATGTACACTGCGATCGCGACGGTCGGGCGAAGGACATTTACCAGTTCGACCGCTGCGACGTGCGGCGAAAGAAGATCGTCGTGCCGGTCGCGATGCCAGGCTATCGCGTAAGCCGCGGTCCCCGAGCCCGAGCCGATGCTCCCGGCCCGAATGCCTTCAATGATCCGCTTCGCCCATGCGTCGACGCGACGACGGGCCAGCCGTGACCAAAGATGCCTTGGGCTCGCCGAGCCGGCGGCGTCGAACAGCGCCCGCAGCTCGCCCGCGCGGTTGCCGGCTTCATCGTCCGGAAGAGGAACTCCCGCCCAAGCGCATACCGCTCGCGTCAGCGGCTCATGCAACTCGTCATAGAAGACGATCTCTCCTTTGCGCGTCCAGCCCGGCACCGCCCTGCGCCACTCGGCCTCGAACAATTGCGCCAGCGCCCGCACGCGCTCTGGTGTCATCAGGCCCATGAACATCTGCTTGCGGTGCCGATGGGTCTCGCCGTCCAGACCCTGAACGCCGCCTTGGCCCAGCAGTGTCTTCTGAATAGCGACCGGCATGGCACCTTCGCGCTCGAAGCGGGTCGTATCGTAGAAGATTTCGGCGGCCTTGGCCCCCTTAAGGCAGTTGGTCTTTTTCAGCAGGAAACGGGATTCAAAAGCGTTTGCGCCTAGGCGCTGGCACTGCCTGGAGATGAACCGATAGGGATCGGCGAGGAGAGAAAGGGTTTCGTCCGGGCCTTTCGTGTGTGGTGTCTTAGGCATGACCGGTCCGGTGATTGTTGGGTCTCCTTTGATTAACTCGGAGGAATATCACGGGTTGCAGGCTCACGACAGGTGACGAACGAGGACGATCAGGGCGGAGCAGGCGCGGCCGAGGCGTTCGAGGCCATGCGCGGCGAGCTGGCGCTGCGCCGTGGAGGGCTTGGCGGCCGAGCGCGGCGGTCGACATACCCGACCATACCGAGACGCTTGGCGTGCTCCAGCAGAACGTGAACACGGCAGGCGAGAACGTCGCGCGCATCGGCCAATTCCTGAAAGCGGCCCCGGCGCTGGCGATGACGCCGGAGCAGATGGCGCAGCGCATCGCCGCGGCGGGCAGCGCCGCCCGGCGCGAGGATCAGGCGGCGCTCGCCAAGGCGGGCGAGGACAAGGCCCGCATCATGGCCGATCTTCGCGCCATCGCCGGGTCCGCATGGACACGCGCCGACCAGAAGAATCGGCAGCTATGGTTTGCCCTGGGTGGGGTGGCGGCCGGCATCCTCGCATGGGCGATCGTGCCGGGCCTGGTCGCGCGCGAGATCGCACCGGCGAGCTGGCAATGGCCCGAGCGCATGGCGGCGCGGACGCTCGACTTGCCCCGCTGGGAAGCCGGGCAGCGTATGATCCAGAGCGCCAGTCCCACCGCGTTCCGCGCCATCGTCGGGGCCGACAGGATCGTGACGGCCAACCGCGCGGCGATCGAGGGGTGCGGCAAAGCCGCAGCGCGAAACGCGTGAAACGGTGCGACGCACGATCACGCTCAAGTGGAGTAAAAGTTAGCCGCGCAAGTTATTCAGCCAAGCGTTCGATGATCGGACAATCAGGCCGATCATCGCCATGACAGGCTTGGGCGAGCCCGGTAAGCGAGCGGCGCATGGCGTCCAAGACGCGGACCTTGCGGCCCAGTTCGGCAGCGCGGGCTTCCGCCAGCGTCTTCACTTCCGCGCTCGACCGATCGCGATCCGACCACAGCCCCAGCAGCGTGCGGATTTCCTCGATCGGGAACCCCAGGTCGCGCGCGTTGGCGATAAATCGCAGCCGATGAACGTCAGCGTCGGCGTAGTCCCGGTAGTTCCCGCGCCGTGGCGGCGCGGGCACCAAACCAATCTTTTCATAGTGGCGGATCATGCGTTGGGAGACGCCGCTGGCGTCCGACGCCGCTCCGATGTTCACAGCTTTACCGCGTTGAGCCGCAGTGCGTTCAGGACCACGGTGAAGGACGAGAGCGCCATCGCTGCACCGGCCAGCATCGGCGACAGCAGGATACCGGCAACCGGGTAAAGCACGCCGGCCGCAACCGGCACGCCGATTCCGTTGAACAAGAACGAGAAGAACAGGTTTTGGCGGATATTTCGCATCGTCGCGCGAGCGAGCTTGCGGGCGCGCACGATCGCCGAGAGATCGCCGCGCGTGAGCGTCATGCCGGCGCTTTCGATCGCCACGTCTGTTCCCGTTCCCATCGCCAAGCCGACATCCGCGGCGGCGAGCGCCGGGGCGTCGTTGATCCCATCGCCCGCCATTGCGACCCTTGCGCCGCTCGCTTTCAGCTCGCCGATGATACGCGCCTTGTCTTCCGGCAGCAGATCGGCGCGCACGTCATCAAGACCGCCCACGGCGCGCGCGACAGCATCGGCCGTCCCACGATTGTCGCCGGTGAGCATGACGACCCGCAGGCCCTCCTTGCGAAGCGCGGCAATAGCGTCGCGCGCCGATGCGCGCACCGGATCGGCGACTGCGAGCAGACCGGCGAGCGCCCCGTCGATCGCGACGAGGATGATGCCCGCGCCTTCGCCACGGTGACGATCGGCCGCGGCGTCGACCGGCTTGAGATCAGCGCCGATCCGGCTCATTTGCACCGCATTGCCAATCACGACCGAGCGGCCGCCCACCGTGGCGCTGACACCCAGCCCGGTTTGCGAGGCAAAGTCCGCGACTGTGCCGAGCTGCAATCCTCGTTCTTTGGCGGCAACGACGATTGCGTGCGCGAGCGGATGTTCGGATTGGCCTTCGACGGCCGCGGCAAGCGCGAGCATGTCGTTCTCTCCGACCGCGCTGACCGTCTCGACCGCGATCAGCTTGGGCTTGCCTTCCGTGAGCGTACCCGTCTTGTCGATGACAAGGGTATCGACCTTTTCCAGCCCCTGTAAGGCTTCCGCGTTCTTCACCAGCACGCCGGCCTGAGCGCCGCGTCCCGTGCCGACCATGATCGACATGGGCGTGGCGAGCCCGAGCGCGCACGGGCAGGCGATCACCAGCACTGCGATGGCGTTAAGCAGGGCATGGCCCATGCGCGGCTCAGGGCCGACCAGCGACCAAGTGATGAAGGTCGCAATCGAGATCAGCACGACGAGCGGCACGAACCATCCTGAAACCCGATCGGCGACCGCCTGTATCGGGGCGCGGCTTCGCTGCGCTTCCGCGACCATGCGGACGATACGCGCGAGCATCGTGTCCGAACCAACCGCGCGGGCTTCCATCACCAGGCTGCCCGTCCCGTTGACGGTGCCCCCGGTAACGATCGCCTCGACTTCCTTGAGGACCGGCGCGGGTTCGCCGGTGAGCATGGCTTCGTCGACCGACGAACGACCCTCGACCACGACGCCATCGACCGGGATGGCTTCACCGGGGCGGACCCGCAGCCGGTCACCGGTTGCCACGTCGGCAAGCCCGACTTCTTCTTCAGAACCGTCAGGCTGCAAGCGTCGCGCCGTCTTGGGGGCGAGATCCATGAGAGCGCGGATCGCGCGCCCTGTCGCCGCCCTAGCGCGCAGTTCGAGCACTTGCCCGAGCAGCACCAGTGTCACCACGACGCCGGCCGCCTCGTAATAGACGGGAACCATGCTCCCATGCGTGCGGAAGGTCGCTGGGAAGATGCCCGGCGCGAGCGTCGCGACCACGCTATAGAGGAAGGCGGCACCTACGCCGATCGCGATCAGTGTGAACATATTGAGATGGCGGGTACGAAGCGATGTCCACCCCCGCTCGAAAAACGGCCAGCCCGCCCACAGCACGATCGGCGCGGTGAGTGCGAGCTGGACCCAAGGCGAGGCCGCAGGGCTAACCACATGCAGGCCTAACATTTCCGCGAACATCGAGACGACGAGCAGCGGGATCGTGAGCGCGCCCGCCACCCACAGTCGGCGCGTGAAGTCGACCAGCTCAGGGTTGGGAGTATCGTCGAGCGACGGTTCTTCGGGTTCGAGCGCCATGCCGCAGATTGGGCAAGTTCCCGGCCCTTCCTGGCGAATTTGCGGGTGCATCGGGCACGTCCACATCGCCCCCGGCGTCGCCATCGGCTCCGGTTTCGGCTTATCGCTCAGATAGGCGTCAGGATTGGCGACAAACTTGCTCCGGCACCCTGCGCTACAGAAATGATAGGCATGACCAGCGTGCTCGGCATGGTGTGTCGTTTTTGCGGGATCGACCGTCATGCCGCACACCGCGTCGATCACTGCTGCTGCGGCATCGTTGTCCTTACTGCCCGAGCAGCAGCCGCCCGCTTCGGTGTGATGATGTTCGTGCTCGATCTTTGCGGGAGCGGCCGAGCCGCCCCCGCAACAGGATGAGGGCGTGGAGACCGATTCAGGCGCAGGCTTCGAACAGCCGCAACGCCCGGCTTGGGAATGGTAATGAGGGTCGTTCATGGCAAGACTCCTTCGACCCGAGAGCATGTAGGGTATGACACCGTGTTAGGGTCAAGGCCCTGTCGGCACCGCTGGCGTGTATGTTGAATCTACGCGCGGGAGCGGCGTTGCCCTCATATTGCGGGGGCCAGCTCTACACCCTCGACGCCATAAGGGCCGCAGCTTAGGTCTATTACTAGCTCGCCAAACGCGGGCCGGGGGCAATCGGGGACATATGGCAGCGCAGATCGACAGTCTTTCTACTGGCACCGACCATGACGGCCTGGTGCGCCGCTTAATTGCCCGCTGGCGTGACGATCAGGGCGCGACCTATCGGAGCTGGTTTCTTTGGGACGAGCGGTTGAAGAACTTCCGATCAATCCGGCGCGGCATCACCCAGGTTGTCGGCGAGATCGAGCGCGGCACGTTCGGCGTCGCCTACCGCGGATCGTCGCTCGAAACCGTCGTCCATTCCGTCGCCGAGCAGCGGCAAATCTTCAAGGGCGCGGACCATGCGTTCCTCTGGAAGCCGAAGCTCCGCATCCCCGACATTTACGAGAGCCCCGACAATCAGCGCGCGTTCGGCCGCTTGCTCGACGCCTGTTCCTGTTGCGACACGGCCGAGGAGATCATCAGCCATATCCACGCGATCGACCGTTTGAAGATCAAGGGGCTGGGTCCGGCGGTCGCCAACCTCCTCTACTTCCTTCACCCGACGCTGGTGCCGCCCTTCAACACCGCAATCGTTAAGGGCTACAACGCGCTGACGGGGGCGAATGTGAAGCTCGGGAGCTGGGAGCATTTTCTGGCGATGCGGACCGGCATCCTCGATCTCAACGACCGCTTCCGCGAGCTGCTATCGAATGATTTAGGCGCGATCGGCGGTCTGTTGTTCGACATCGGCTCCGATCGCTATCCGGCTCCGCCCCTCGACGTGAGCGGCGCGACGCTGGCGAGCTGGGGGCAGCGGCTTGAGGCGGCGCGCGAGGAAGCGCGCACGCTCAGCAAGGCCGCTCAGCGCGAGGGCGAGAACGAGCGCACCCATACCGAAATCCAGGCATGGCTTCGCGATCTAGGGTTGGCGCTCGGCTATGACGTATGGATCGCCGCGAACGACCGCAGCCGCGCCTTCGACGGATCACCCTTGGGCGCAGGATGCCTTGAGCGCCTGCCCGACACGATCGCGACGTCGAAGGGCGCTGACTCGATCCGGCTGATCGACGTGCTGTGGCTTGAGAAGGCCGGCGATCATGTCGCCGCGGCGTTCGAGGTGGAGCATTCGACCTCGATCTATTCGGGCATCGTCAGGATGCTCGACCTGGCCTTGAGCGGTGGCGACCTTCACGCGACCGCGGGGCTGTTCCTTGTCGCGCCCGACGCGCGCGAGACGGACGTTCGCGCGCAGTTGCAGCGGCCCGCGTTCAGCCGCGTAGCCGACCTCGACATATCCTACCTGCCCTATGGCGAGCTGGAGAAGAACCGGGAGGCCATCGCGCGGTTCGGATCGGGACTGAAAGCGATCAAGGCCGTTTCCAGCAAGCTCGCCTAGCCCGCTCCGCGCAAGGGATGATCCGGAGAGCCGCGTATCCTCTAGCATGTAGAGGAGTGCTGCCGTGACGATGCCATCCCCGGCCCCCTGGCTCGACGCCGTGCTGATCGGGTGGTTCGTGCTGACCGCCCTTTCGGTCGCTTACGTCGCGTGGGATGCCTTCACCCGCAACCCCGAGCTGCGCGTGATGAAATGGGGGTGGCTGTTGGTCACGCTCTATGGTGGCCCGATCATGGCCGCGGCCTATGTCCTGTCCTGCCAGGAGCCGGCGAACGAGCGGCACGAGGATTTCGTTCGACCGCTCTGGAAGCAGGCGTTCGGCTCGGCCATCCATTGCATGGCGGGCGATGCAACCGGCGTCATCGCCGCAGCCGCGATCACCACGGCGCTCGGCCTGCCGATGTGGCAGGACGTGATCGCGGAATATGTGTTCGGCTTCGCGTTCGGACTGCTGATTTTCCAGGCGCTTTTCATGCGCGACATGGCGGGCGGTTCCTATTGGGGCGCGCTTCGCATGTCGTTCATCCCCGAATGGCTGTCGATGAATGCCGTCATGGCCGGCATGATCCCGACGATGGTGGTGTTGATGAGCCGCGACATGGCCGCGATGCACGCCAGCTCGCTCCGCTTTTGGGGCGTCATGTCGCTGGCGACACTCGTCGGGTTCGCAGTCGCCTATCCGATCAACCTTTGGCTGGTTGGCGTGCGCTTGAAGCACGGCATGGGCACGGTGCGCGCGCTGGGGCATGGCGGACACGAAGTCGGCGCGGACCGGCAATCGGCCACGCCGATGCCGGACATGGGACACGACGCAATGGCAGGGATGAGCGGCATGGCGGCCGGCGCGCGCGTGACCGGACCTCAGATCGCCGCGATGACAGTGTTGACGCTCATCATGCTTGGCGCGGGCATCATCGTTGCGACGCTGTTCGGTCGGTGGGCCATGTAACTTGCCGCGAACGACGGAGATCGCGGCAAGGGGTGATCGCGCGGCGCGCGTATCTAGGAACAGGCGGGGGCTCATACGGAGATAATGCGATGCACCAGATCGACCCCGGCATGAAGGCGTGCATGGACGCCTGCCACGAATGCCATGTGACCTGTCTTCACATGGCGATGAACCATTGCCTCGAAATGGGCGGCCAGCACGCCGCGCCCGAGCATATGAAGATCATGGCCGACTGCGCGCAAATTTGCGCGGTTGCGATCGACTTCATGGCGCGCAAGTCCGCCCACCATCAGCATATCTGCCGCGAGTGTGCCGAGATCTGCCGGGCTTGCGCAGCGAGCTGCGAGGCCCTGGGCGGCATGGAGGATTGCGTGGCAGCGTGCCGGAAGTGCGCCGATTCCTGCGATCGGATGGCGGCATAGCGGGGCTTGCGCGGGCGGTCGCCCGCCCGCGCAGCTATCTGCATATCAACGGCCCATGCTCGCGATCACAGCGAACAGCTCGGCCGTGAACTTGGTCAGGAGCTCGGTCGCTGCGCTCCCGAAAATCACCAAACATACGCCTAGCGCGATCAGCTTAGGCACGAAGCTCAGCGTCTGTTCGCTAATCGACGTCGCCGCCTGGATGATGCTGATTATCAGCCCGACGATCATCATCGGCACGAGCAGCACCACGCAGATCAGGCCGGCCACGGCCAGCATCCTCCCCGTCTCGTCGAGCAGGATCGACTGATCCATCAGGCGCGGCCCCGTGAACGGCCGGGGACCGCGAGGGCTCCCCGGCCGCGCATCACATCGCCGATGCAGGCGGCGCGAGCGTCCCGAGCCAGGCGATCAGCCCGAGAACCGCGATGACACAGGCGGTTTCGATCGCCAGACTTGTCCGCAGCGCGCCGAGGGCGCCCTTGTGATCGTCCGCTGCGATCGACCGCTCGAATGCCGGCGTGAGCCGGAAGCGGTTGAGCGAGGCGAGCCCTAGCATGGCGACGAACAGCGCCAGCTTTGCGATCAGGAGCTGACCATAGAGCGTCGCAGGAAGCGTGGCGAGGTTGCCGATCCCGACCAGCATCCAGCCGTTGACCAGGCCGGTGACGAGGATCGTGCCGACCACAACCGTCCCGATCGCGCCGAACCCGTGCAGCGCGCGGTGCGTCAGCCCCAGATGCGCCGCGTCTACGCGCGCCGCGGGTCGGGAGACGAGCAGGAGCAGCCCCAGTAGTGCGCCAACCCAAGCGCCCGAGGCGATCAGATGGAGAATGTCGACGATGAGGTGGACCCAGCCCATCACGGCTTCGTCCATCGCGCCGTGTCCGGTCCACGCCAGCGTTGCGAGTGCCACGGCCGAGCAGAGCGCGACGATGCTCAGCCAGATGCCGCGCCCGCCCGCGACCAGCGCTGCCAGCGCCGCGAGGGCCACCATGACCATGCGCAGCTTCCATGCTGCTCCGATCGCAGAGCCGGTGAGCAGCGCGCCGACTGCTTCACGGTCGATCGGCCAGGCCGGCGTTCCGGCCATTGAGGAGGCCATCAGCACGACCCAGGCGCCTGAAAACAACAGGCTCAGGCCAGCGCTGGCGATGAACCAGGGACGCAGCGCGAGCGCGTCGCCGCGCTCGCGCGCCCGCAGCCCATAAAGGCTGAATGCGGCAAGGCCGAACAGCGCAGCCAGCGTCACGTAGAGCGCGAAGCGGACGCCGATAAGCGACCAGTCCCCCATCGCCTCACTTCACCGCGAAGACGTAGGTTCCTGCGACCTTGTGGGTGTCGGTCGAGACGACATTCCACGCGACGCTATACCGACCCGATGGGAGCGGCGATTTCGGGGTGATGACGAGGGTCCGGCCATCGGACGAGAGCGCGGAGGCGCTGGCCATCTTCATGGCTGCCATGCCGGGCATCGCTNACCGTCGCATTGGCGGCCGGCGATGCCGACACCAGCTTAGGATGGGCGTTCGCCGTTCCGGCGAACATGACGAGAGCGGCAGCAGCAGTCAGAACGGATAGGCGGCGCATAGGGGGCCTTTCGACAGGAGGGTTCCTGTCCTTCATTACGCGCCCCGATCGACCACCCCTCACGGATGGATTTGAGGGATGGGCGCGTCGCTTGCGTAATCCATGCTAGAGGGGTGGAGTGAACGACATGGACCTCGACGCAGTATTGATGAGGCTGGCGCAAGCACCCGTGCCCGCGAGCCTTGATGGCATGGAAGATCGCGTGCTGGCGCGGGTCGCCGCACGTCCAGCGGCGCGCGCCGGCTTAGGCGTTGGGGCAATGACGATCGCTGCGGCGCTCGTCATGGGCATCTTCGGTGCCGGTGTGCCCGCGAAGGAAGCCAGCGCGGCTTCGCCGACCAGAGCCACGCCGTCATGGGCGAGCTCCAGAAAGCGACGCTGGCGCACATCTTCGCCATGCGCCAGCTCTTGCGGCCCAATCAGACCGGCCAGTTCGATCAGGCCGTGGTGAAGGCGCTCACCGACGACGCACGTTGAGGTTCGGCGCGTGAGCCTCGACTGGACCACGCTTACGGACGGCGAGCTGGCGACCCTCAGCATCGCCGGGCGCGAAGCCGCCTTCGCCGAGATCATGCGCCGCCATCGGCAGTCAATCTTCCGCATGGTGCGCGCGTGCGTCGGCGAGGCCGACGAGGCGCTGGACCTTCTGCAGGAGACCTTCGTCGCGGCGCATCAGGCCCTGCCCCGCTACGACGGCGATCGATCGATGCGCGCGTGGCTATCGACGATCGCGATCAACAAGTGCCGCGATTGGGGGCGCAAGCGCACCGTGCGGCGCTTTCTGGCGTTCGCCGCACCGATCGGCCCGGAAGCCGAAGCCATTGCAGACGACCAGGTGGCGATCGACGACGCGACGGGCGACCGACAGGAACTCGACCGCGTGACGCGCGCCATTGCGGGCTTGCCGACCGCATTGAAGGAATCCTTGGTGCTGCGCACGATCGAGGGGTTGAGCCAGGCTGAAACCGCGGCAGTGTTGTCGATCAGCGAAAAGGCGGTAGAAACCCGCCTCTATCGCGCGCGATCGAAGTTGCTGGAGCGATTGGGCGGGCGCTGAGGGATAGCGCCCTGAGCTGCGTATCAAGGCTAGAGGGACACTCCCGTTCGAGAGCCTTGAGGACCGTATGAGCCGCACTATCGATCGCCGCCAGATGCTTCGCGGCGCCGCCCTTGCTGGCGGTGGCATGGCGCTGACCGCCTATATGCCCGCGTGGGCGCAGCCTGTCTCGGGCGGGATCGTCAAACCGCTGCCGACCGTCTCGGGCACTGACATCGCGCTGACGATCGACAGTTTCAGACTTCCCGTCGACGGCAAGTCGACGCCCGCAATCGGCGTCAACGGCACGGTGCCGGCCCCTCTCATTCGCTTGAAGGAGGGGCAAAAGGTCCGCCTCTCCGTCACCAACAATCTCGACGAGGACAGTTCGATCCACTGGCATGGGCTGCTCGTGCCGTTCGCGATGGACGGCGTGCCCGGCATCAGCTTCCCCGGCATCAAGGCGCGCTCGACCTTCATCTACGAGTTCCCGATCATCCAGTCGGGCACCTACTGGTATCACAGCCATTCCGGCGAGCAGGAGCAGGGCGGACTTTACGGGCCGATCGTGATCGACCCGGCCGGTGCCGATCCGATCGCGTTCGACCGCGAGCATGTGATCGTGCTGTCCGACCACAGCCAGATGACCGGCGAGCAGATTTTCCGGAAGCTGAAGCAGATGGGCGGCGCCTATTTCAACTATCAGCGGCCGACCCTCGCGGGCTTGCTCGCGGGTCGGGAAATGCCGCTCAAGGACCGGATCGAGTGGGGAAAGATGCGAATGGACCCCGCCGACATCGCCGACGTCACCGGCTCGACCTATACCTTCCTGGTCAACGGCTACGGACCGTATGACAACTGGACGGGGCTGTTCAAGCCGGGCGAGCGGGTCCGCTTGCGGATCATCAACGCCGCGGCGCAGACCAACTTCAACGTCCGCATCCCCGACCTGCCGATGACCGTCGTGCAGGCCGATGGGCAGAATGTCCGTCCGGTGAAGATCGACGAGTTCCAGATCGGCGTTGCCGAGACGTTCGACGTGATCGTGACGCCCGAGGACCGGGCCTACAGCTTCGTCTCCGAGGCTATCGATCGCTCCGGCATGGGCCGGGCGACGCTCGCCCCGCGTGAGGGGATGGTCGCCCCGGTCCCGCCGCTTCGTCCGCGCACGCTGCTGACCATGACCGATATGGGCATGGACATGGGGAGCATGGGCGGGATGCAGGGCATGTCCGGCATGAAGGACGAGAGCCCGGTCGCCACGCGCGGGCCGGACCCCACCTTGATGCAGAACGCCTCGCGCAATCTTTGGAAGCTGACGGGCTGGAAGGGGCCGACCGATCACGGGACGGTCGCGGCAGGCGCAGCGATGGCGGGCATGTCCGGCATGTCGGGCATGGACCACAGCCAGATGGGCGGCGCTGTAATGCCCGGGATGGACCATAGCCAAATGGCAGCGGGCGGTGCTGGCATGGCCGGCATGGACCATAGTGCCATGTCGGGCGGATCGGGCCAGGCTGGCGGCATGGCCGGGATGGACCACGGGTCGGGTGGCGGCATGAACATGAACATGCGCGACCCGAAGAATGCGCCGGGCGTGAAGATGGGGCCGGGCGTGCAGACCATCTCCCCGATGCCGAAGGACCGTAGCGGTGAACCGCCCCAGGGTCTGGAGGGCCTGGATCACCGCGTCCTCACCTATCGCGACCTCGTTTCGCTCGCGCCCAACCCCGACGTGCGCGCGCCGTCGCGTCAGTTCGAGATCCATCTGACCGGTAACATGGAGCGCTACATGTGGGGCTTCGACGGGCAGAAGCTGAGCGATCCCGCCGACCCCATCCCGTTCCGCAAAGGCGAGCGGGCGCGGGTGACGTTGGTCAACGATACGATGATGCCGCACCCCATCCATCTCCACGGCCATTTCTTCGAGCTGGTGACGGGGCACGGCAATCATGCGCCGCGCAAGCACACCGTCAACGTGCCGCCTGGAGGCAAGATGACCTTTGATCTGACCGCCGATGCACCCGGCGATTGGGCGTTCCACTGTCACAATCTCTACCACATGACCGCAGGCATGATGCGCGTCGTCACCGTTCGCCCGTTCGCGGGAGAGGCGGCATGAACCGGCTGACCGCGGCGCTCGCCGCCGCCACCATGCTCGGCATCGCCGGTCCTGTCGCCGCTCAGTCGATGCAGGGCATGGATCATTCGGCAATGCCGGGCATGACCATGCCGATGCCTGCGAAAAAGAAGCCGGTGGTGAAGCCCACGGCCAAAGGCAAGCCGGCCAAGACTAGGTCAGCTCCTGCGAGGCGACCATCAGCTTCGACGACGAAACGCCGCGCCGCGCCAACGGCCGGCATGAATGGTATGGATCACGGGACCATGCCGGGCATGGATCACTCGTCTATGCCCGGCATGGACCATGCGGCTCCGCAGGGCTCACAGCAGGGCATGGAAGCCATGCCGGGGATGCAGATGCCCGGAAACGGCCAAACGGTCCCTCAGGGCTCCCAGCAGCCGATGCAGGGCATGGACCATTCGGCGATGCCGGGGATGACCATGCCAGCCGACCAGCACAGCGGCCACGACATGCAGGGCATGTCGGGAATGGCCGGAATGCCAGGCATGGCGGCCGATGGGGTGCAGCAGACTGGCACCGCGCTTCCCGCAGGAAACGCCCCCGCCCCGCCCCTGCCGACCGACCATGCGGCCGACAGCGTTTACGGCGCGGACGCGATGGCGATGGGTCGCCATCACCTTCAGCAGCATCACGGCGGTCAAAACTTCAGCCAGGTGCTATTGAACCTCGCTGAGTATCAATTCCGCAACGGTCGTGACGGCTATCGCTGGGATGGCGAGGCGTGGTTCGGGGGTGACATCAACCGCCTCTTCATCAAGTCTGAGGGCGAGGGAGCCTTCCGCGAGGGCATCGAGAGCGCCGAGGTGCAGGCGCTCTATAGCCGGACCATTGGCCCTTATTTCAATCTACAAGCGGGTGTCCGCCAGGATTTGGGGCCGTCCCCGAAACGCACCTATGCGACCGTCGGGCTGGAGGGGCTGGCACCGGGCTTCTTCGAGCTAGAGGGCGCGGTATTCCTGTCCAACAAGGGCGACCTGCTAGGGCGGCTTGAGGGCTATTACGACCAGCGCATCACCCAGCGGCTGATCCTGCAACCGCGCGCCGAGCTCAATTTCGCTGCGCAGGACGTGCCGGAAAACCGGATCGGATCGGGCCTATCCAACGCCGAGCTTGGATTGCGGCTGCGTTATGAGATCCGGCGCGAGTTCGCCCCCTATGTCGGCGTGTCATGGGATCGCCGCTTCGGCGACACCGCCCGCTACGCGCGCGCCGATGGGGATCGCGCAACGTCCAAGAGCATCGTCGCCGGCGTTCGTGTCTGGTTCTGATCGATGGAGGAACAGATGGCTCAAGACGGCAGGCGCTCGATAAGGCAGCACTTCCCGAGCCTGCCGTTCGTAGGCGCCCTGGCGATCGTCCTGGCGCTGGGCGCAGCCGCGTTTATCTACCTTGGCGTGTATAACATCGCGGCCGACGAACCGCACACGCCGGCGGTCTATTCAATGCTCGAACGCCTGCGCGATCGGTCGATTGAGGCACGCGCGCGCGGCATAACACCCCCGGCCGATCTGGCATCGGCGCAGCGCGTGTCAGTCGGCGCGGGCCTTTACGGAGAAATGTGTTCCGGTTGCCATCTCGGCCCCGGCGTCGAGAAATCCGAGATGAGCCAGGGCCTCTATCCACAGGCGCCGGAACTCGCGCGCGCTCAAGATCTCACCCCCGCCCAGCAATTCTGGATCATCAAGCACGGGGTGAAGCTCAGCGCCATGCCGGCATGGGGCAAGACGCATCCCGACCCCCTAATTTGGAATATGGTCGCGTTCGTCCGCAAGCTCCCCGGCATGACGCCCGAACAGTATAAGGCACTGGTCGCGAGCGCCCCGGCCGATCACGACGAGATGATGAAGGACATGCCGGGTATGAAGTGACCCCGGCGACGAGGTTGAGGGAGGAGTGGTTCTGAAAAGCGCGAAACTGAGGCTGCATCTACTCGCGAGCCGCACGCACAAATGGCTCGCGATCATCATCGGCGCGCAGCTCCTGCTATGGTTCGCAAGCGGCGCCCTGATGAGCTTCCTGCCGATCGATCGGGTGCATGGCGATCACCTCGTTGACCGCAAAGCCGCGGCGCCCCTTCCCCGCGGCAGCACGTTCGCCCCACCATCGGCGATCGTAGGCGCAGCAGATGCGCCCATCGAGGCCATCACCTATCGCATGTGGCTTGGCCGCCCGGTCGCCGAGGTCGCGACAGCCAAGGGAACGCGCCTGTTCGACGCCGCGACGGGCCAAGCGCTGCCAGCACCAACGGCTCGTGAGGCCGAGGAGATCGCGCGTTTGGCATGGCGTGGCGGTGCTCGACCAGCGGCGAAGGTAGAGCGGATCGAGCGCGCCAGCCCCGAATATCGCGGCACGCTCCCCGCCTGGCGCGTCGCGTTCGCCGACCTCGATTCCACCCGCGTCTTTGTCGCGGCCGACACCGGTCGGATCTCGGCTGTCCGAACCGGCACTTGGCGGCTCTACGACTTCTTCTGGGGCCTTCACATCATGGATTGGACGAATCACGAGAACTTCAACACGCCCTGGCTGCTCGCCTTCGCGATCGGTGGGCTTGCGCTTTGGTTAGGGGGGGCAGTGCTTCTCTACATGCGATGGCCCAAAACGCGGCGTCGCAACATCGTGATCGAGGCATAATATACGCGGCTCAGGAGCGTAGCCCTCGGAAATAAAGTCCTGTTTCCTGACAATTTCTCGCGCGTTCTAGCACCCCGGGTGAGGGATAGCCGCCTCGCACGCGTAGAAGTCTTAGAACCCAGGGAGATCAATAATGCGCTTCGCACCAACATTCGCAGCTTTGGCGCTGCTCGCCACGCCCGCCCTCGCGCAGCAGAGCGGCGGAATGCAGGGCATGAACCACGGTCAGATGGCCGGCATGAACCACGACGACATGGCGGGCATGATGGCCGGCAATCCCTACGGCCAGGCCGAGATGGACATGCATCAGAAGATGATGGCGGCCAAGCAGGGCGACGCGGCCGAAATGTGGACGCGCAAGATGATCGAGCATCACCGAGGCGCCATCGCCATGTCGCGCGTTGCGGTGCGTGACGCGCGCGACGCCGAGACCAAGCGCATGGCGCAGATGACGATCACGAAACAGGAAAAGGATATTGCCGAGCTGCAGGCGTGGCTCAGCAAGCACGGCAAGCGCCCGCAATAAGGGAGCGCTGCCCCGCCCTGTCGATCCCCCTACCCCCCGGCAGGGCGGGGATTTCCTTTTAGGAGCTGATGATGAAGAATGGTGTTCGTGGCGCCGTCGCCGCCTTGCTAATGACCATCCCAGCGGTCGCATCGGCCGCGGCCGACATCGCCATGCACCGCGATCCGGGTTGCGGCTGTTGCGAGAAATGGGCGGCGCAGGTGCGTCAGCAGTTCGGCCGCAAGGTCCAGATCATCGACGATGATCGCCGTGAGGTGCTGCAGCGTAAGATCGGCCTGCCCGCTGACCTCGCGTCCTGCCATACCGCGATCATCGACGGCATGGCGTTTGAGGGACATGTCCCGATCGCGGACATGAAGCGCGCGCTGGCCCAGCATCCTAAAGGCGTGCGCGGCTTGGCCGTGGCCGGAATGCCGATGGGCTCACCGGGCATGGAGGTGCCCGGCATGAGAACCCAGCCCTATGACGTCATTGCGTTCGGTGCCGCTGGCCGGCGTGTCTTTGCTAGCCACGGCGCCTAAACGACAGGTTGTCTTGTGAGCGGCAAATCTTCCCCGGCGCTTCATGCCGGCACTACGGCACCCGGCAAACCACCCGTATTGACCTCGGCGTTGACAATTGGGATAGTATCCGGGTGTTGAAAGCTCGTCTTTCTCTCTTGCTTCTTGTTGGAGCGTTGCTTGGCCTTTTGGGCCAAGGAATTGCGTATGCGGCCGGCCCATCGCTCTCACCCAAGATGGCGATGAGCCATGTCACCCCATCCCGCATGGATTGCGCGGGTATGGCGACCCCGGATCCGTCATCGGAACACCCATGCAAAGGACTGACGCTGGCGTGTATCGCCCAAATGGGATGCGTTGTTCCCATGACGTTTGAGGAGCCGGCAAGAGTGCTGAAGCGCTCGATCGCATCTCAAATCGTTATCTGGCCTGCCAGCCGGGCACTTGCCGGCCTCAACGTCGCTCCCGAGCCCGAACCGCCTACCGTTTGATCGAGTCAAGCCGTGTCAGGCTGCAGCCGTTCGCCGGTTGCGGCTCTGCCGATTTTAAATCTCGATCAAATTGGAAAGTGACATGAAAACGTTCATCTTGGCGGTATTTGCCGCTAGCCTCGCCGCGTCGGCAGCGACGGCGGCCACATCTGAAAATAAAAGCAATGGTCATTGGGAGTGGCGTTCCAATTACCAGCCGGGCCCGCGGGCGCCGCTTCAAGCCCCACGTCGCGTATGGGTTACGGACGTTCCCCAGTCGAGCGCCTGCGTGTGCCCGATGATGGAACGCGGTCGCGACGCCTGCATGTCAATGAAGGGCGGCCAGTCAACTTAAGCTGGCGAGCCTGAACAGGTGCCGGGCTCCGATCAACCATTTGGAGCCCGGCCATCATTATGACATGAAGGGACTAGAGGGATGCGCGCATCCATGATGCTCGCGGTCGCCGCGCTCACGACGAGCGCCGCGCACGCGCAGACACTTACCTATGACCAAGCGCTGCGCGATGCGGTTGCCAACGCCCCGGGAGCGGTTGCCGGTCGCGCGGGGGTCAGCGCCGCCCAAGCCGATGCACGTGCGGCGGGAAGCCTTCCGGACCCCCGTGTGTCGATCGGAATCGAGAATTATCCTGTCTCTGGGCCACCCGCCTTCTCCCTATCCAGAGACGACATGACGATGGGGCGTGTCGGTTTCCAACAGGACCTACCCAACCTTGCCAAGCGTCATGCCGCGCAAGCGCAGGCACGCGCCGTGATCGCAACGGCAGAAGCATCGCAAGCGACCAAGCTCCGGGAGGTGCGATTGGGAGCGGGGCAGGCATGGATCGACCTTGCTTATGCCGAGCGTCGACTAGCTGCCCTCGACACCGTTCTGCTATTCCTTCGATCTCTCCCTTCCGCTGCGCGGGCCGCCGTGACGACCGGTTCGGTCCGCCCTGGTCAGACACTGACGACCGATCAGGAGATCGCGGCACTCGACGACCGCCGCGACGAGTTGATGGCCGCCGTTGCGCGCGCCCGCGCGATGCTGGCTCGCTGGACCGGCGTATCGGCGCCCGAGATTGCCGGCGATATGCCCGCGATCGATCTGGCTCCGGCGCGGCTGCGGGACGCGCTCAGCCTTCACTCCGACATGGTTCTCGCCGAGGCCGGTATTCAGCGCGCCCAGGCCGACGTGGATGCGGCGCGAGCGGAGAAGCGACCCGATTGGGGGGTAGAGGTAGCTTATCAACGCCGTGACCCCCGGTATGGCGACATGGTGTCGGCGGGAGTTTCGATGAGCCTGCCGCTGTTCGCTCGATCGCGTCAGAACCCGCGCATCGAAGCCCGCAAATCCGCACAGGCGCAGGCCGAGGCCGCGCGCGAAGAAACCCGGCGCACATTGGCAGCCGATCTGGAGGCCGCGCTGGCGGACCACCAAATGCATCACAGCCAATGGCAGCGCGCGCGCGACGTGCTCCTTCCGCTCGCTCGGAAGCGAGCCGATCTGGAGATAGCGAGCTACTCTGCCGGTCGCGCGAGTCTTGCGGATGCCATCGAAGCCAAGACCGCGCTCGCCGACGCCGAGCTGACCGTGCTCGACCGTGAGGCGCTCGTCGCCGCAGACTCTGTCCGCCTCACCATTACCTTCGGGAGCGCCGATCGATGAGCGACACTACCATTACCCGCGCCCGCCTTGTCACCGCGGTAAGCGCGCTGGTGCTGGTCGCAGGGGGCGTGGGCTTCGGGCTCGCGAAACTTGGCACGTCCTCGGCTGCCGATCAAACGGCATCCCCAGCCCCGCAGAAGAAGATCCTCTACTGGTATGATCCGATGATCCCGGGGGAGCGGCACGACGGCCCGGGTCTCTCGTCGATGAGGATGAAACTGATCCCCCGCTATGCCGACGAGGGCGCAGGCGGTAGCGCCGCACCGGGCGTAGCGATCGATCCGGCCAGCCTCCAGCGGCTCGGCGCGCGGATCGTCACGGTCGAACGCGGATCGTTGTCAAACTCGGCCTCGGCAACCGGCAGCATCGAGTTCAATGACCGCAACGTTGCGGTCGTGCAGGCACGCAGCGGCGGCTTCGTTCAGCGCGTCTATGCGCGCGCGCCAGGCGATGTCGTGCCGGCAGGCGCCCCGCTCGCCGATATCCTTGTGCCCGAATGGGCGGGCGCGCAGGCGGAGTATCTCGCCGTGCGCCGCACCGGGGATGCCGGGCTCACGCGGGCGGCACGAGAGCGCCTGTTGCTTCTCGGGATGCCCGCCGGATCGATTGCATCGGCGGAGTGGCGCGGCCGACCGCAAGGTGTGACGACGATCAGCACGCCCGTGGGGGGCGTCATCAAGACGCTCGGCGTCCGACAGGGGATGACGGTCGCGCAAGGACAGACACTGGCGGAGGTGAACGGCCTCGCCACCGTGTGGCTGAACGCGGCTGTCCCTGAGGCCCTCGCAGGAAACCTGCGGATCGGCACGCCCGTCATCGCCACGCTGGCGGCTTTCCCGGGCGAAAGCTTCAGGGGCCGCATCGCTGCGATCCTGCCCCAGGCCGAGGCAGCGAGCCGCACGCTCACAATCCGCGTCGAGCTCCCCAACCGTGCCGGCCGGTTGCGCCCCGGTATGTTCGCCAGCGTGGCGCTCGACCAGGGGAGCCGCGATGCACTCCTTGTTCCGAGTGAGGCCGTGATCCGGACCGGCCGGCGCACACTCGTCATGTTGGCAGGGCCGGGTGGACGCTTTCGACCCGCCGAGGTTCGCACTGGCGCAGAAGGCGGCGGCAAAACCGAGATAGTCGCCGGCCTGACCGAGGGTGAGAAGGTTGTCGCGTCGGGCCAGTTCCTGATCGACTCCGAAGCGAGCCTCGCTGGCCTCGATGCGCGTCCGATTGGTGTCGAAGCGTCACCCGCAACAAAGCCGGCCGTGAAACCCACCGCGTCGATCTACGAGACGGTCGGCAGCATCGAGGCGATCGATCGCAGTTCCGTCACCCTGTCCCATCAGCCCGTTCCGGCGATCGGCTGGCCGGCCATGACAATGACGTTCCGCGTCGCCGATCCCGCGTTGGTGCGTGGGTATCGCAAGGGTGAGCGGGTGCGGTTCGGCTTTGATCAACCCGCCGATGGTCCAACGCTGCGCCGCATGACGCGCGAGGCTGGGCGATGATTGCCGCGATCATCCGCTGGTCGGTCGCGAACCGCTTCCTCGTCGTCCTGGCGGCCATCGCGCTCGCCATGGCCGGGGTGTTCGCAATGCGTGCCACCCCCGTCGATGCGCTCCCCGACCTGTCCGACACGCAGGTCATCATCCGCACGAGCTGGCCGGGCCAAGCCCCGCAGATCGTCGAGAACCAGGTGACGTATCCGCTCACCACGACGATGCTGTCCGTGCCTGGCGCGAAAACCGTGCGCGGCTATTCGTTCTTCGGCGACAGCTACGTCTATGTCCTCTTCGAGGATGGGACCGACCTCTATTGGGCGCGCTCACGCGTGCTGGAGTATCTGAGCCAGGTGCAGGGACGGCTTCCCCAAGGCGCGCAGGCCGCGCTGGGTCCTGATGCGACGGGGGTCGGCTGGGTCTATGAATACACGCTGTTGGACCGCACCGGCCGCCGTGACCTGTCGCAGCTCCGATCCTTGCAGGACTGGTTCCTACGTTATGAACTGAAAACGCTGCCCGGCGTTGCGGAGGTGGCGAGCATCGGCGGAATGGTGAAGCAATATCAGGTGCTGCTCGACCCGACGCGGCTCGCCGCATTCGGTGTCACGCACACTCAGGCCGTCGATGCCATTCGCCGCGCCAATCAGGAGGCCGGCGGGTCCGTCCTCGAGCTGGGCGAAGCCGAATATATGGTGCGCGCGTCAGGTTACTTGCGCACCGTCGACGATTTCCGCGCGATCCCGCTCAAGGTCGCCGGTGCCGGCGTCCCCGTTACCTTGGGCGACGTCGCGTCGATCCAGATCGGCCCCGAGATGCGCCGCGGCATCGCCGAGCTGAACGGCGAAGGCGAGGTCGCGGGCGGAGTCGTCATCCTGCGTCAGGGCAAGAATGCACGGCAGACGATCGAAGCCGTCAAGGCCAAGCTCGCGGAACTGAAAGCGAGCCTTCCCCCCGGCGTCGAGATCGTCACCACCTATGACCGCTCGCAATTGATCGACCGCGCGGTGGAGAATTTGACGGGCAAGCTGATCGAGGAGTTCGTCGTCGTCGCGATCATCTGCGGGTTGTTTCTGTGGCATGTCCGGTCTGCGCTGGTCGCGATCGTCACCTTGCCTCTGGGGGTGCTCGCGGCCTTGCTCGTCATGCGTGTGCAGGGGGTGAACGCCAACATCATGTCTTTGGGCGGTATCGCCATCGCGATCGGCGCGATGGTCGATGCCGCGATCGTGATGATCGAGAACGCGCACAAGCGGATCGAGCGATGGGAACACGACCATCCGGGCGTGGCGCTGGCGGGCGAGGAACGCTGGCGCGTCATCACCGAGGCCGCGGCCGAGGTCGGGCCGGCGCTGTTCTTCAGCCTCGTCATCATCACGCTGTCGTTCGTGCCGGTGTTCACGCTCGAAGCGCAGGAGGGACGGCTGTTCGCCCCGCTCGCCTTCACCAAGAGCTATGCGATGGCGGCAGCGGCGATCCTGTCGGTAACGCTCGTGCCGGTCCTGATGGGATGGCTGATCCGGGGACGCATTCCGGCCGAGAACGACAACATTATCAACCGCGTGCTCACCCGTGCCTATCGCCCGGCGCTCGACCGCGTGTTGGCGCGGCCTTGGGCGGCGATCGGCATCGCCGCCCTGGTACTGGCGACGACGGCATGGCCGCTGACCCGATTGGGTGGCGAGTTCATCCCGACGATGGATGAGGGCGATCTGCTCTACATGCCGTCCGCGCTTCCCGGCCTTTCGGCCGCGAGCGCCTCGGCCCTGCTCCAGCGCACAGACCGGCTGATAAAAACCGTTCCCGAGGTCAAAACCGTGTTCGGCAAAGCCGGACGCGCCGAGACCGCGACCGACCCGGCACCGCTCGAGATGTTCGAGACGACCATCCAATTCAAGCCGCGCGATCAATGGCGCGCGGGGATGACGCCGGCAAAGCTGGTGGAGGAGCTGGACCGCACAGTGCGCGTGCCCGGCCTCACGAACGTATGGGTGCCTCCGATCCGCAATCGGATCGATATGCTCGCGACCGGCATCAAGAGTCCCATCGGGGTGAAAGTGTCGGGGTCCAACCTCTCCGAGCTGGACCGCATCGCCGGCAGCATCGAACGTGTCGCCAGGACCGTGCCGGGCGTCAGCTCGGCATTGGCAGAACGGTTGACCGGAGGCCGCTATGTCGATGTCGATATCGATCGGGTGACCGCGGGGCGCTACGGTCTCAACATCGCCGATGTGCAGGAGATTGTGTCCGGCGCGATCGGCGGCGAGACGATCGGCCAGACGGTGGAGGGCCTTGCCCGCTACCCGATCAGCGTCCGCTACCCCCGCGAGCTGCGTGACAGTCTGGAGGGACTGCGAACTCTCCCAATCGTCACCGCATCGGGTCAGCAGATCACACTCGGCACCGTCGCATCCGTGTCGATCGCGGAAGGTCCACCGATGCTCAAGACGGAAAATGGTCGACTCTCGACATGGGTCTATGTCGACGTGCGCGGGCGCGACCTGGCCTCCACGGTCGCCGATCTGCGCCGTGCTGTTGGCAAAGATGTTCGGCTCAGCCCCGGCGTCTCGATCGCCTATTCCGGACAATTCGAGTATCTGCAGCGTGCCGAGGCTCGGTTGATGCTCGTCGTGCCGGCGACACTCGCGATCATCTTCCTTCTCCTCTACCTTACCTTCGGTCGCCTCGACGAGGCGGCGCTTATCATGGGCACACTGCCCTTCGCGCTGACCGGCGGCATCTGGACATTATGGCTGCTCGGCTATGCGCAATCGGTCGCCACAGGTGTCGGGTTCATCGCGCTCGCCGGCGTGTCGGCGGAGTTCGGCGTCGTCATGCTGATCTACCTGAAACACGCATTGGCCGAGCGCGGGCCGTCACCGTCGGGCGAGCAAGTATCGGAAGCGATCAGGGAGGGCGCGCTGTTGCGGGTACGTCCCAAGGCGATGACCGTCGCTGTCATCGTCGCCGGGCTGTTCCCCGTGCTGATCGGGCATGGCGCCGGATCGGAGGTGATGAGCCGGATCGCCGCGCCGATGATCGGTGGAATGCTGACCGCCCCTTTCCTCTCCATGTTCATCCTGCCAGCCGCCTACTTGCTCTTGCGGCGGCGAGCTTCAACCCGCCCCGAAAGGAAGATCTGATGAAAGCCACTTTCTCCATGCGCGCCGCATTCATGCTACTAGTCACGCCGATCGCAGCGAGCGCTCTTGCTCAAGGCAGCAGGCCGGCTGCATCGGCTGTAAAATCCGGCAGCGGATCGGGGACGATCACTGCCGTCGACGCGAAAGGTGGAACCGTAACCATCAAGCACGGCCCGATCCCGACGATCGGCTGGCCCGCAATGACGATGACCTTCCGGGCATCCCCCCCGACCCTGCTCAAGGGACTGCGGTCGGGGCAGCGGGTCGCATTCACCGCCAAGGCGAAGGGTATGACGGCAGAAGTTACGGCGATCAGCCCGCATTGACGACGCGTGCCGACCTTCGCGTCAGTGCGCCATCGCCAGCACGGGCGGCGCAGCGATCATCCACAGCGCCATCGCGACCATCATCAGGTTTTCGGTGAGCGAGATGAAGCCGAGCGGCACGTTGCTGTCCCCGCCCACGCACGCGCATTTCAGCTCACGCTTGTCGATGTAGACGGCCTTGAACACCGACACCGCGCCGATCGTACCGATAACGAGCGCGACGGGCACCGACAGCCAGGTCAACGCGCCGGCTGCCATCAGGACGCCCGCCGCTCCTTCCGCGTAGGGATAGACATAGGAATAGGGCACCCAGCGCTTCGCGAGCAGATCGTAGTTGAGGAACATGCTCGAGAAGCTCTCGACGTTCTGGAGCTTGAGCATCGCCAGAGCGCACATCGAGAACGCGATGAACCATTCACCCGCCCGCACCGTGAAGGGCGTGCCGAGTACCGCATAGCTGGCGGCGAGCGCCATCAGCGCCGTCATCGCGAACACGGCAATCACCGGGCGATAGGTGACGGCCTTGGGGTCGCGGACCATCTTGCCGAAGAAGCGGCGCAGATCGTCATAGCCGCCGACCCGCTCCCCGGCGATAAAGATCTGCGGGGTCGTCTTGACGCCGTGCTTCGCCTTGAAAGCGTCGGTTTCTTCCCGCGTCATCAGCCAATGGTCATCGACCGCATAGCCTTCCCGGCGCAGAAGATCCTTCGCCTTCAGCCCGAAAGGGCAGGTATGTTCCGGCATCACCATCCGGTAGATCGTCGCCTGTTTGGCGGGGGCGCTCGCCATGCCGCTTCTCCAATATCCTCGCCCCGCCTATATAGGGTCCGTACCATAGTACGGAGTCAAGGCATGACCGGCATGACGATCGCGGCGCTCGCGCGCGAGGGCGGCGTCGGCGTCGAAACGGTGCGCTACTATCAGCGTCGCGGTTTGCTGGACGAGCCAGACCGGCCGACCGGGGCTGGCGCCGGAGGCGGCATCCGGCGCTACGGCACCGATGACGCCCGCCGCCTTCGCTTCATCCGCTCGGCGCAGGCAGCCGGTTTCACGCTCGAGCAGATCGGTGAGCTTCTGGCGCTGGATGCGACCGACGATCGCGCGCGTGCGCGCCAGCTCGCCCATGAGCAGATGGCGGCGCTGGATGCGAAGATCGCCGAGCTTGAACAGGCGCGTGCTTCGCTGCGTCGGCTTGCCAGCGAGTGCGGCTCGGGATCGGCAGGGCCGTGCCCAATCCTGACAGCGTTCGATTCACCGACTGAGTGATCTTTGATTAGCTCCCAGGCGGTCAGCAGGAGATTTCGGATCAGGCAAATAGATCGCCGATCGCACGCATACGGAAGGCGTTGATCCACCGACGTCGGCGATGCTCGCTGGCGTCGTGGCGCATGTGGCACCGCTGGCAGAGTGCAGCGAGGTTGCGTGGTCGGTTATCGCTCGGATCATGGTTCAGATGCGCGCTAGCAAGAACCACGCGCGTGATCCGCACTTGTGAAGGTGGATCAATGCCGACGAAGCCAGGTTGCGCGCATAAGAGGGCGTCGGGCGGCGGCAGGCGGCGAACGCACCTGCCCTGCCCGTTGCGCCACCTGCTTATGTCCTCATCCCACCAAACACCATCGCCCAGATGCAGCACATGACGACCATGCGGGCGCTGACAATGTTCGCAGCGTCCTTTGGCGCGGCCAAACCGGATGAAGGCAGATAGTTCACGCCAGTCAATCGGGTAGAGCCAGCGATGTTCACGCGCGATTGGCATAACAATTCTATGATTCAGTATCGTGGAGAACGAAAGCAGAAAACAGCAGTGACTCAACTTATCCATTACGGCTAGGTCACTAAGCGATTAGCTGACTTGGCTACTCAAGGAATGGTGTCAAAACCGTTCGGTTGTGACACTGGTTAGGAAGCCGAGCGATCAGCTGCCAAGCATTTTTCCGTCAATCTCCTGACCATAATAGTCCCCTTTGGGGTGAAACTGCTTACGTGCGCTCTCGACAGTCCCGGTCTGCCGCGGATCGCGGGGTCGCTCGCGACTATCGACATAGGCGGCGACATCCCACGCCTGCTGATCCGTCAGCGTGTTGCCCTCACCATAAGGCATGTTGGCCTTGATGAACCCGGCAGCCGACGCCAGCCCGGTCATGCCCGCACCCCAATTGTAGGAGCGCGCTCCCCACAGCGGCGGGATAGTATAGCTGCCGTCCGGGTTCGCCTGCCCTTGGCCGTTCGCACCGTGGCATGATGCGCACTGGCCGGCGAACACAATCGCGCCGCGAACCGGATCGTGCCCGATCGGGGTTGTGGCGAGCTTTATGAACCCGCGACCGGGCAGCGGCTTGCCGGATGGCGCGCCGGTCGCGAGCCAGGCGAAATAGCTCTGGAGATCGCGGTAGATATCGTCGCCATAGGGCGGCGGGGCGCCGGCTTTCGAGGCGGGCGCGTTCATCGAGTAGAGGAAGCAGTCGCGGATGCGATCCTCCATCGTGTTCACTCGGCCGTTCTTCGCGCGATAAGCTGGGTAGCTGACCCAGGCCGCCCACATCGGGGACGCATCGGCCTTCCGCCCGGCATCGAGGTGACAGTTGCTGCACGTCAGGCCGTTGCCGACGTACTGGCCGGCATGAGCCGCGCTCGCGGTGAAGATCAGTCGACCGCGCCGGATCGCGTCGCCGTCCGGCCCGGCGGGGATGGTGCTTTCCGCCGGTGGCGAAAAGGCGGCGTCCGCTGCTACCTCGACGGGTGCCTGCACGGGCGCGTCAGACTGCCCTACCTTGTAGGTGACGACGAGGACGAGCAGCGCGGCGGTAATGGCGAAGATGATACGCTGGGCATCGCCATCATCACCGGGCGTTGGCGGCGTTGGTTCGGTCATTTGCCCGCGCCGAAGTGGTTGAGCGGCACCTTGAGGAACGCTGTGCCGCACGCCTCCGGCTCCGGCAGGCGACCGCCGCGGATGTTCACCTGGAGCGCGGCAAGCATCAGGTCCGGCAGCGGCAGGGTTGCGTCGCGCTTCTCGCGGGTGGCGACGAACTCGGCCTCACCGATGCCGTTGTGCACATGGATGTTGTCACGACGCTGGTCCGCCACGGTCGATCGTCCAAAGACTTCGCGCCCGTCCTTGCCGTAGTCGTGGCCGACATAGGTCGCGGTGCTGGGCGGCAGTTCGAGGATCGCCCGGATCGAGCGCCACAGCGCGCGCGCGTTGCCGCCTGGAAAGTCAGCCCGACTGGTGCCGCTGTCGGGCACCATCAGCGTGTCGTGGACGAACGCCGCGTCGCCGACGACGTAGGTGATCGAGGCGAGCGTGTGGCCGGGCGACAGCATGACGTGCGCGTCGAGCGAGCCGATCCTGAACTGCTCGCCATCGGCGAACAGGCGATCCCACTGGCTACCATCGACGGGCAGGTCGGGCAGGCAGTAGATGTCCTGCCAGAGCTTCTGCACCTCCACGACCTTGGTGCCGATCGCGGTTTTGCCCCCTGTCTTTTCCGCGAGATACGGCGCGGCCGAGAAGTGATCGGCATGGGGATGGGTATCGAGCACCCATTCCACAGTAAGTCCCTTGGCGCGGACATATTCGAGGATCATATCGGCATTGTCGGTTGCGGTCGCACCGGCACGGGGATCGAAGTCGAGGACCGGATCGATAATCGCGGCGGTCTTCGTGGCTTCGTCGACCACGACATACTGGAAGCTGCCGGTGCGCTCGTCATGGAGCGACGCAACCGTCATGCCCTTGTGATTATACTCGATCATGTTTCGTATCCTCTCGCATCGTCAGCTTTCTTCCCGCGCACGCGCGAACAGCCGTTGGAAATCGCTGGCGTCGATCGCGCCCATCACCAGCATGGGACCGGCAAGATAACCCGGGGTGCCCGCCAGTCCGATCGAATAGGCTTCCTGTCCGTTCGCCCGCAGGCGGGCTGCGACAGCGTCCGCGTGGGCGGCAAGCCAGGTCATCGCGCGCAGCCAATCGCCGCCAGCGCGCATCACGACGTCCCGCAACACGTCGTCGTCGATCGTGCGGCTGTCCGTCATCAACGCACGATGGACGGTCGGGTAAACTCCCTGTTCGGCGCACGCGAGCGCCACGCTTGCGGCACGTTCGGATGGCGGACCGAAGATGGGCCAATCCTTGTAGATGACCCGCACCTTGCCGTCGCGTTGCACAGCCTCTTCCAGGGCGGAAAATCCATGACGGCAGGCCGGGCAACGATAGTCGGTGAACACGGCAAGCCGGAGCGTAGCATCGGCAGGTCCGTCCTCGGGCGAGCCGTTACCGGCAAGGATCAGGTCGGCGGTCGGCCCGACGTCGCGCCCGATCGGGGCGGTACGCCGTAGAACCTGCCCGACTGCCCAACCACCCACGACCACCGCGCCCAAGCCGGCAAGCTGTCTCCGATTGAGCGGCCCGGGCATGGTCAGCGCGCCGCTGGTTTTTTGCGCGCTTCCGCGACGAGACGACGCAACGTCGGGAGATCGACAGCACCGGCGACGACCTGCGAGCCGACGATCAGCGCTGGTGTTCCGTTGAAACCGATCGCCTGGGCGATGCTATCGGTGCGCGTAAGCAGCGCGTCGATTTCGGCGCCACGGTTCTTCAAATCGCGTTGCAGACGGGGCCAGTCGACCTTGGCTTTGGCAGCCGCTGCCTTGACGCCCGCGCTGTCGAGCCGCGCCGGCGAGGTCATCAGGGCCTCGTGAAAGGCGGCATGCCTGCCCTGCCATTGGCTCGCGACAGCCGCGCGTGACGCCTCACGCGAGGCAGGTCCGAAGATCGGCCAGTCCCGGTACACGACCCGTACCTTCGGGTCGGAGCGAAGCAGGGCGTTCAGCACCGGCTCCATGCGACGGCAATAGGGGCAGTTATAGTCGAAAAACTCGACAACCGTGACGTCGTAGGTCCTGCCGGCGCGCTTGGGAGCCACGGGATCGTCAACGACCGCCTTGCGCGACAGATCGGGCTGCTGGGCCATGAGAGGCGTGATCGGCGCGGCGAAGGCAAGCGCGGCCAGGAGGCCCCGAGACAACAGGTTGCGACGATTCATCGGTGTTTCCTTGCTAATTCGATTCCATCGGCGAGCGCAGCGCGTGACAATTCACCGAGCTGGAGCTGTACGATCGTGCCGTCGCCCGCAACGAAGGCCGTTGCGGGATACCCCGCCACCTTCAGGGCTTGAGAAAGGCCACGATCGGGGTCGAGCGCGACATGGCGCGCTCCGATATTTTCACGGCCGAGAAAACCGCTGACGATCGCTTGCGCCTCGCCCTGATCGGCAAGAAGGATCGGGACCTCGCCAGGGCGCGACGCAACCGCATCGAGCATCGGCAGCTCACGCCGACACGGACCGCACCATGTCGCCCACAGGTTGACCACGAAGGGCCTGCCACGGAAGCGATCGAGTGGAAGCGGCGCGCCGGACGGGGTTGTCAGGTTGAGATGATAGGGGAACGGGCCGTAGGTCACGGGAGGGATCAGCGCCTGAAGCGAGAACCAGAGGCCACCCGCAACAGCCAACGCTCCCCAGCCTGCCGCCAGCGCGCTTGAGCGGCCAAGCCGGATCGCCAGCATCGCCGCAGCGCCCAGAAGCCCTGCAACGGGGGAAAAGCCACCCTGCCACACGGCAAGGATGGACAGCGGAGCGCCGGTGTAGCTCGACCAATGCGCTGCGACGTAACCGATCCGTGCCGTGACCAGTCCAGCGACGATGGCGCTGGTGGAGACCGTCGATACGCGAGGGAAGCGGAACCGACCGGCCAGTGTCGTGAGGCCAAGGAACACGACGATGCACAGCACGGCAAGCCCGCGATCGACGGCCAGCATCAGCGGCCCGATGGCAATCGCACCCGCCATCAGAGAAACGCGGCCGCGCTTTTCCAGAGCATGTAGGCCGCCACCACGAAGATCAGGACGGCGAAGACCGTGGTGAGCGTGCCGCCCGTACCGAGGCGCTTCGCGATGCGCGTGCCGATCAAGCCGCCGACAACTCCACCGGCGATGAACACGAAAGCCAGCGGCCAGTCCACCAGACCCGAAAATGCGTAATTGGCGGCCGTCGTCAGCCCGAACGCGGTGACGGCGATCAATGACGTGCCGACGGCGTTCAGGATCGGCATGCCCGTCGATCCGATCAGGCCGGGGACGATCAGAAAGCCCCCGCCGATGCCGAAGAAGCCCGAGAACAGACCGGTGCCGAGGCCGTAGCCCAGCACCTTCGGCGCCTTTTCCCGGTTGCACTCCGCCCCCGGGTTGCCCGTGTCACCGCGCCCGCGCAGCATCAGGACGCCGACGACGACCATGACCAGTGCGAACAGGAACAGGAGCTTGCCGCCGTCGACGGCCTTGCCCGCGGTAGAGCCGAACAGGGCGCCGATGACGCCGGCGGTCGCATACATGCCGCCACAGCGCCATTTGACGTTATGCGCCCTTGCATGGCCGATCAGCCCCGTGGCGGCGTTAGCCGCGACGGCGAACGCGCTCGTGCCGATGGCGAGATGGGCGTCGGGCACGCGCACCAGATAGACCATGAGTGGGACGGCGAGGATCGAGCCGCCCCCGCCGACAAGCCCGAGGGTAAAGCCCACCAGGCTGCCGGATAACGCACCCAGCAGATACTGGATCGGTTCGAGGGTCATGCCGCTTTGCCGATCTTATGCGGAGCCGCCATCCATTCATGGCCTTTCAGCATGCCTTGCCAGTAAATCGGGGGCAGCATCCGCTCCTTCAGGAACCAGGCAGCGCGCGTCGGGCGCGTGCCGTTCAGCAGCCACGACGGAAAGCTGGGGAGCAGTTTTCCACCATAGCCGAACTCGGCGAGGACGATCTTGCCGCGCTCGACGGTGAGCGGGCACGACCCATAGCCGTCATAGTCGACAACAGGAGGCTTGCCTTCGAGTGCGGCGAGCGCGTTGACCGCCACCACGGGTGCCTGCTTGCGGGCTGCCGCAGCCGTCTTCGCATTGCTCGTCCCCGCAGCATCGCCCAAGGCAAAGACGTTGTCGTATCGCTTGTGGCGCAGCGTCGCCTCATCGACCTCGACGAAGCCGTTTGCCGCCGCGAGCGAACTTTTGGCAACGACGTCATGCGACACCTGCGGCGGCACGACGTGGAGCATGTCGAACCCGCGCTCGATCCGCTCGCTGACACCGTTCTGCTTGCGCTCGAAGGTGGCAATACGCCGATCGGCGTCGACCGCGACGAGGTTGGATTCGAGCTTGAGGTTGATCCTATACTTCTCGACATATTCCATCAGCGCAGGGACATAGGTCGCGACGCCGAACAGCGCCGCACCGGCGTTGTGAAATTCGACGTCGATCGCGGGGAGAACACCGCGTTCGCGCCAGATGTCGCAGGACAGGTACATCGCCTTTTGAGGCGCGCCGGCGCACTTGATCGGCATCGGCGGTTGCGAGAACAGCGCGCGTCCCCGCTGCAATTCCTGGACAAGCTGGTAGGTGTAGGGCGCCAGATCGTAGCGGTAGTTGGACGTGACCCCGTTGCGGCCCAACGCTTCGGTAAGCCCCGCGATCTTCTCCCACGCCAAACGCAGGCCGGGGGCGACGATCAGGACACGATAGGCGATCGTATCCCCGTCGCCCAGGGTGATCGCCTGACGCTCGGGGTCGATGGTGATCGCCGGCAGCCGGATCCATTCGACGCCCTTGGGCATGACATCGGCTTCGGCCTTGCGGGTCTGTTCGGGGGTGAAAACGCCTGCCCCGACTAACGTCCAACCGGGCTGGTAATAATGGTCCCGGGCCGCATCGACGACCGCGATCGACACCTTGGCGTTACGTTTCAGGATGCTGGCGGCGGTTGCGATGCCCGCAGCTCCGCCTCCGATGATGACGATGTCGTAGGTCATTTGCCGGTTCTTTCGGACCGGCGAGCGAGCGCCGGCTTCAGATCGGCCAGGTCGTACCCGGCTGCCTTGGCCTGACCGACGATCGTTTCGGGATCGGCATGACTCGCCTCCGCCAGCGCCCATAGGGTAGCCGCCCGCGTGCCGCTTCGGCAGAAGCCGAGCGTCGGTCCCGGCAGCGCAGTCAGCGCTTCCTTCATCCGGTCCGCATCGGCATCGGTCGCCTTGCCCGGCACGATCGGGACATGGGCGAACGCAAGGCCGTGTTCTTCGGCGATCCGGGCCATCTCGTGTGCGCTCGGCTGTCCCTGCTCCTCGCCATTTGGCCGGCTCGAAACGATCGAGCGAAACCCCGCCTGTGCGGCGGCAGCGACATCATCCCGGGTGAGCTGGGGAGCAGCCGAGAAGGACGGTGTGATCTTCTTGAAGGCCATGTAATGTCTCCTGTCCGGTCACGCCGAACGGCGTGGGATGAGTGCGAAGCGGTGGATGGCTGCGCCGAGCGCCATTGCAGCGGTGAAGAGCAGCGCGGGGGCAGGCTGGATCGCGAGCGCGGCGATGGCGGGGCCGGGGCACAGGCCGACAAGGCCCCAGCCTATGCCGAACAGGGCGGCACCGCCGAGGAGGCGCGCGTCGATCGGCGACGTGGCCGGCGTATGGAATTGCTCCGCGACGATCGGCGTAGAGCGTCCACGCACGATGAGCCAGGCTATCGCCATCGGCAGGATCGCTCCCGCCATGACGAATGCCAGGGTCGGGTCCCAGGCACCGGCGACGTCGAGAAACGCCCGTACCCGCGCAGGATCGATCATGCCGGACACGGCGAGGCCGGCGCCGAACAGCGTGCCGCTGACGAGCGAAAGAAGGCTCTGGCGCATCACGATACCACTCCCGCGAGACGCATGAGGGTCACGGTGGCGATGCCGGTCGCCATGAACGTGCCGGTCGCGACGATGGACCGCGGCGACAGGCGCGACAGGCCGCAGACGCCGTGACCGCTGGTGCACCCCGCGCCGAGCCGCGTCCCGATCCCGACGATCAGCCCGGCGACGGCGATCAGCCCGAGCGACGTCGGGAAGCGAGCTTCCACATTCACATTGGCTGCGGTCAGCGCCGCGCCCAGGGGCAGCCCCGCCGTGAAAAGCAAGGCCATCATCCAAGGCGCTCCCCCTTCAGAGAGAGCGAGGACACGCGCGAACATGCCGCTGACCCCGGCGATGCGGCCGTTGCCCAGCAACATGATCGCCGCAGCGAACCCGATCATCAGGCCGCCGATGAAGCCGGCAAGCGGCATGGCATGGGGAAATCCGGGCATCACAGCGTATCCAGTGGAATCTTGAGGTAGCGGGTGCCGTTGACTTCCGGCTCCGGCAGATGGCCGCCGCGCATATTGACCTGCACCGATGGCAGGATGAGCTTGGGCATCGACAAGGTGGCGTCCCGACTGGTGCGCATCGCGACGAAGTTGTCTTCGTCCACCCCCTCATGAACGTGGACGTTGCCGACGCGCTGCGCGCCCACGGTCGTCTCCCAGACATACCGGTCGCGCCCCGCAGCCTTGTAGTCGTGGCACAGGAACAGCCGCGTCTCGTCGGGCAACTGCATCAGTCGACGGATCGAGCGGAATAGCTGGCGCGCATCACCACCGGGGAAGTCTGCGCGTGCGGTGCCGTAGTCCGGCATGAACAGGGTATCGCCGGTGAAGACTGCGTCGCCGATGACATAGGCCATATCGGCGGGGGTGTGCCCCGGCACATGCAGCGCGATGGCCTCGATGTCGCCGATCGTAAAACGGTCGCCATCGTCGAACAGGTGGTCGAACTCGGAGCCGTCCCGTTCGAAGTCGGTGCCGGCGTTGAAAATCTTGCCGAAGACGTTCTGCACGCGAATGATGTCGCGGCCGATCGCGAGCTGACCGCCCAGCGCCTTTTGCAGATAGGGCGCCGCAGACAGGTGGTCGGCATGAGCATGGGTTTCGAGCAGCCAGTCGACCGAAAGGCCGTGCTCCCGCACATAAGCGATTACCGCATCCGCCGACGCCGTATTGGTGCGACCGGCCGCAGCGTCGAAGTTCAGGACACTGTCAACGATCGCCGCCTTTCGCGTGGCGGGGTCCCAGACGACGTAGGTCGCGGTGTTGGTCGGCTCGTCGAAGAACGAGTGAACGACCGGCGCTACCGCCGCCTTCGCACGTTCAATCTGCGCAACTGCCTCATTCAACGCCGATTCCACGATCGCCTCCAATTATTGATTTCATGGTTTATGTAGTTGTGTAATCCGCTTGCGTCAACGGGCTGCCCGTGCCATCTGAAAAGCATGGAAACGATGGATGCAGACGTACCGCGCTCGTTGCGCATCGGGGACGCGGCCCCGAATTTCACCGCCCGCACGACGCAGGGCGCGATGTCGCTCGATCAGTATCGTGGTCGTTGGGTCGTGTTCTTTTCGCACCCGGCTGATTTCACGCCGGTCTGCACCAGCGAGTTCGTGGCCCTGGCGAAGGCCGCACCGCAATTCGAGGAGCTCGACTGCGCCTTGCTCGGGCTGTCGGTTGACAGCCTGTATTCGCATGTCGCCTGGTTGCGCGCGATCAAGGATGTCTTCGGTGTAGAGGTGCCGTTCCCGGTCGTGGAAGACCCGTCGATGGCGGTGGGTTACGCCTATGGCATGCTTGACGAACAGGCCGGCGACGCCTCGGCCGTGCGCGCGACCTATTTCATCGATCCTGAGGGCATCATCCGTGCGCTCAACTGGTATCCGATGAACGTCGGGCGATCGGTCGACGAGATGCTCCGCACGGTGAGGGCATTGCAGCGATCGGCCGATGGGCAGGCCTATACGCCGGCCGACTGGCAGCCGGGTGACGACGTCCTGCTCCCGCCCGCCTTGCCGTGCAGCGCCGGTGCCGACTGGTTTCATCAGTTGAAGGCCGATCGATGACGGCGATCCATCAATCCCGCGCGATCGCCGATGCGGCGGTCGAAAAGCTGCGCGTGTTCGCTCAACCCCAGCGCCTCATGATCCTGTCCTATCTGCTGGGCGGTGAGCGGCAGGTTGCGGACATAGAGGCTGCGACCGGCGTGACCCAGCCGGCCCTCAGCCAGCAGCTTGCCGAGCTGCGCCGCGCCGAGCTGGTGAAGACGAGACGCGAGGCAAAGCAGGTCCATTACCGGCTCGCCGATGACGCAGCCGCAATGTGCGTGCGCACGCTCGAGGCGATATTCGGCGCCGATGATCTAGCCGTGCATGAGGCAGCGCCCGCTTCCCGACCGTCGCGAGCGCGCGGGGCGTCGGCTGCCACGCGGCCGCAAAATATAGGCGCAGCCGTATTTGCGAGGGTCGGATAATCATTCCGGTTTCGAAAGGACAAACCAGATGCGGCTTCCCGCTATCGCAGTTGCAGGATGCTTGGCCGTCATGAGCAGTGCCGGGTCAGCAGGCGTCACCGCGCAACAACCCGTGATTGCCGGCTATGGCAGGATCACGCCGGTAGAAGGCGCGGTTGAGCGGCCGGACCACTCGCTGCGATATCGTGTGCTGTTCAGTGTGACGAAGGCGGCGTCATCTCCCGACAAGGTCAATCCCTCGCTGGAGAAGGTCGCACGCTTCCTGAACCTGCTCGGGGCGGACGGCGTGCGGCCGGCACAGGGAGATGTGATCGTGATCGTCCACGGGCCGGCGACACCGATTATTGCCGATGATGAGGCATATGCGACGAAAACCGGTGCCACGACGAACCCCAATCTTGCCTTGATAGCGGCGCTAAGGCGGGCAGGCGTGTCCGTTCGAGTGTGCAGCCAGGCTTTAGTCGGGAATGGGATCGCTCCGGTCACGGTCGATAAGGCTATCGAAGTCGATGTCTCGGCTCTCACCACAATGGCGACATTGCAGATACGTGGTTGGGCGCTGATCCCTGACTGATCGTACCGAACTTCCTGTTTTATCATTCCAGTCCGTAACGCGGCCGGTGTCACAACCGTCCGGTTGTGACACCGGCGTAGCACCCCAGCTTTTCCGCGGGTCTACAGGTGTCGGAACCCCGTGTCAGAATGGCAGGTTGGAAGCGACTATGCGCGATTATCCTGCGGTGATACCCAGGATGCCGCTCTGCTGCTCCACGCGGAGACCAATCCGCGGTGGGGTTCGGTCTGCCACGACCCGCAGGTAAAACATGTACGGTACTCAACTAGTCTTCTGCGGCTGAGCGGCCCTTGAGCGGTGGAGCGCGGTCACGCGCTTGACGTGGGCGATGCTGCACCCGGCGAGCTCCGCGGTCTTCGCGATGCTCATGCCCGCCTCGCGCAGACCTACGATGCGCCGGTGGTGGGCGAGGTCCGGCTTGCGGCCGGTGTACCGCCCCGCCCGCTTGGCAATCTCGATGCCCTCGCGTTGCCGCTCGCGCCGGGTCTCGTAGTCATCCCGCGCCGTCTGCAGCGCGACCCGCAGCAGCATGTCCTGCACCGCCTCCAGCACGATGCGCGCCACGCCTGCGCTATCAGCTACCAAGTCCGACAGGTCCACAATGCCCGGCACCGCCAGCCGAGCCCCCCTGCCCCGGATAGCATCCACCAGCAGTTCCGCTTCCTGCAGAGGCAGGCGGCTGATGCGGTCGATCTTCTCGGCCACCACCACCTCGCCCGGCTGCAGGTCCGCCACCATGCGCAGCAGCTCCGGCCGGTCCGGTCGCGCGCCCGACGCCTTCTCCCGGTATACGGCCGCGACATAAAAGCCGGCCGCCCGCGCACCAGCCACAATGCTCTCCTGCCGCGTCAGGTCCTGCTCGTCCGTGCTTACCCGCAAATACACCCGCGCCGCCCTAACCTCGCTGCCTGCCACCTGCTCATCACTCCTACTTGGCGTTGTTGGGTATACCCTTGTGAGCCACCGCTGCGGCATCCGGCTCGGAATAGCAAGCGCCGATCCTGTCGAGCCTAGCTCAGCTAGTCAGGCCTAAGTAGCTACCGCGCGCAGATATGAACGGCCACCAATCACTAAACCCGTTGAAGGGTCCTGCTTTGCGCTATCCGTCAGCGCCGACATCCGGTAAGGTCTGGTGATTGGGTCAGCCAAGCGAGGTCAGTGCAGATGGAAGCACAGAGGGTCAAGATCGTGGATGGTGGCAAGCTCGTGATCCCGGCGGCAATGCGCCGTGAGCTCGGGATCACCACAGGTGACACCGTTCTCGTCGATGTGGACGATGGCGAGTTGCGGGTACGGTCCGTACCGAGAGCGTTAGAGCGGGCTCGCGCGATCCTTCGCAAGTATGTGCCCGAAGGCGTCGGCCTGGCTGACGAGCTGATTGCCGAACGCCGGCGTGAGGCGGAGCGTGAGTAGCAAGGTCGTACTCGACGCCTCCGCCCTGCTCTGCCTTCTGAACGACGAGCCCGGGGCTGATCGGGTAGTCGACGTGCTGACCCGCAGTGTCATCGGAACGGCAAACCTGGCCGAGGTCGTGTCCAAGCTGCGGGAGCGTGGCCTGTCGCTGGACGAGGTGCGTGAGGCGCTCGGCGGGTTGCACCTCGATGTTCGGCCGCTCTCCCCTGCCCAGGCGCTCATCATAGGCGACCTCCGGCCGTCGACGAAGGCACTTGGTCTTTCGCTTGGCGACCGGGCATGCCTTGCTTTGGCGATCGATCTGCAAGCGCAGATGTTCACGACGGACGGCCCGCTGGCGAGCGCGGATGTCGGCATTACCATCACCAACGTGCGCCCTCTGGCGTAGTAGGCCCATATTCGTGCTTTTGGGTACGGTACGCTGCAGGCGGGGACACGCATGACAACCGTTCCGACACTGGTGCGCGACACCATTCTGATCACGCACGCCAACCCCGAGGATAACCGGTTCGCGCGGTGGCTCGCAGGTCGCTTGACCACTGCCGGGTACAAGGTCTGGGTCGACGTTGGCGCGCTTCGGGGTGGCGACGATTTCTGGGACAAGATCGAGCACGTGCTGCGGCACGAGGCGATCAAGCAGATCGTCGTCGTGTCCGAGCACATCGGCAAGCAAGGCGTAAAGAAGGAACTCGCCCTCGGCGACGTCATGCGTCGCAAGCTCGGCGATGCGGAGTTTATGATTCCGATCCGAATCGCCGACGTGGATTTCGGCGATTTCCCGACGGAGATCCTCCGCCAGAACGCACACAATGCGTTCCCTAACTGGGCTGCCTGCCTTCAGCCCCTGTTCGAGACGCTCGACTCCTCACGTGTGCCAAAGGTCGAGCATCCGGACGCCGAGCAGCTTGCGATGATCGTCGCTGCCCAAGAGGACGGTCGAAAGCTGGTCACTTCAAGTCCCGAGACGCTCTACAGCAACTGGTTCGAACTCCGGGCGAGGCCTGACGTCTGGATCCTGGAGGCGAAGGGAACGACTGCGCAGCTGGAAGCCTGGAGCCAGTTCACACGTGTTCCCCATGTACTACACGATGGAGGGGTGATCGCCTTCTGCGGACCCGATGCTATCGAGCGTCTCGACAACGGCGCTCCGCCTTTGAAGGCGCGCGCCAGCTTGCCATTCAACGGCGTGATCGACGGTACCTATAGCCGCCACTTCGTTGAGCGTTCCAATGCACGGCGGATCGCCGTCAATTTGATGCGTCAGCACTGGGACTTGGCCATGCATCGTCTCGGGCTACTTCCTGTCGATTTCGCCTCGGGCGCCCGCGGCCGCTTCTTCCCCGACGGACTCATCGACGGAAGAGTGAAGCTGACGCTGAGCGATGGACATCGGGTCGACCGGGTCCTGAGCGGCAAGTTCAAGGATCGGCGCTGGCATCTGTGCCTTGTCGCTCAACCCAAGCTCTGGCCGGATGCTCTCTTCCGGGTCCATGCCAATGTCGCGGTGACGACCGATGGCCGAACCCCGCTCCCGGGTGAACAGCTGCAGCGTATCCGGTTGCGCCTCACGCGGTCTTGGTTCAACGACAAATGGCGCGACATGCTGCTCGCCGCGATGGGGTGGCTTGCCGAAGGTGATCCGACCCTAGACATTGCCGCGTCCGGTGAGCGCCTTGCGGTTGCCAGCCTACCGATGAGCTTCGACTTCCCAGTCAGCTTCGCCGCGGAAGAGGACCGCCGAGTCGAGGATGTGAATCGGCGTGCAAAAAGGACCCCGTTAGCGGGGTGATCGGCGTCTAAAAGGGACCCCTCATTTCGATAGCTTAAACAGCCGTCTGGATGTTCAGGCGGCGAGATCGGGATGTTGGTTTTGG
>NZ_JBHTLS010000010.1:0-51509 GCF_042678845.1 Sphingobium olei | reverse complement strand
CTCAATAACGCCATGTCCAACACTCCATATACCCTCGCTTGTCAAAGCCAGGGACGAGTTCAACATGGGTCAATTCTCAGCGGAAATTTACGCCCTACCCGGGTCACTTCTCAGTGGAAATCAACACAGGGCTCGATCTGGGCGACGTCGATCTACAATCGGACACGATTACGATCCGCGAAACGAAGTTCTACAAGACCAGGGTCTTGCCGCTCACCAGCAGCGTCATGGGCGAATTGCGCGTATATATCGATGCAAGGCGGCGCGTCGGTGCGCCGCAAGATACTCAGTCCGGGCTCTTCTGGAACGGGCACTTGAACGCTCGTTATACTCCGGTGACGGTCTCAACGATGATAGCCAACGTCATGCGACGCGCCGGGTTCAAGCCCGCGTCAGGACGGGTGGGGCCGCGCACTCATGACCTACGCCATTCGATGGTCGTGAACCGGATCGTCCAATGGTACCGATCCGGTATCAATCCGCAGGACAAACTACGCTTCCTCTCCACCTATATGGGCCACCGGGACATCAACTCAACGCTGGTCTACATCACCGTCACGCAGGATCTGCTGCAGGAAGCAAGCGAGCGGTTCCGTACCGTTGGCGCGCGATGTCTCGCCATGGAGGTGCGGCCATGACGAAGGGCAATCCGCTCCCCGCGTTGTTACGGGCGTTCTTCCAGGAATGGCTGGCCGAGCAGCGCAGTGCGTCGATCCACACGATCCGCTCCTATCGCGACACCTGGCGGCTGTTGCTGCGGTTCGTCGCGGAGCGAAAAGGCGGCGGGGTCGCACGGCTCACGCTGACCGACGTCTCGGCCGGCGAGGTGCGCGCGTTCCTCCATCATACCGAACATGGGCGCAATGCCACGATCGGCACGCGGAACTGCCGACTGGCCGCCATCCGCAGCTTCTTCAGCTTCGTGGCGGATAAGGATCCGGAGTACGTCGCGCAATGCGCCGAGGTCTTGACCGTCCCGCTCAAGCGCGAACCGACATCTGCACCCTGCTATCTTGAGCCGGGAGAGGTCGAGGCGATCCTCGCTCAGCCTGACCGGACGACCCTGGAGGGGATGCGCGACCATGCGTTGCTCTCGTTCCTGTATAATAGTGGCGCGCGAATCCAAGAAGCCCTCGATCTGTGTTCCAACGCGATCCGCTTCGATGCGCCGAACTGCGCTCGCCTCTACGGCAAGGGACGTAAGGAACGGATCTGTCCACTATGGCCGGAAACTGTGACATTGCTCAGCAAACTGCTGGAACGCCAACCGCGTGCGCCAGACGAGCGAATCTTCGTCAATCGATACGGTGAACCACTCGGGGCCTCGGGAGTGCGGTTCAAACTCGCCGCCTATGTTGAGGAAGCAACCAAATCGGTGCCGTCGCTTCGGTCAAAGCATGTGACGCCACACAGCTTCCGCCACGCGACAGCCGTTCATCTCGTCGCCGCCGGGGTTGACATCACCGTCATCCGTAGTTGGCTGGGACACGTCAGTCTCGACACGACCAACCACTACGCACAGGCCAATCTCGAGACGAAGCGAAAGGCGCTGGAACAAGTGGGTGCGCCGGCCGCAAGCAACGTGCCACCTTTGTGGAAACGGGATGCCAGCCTGATGGAGTGGCTCGACACCCTGTGAAATAATGCCAAGGACGTGGCGAAACGTTCCGCAGTATTGCGGACCTACGCCACGTTCCTGCGCATTATCGCTTCCTCGCGATAAAGCATCTTATGCGCAGCTGCGCATAAGATGCTCCACGCGTCCGCATAGGTGTCGTAGATCTCGATCTGCGCGGCGGTCAGCTCATGGCGCAGAATGTCATATTCGACACCTGCGAAGCTCAGTGCGCGGGCCATGTAGAGGCCGGTGGCCTTGAGATCGCGCGCGACCAGCTCCATCGCGGCGATCCCGCCTTTGCTGATGCTGCTGATGAACTGCTCCCGGTCGGGGAAGGCGGTCCCTGGGCCCCAGAGCCCCAGTCGGACCGCATAAGCGAGGTTGTTGACGACAGAGGCGCCGGTGGCTGAAGCATAGAGGACGCGGGCCGCGGGCAATTGGTTCTGGAGGAGCACGCCGCAGATTCCCTGCTGGGATCCATCCTTGGTGCCGAGAGCGCCCTCCCCACCCGCAACGCCGCCCATCTCGTGGGCCTCGTCGAAGGCGATGACACCGTCAAAATCGGCCCCGGCCCAGTCAACCAGCTGCTTCAGGCGACCGTAGTCACCACGCATCGAACGCAGCGTCGGATAGCTGACGAACAGCACGCCCTGGTCGAGGCTGATCGGCTCATCGATCTTCCAGTTGGAGATGGGCTGAATGTCGCCGTTAAGGCCGCCAAGGGCCGTCCAGTCGCGTCGCGCGTCTTCGAGGAGCGGCGCATTCTTCGAGACCCAGATGTTGCGGCGGCGGCCCTGGAGCCAGTTGTCGAGGATGCAGGCCGCGATTTGACGACCCTTCCCCGCCCCCGTGCCGTCGCCCAGGAAGAAGCCCTTACGATAGGAATGGCCGTCTTCGGCCAGCACGAGGCCGACACCCTCCTTGTCGGGTCTGAAAGTGCCTGGGATCCACTGGGTCCAGGCATGCCCCGCGTAGACGACCGTCTCGAGTTGGGAGGCGGAGAGCAGCCGCTCGGCGACGGTGCGCTCGGGCAGCGCCGGCACATACTCTGGGACCGGCGCCGGGATCGAGCCCATGGCGACAGATTCGACGAGCGGCGTTGGATGCTCGCCAGCGCTCGCGAAGCTGATACGGCTCGGTCGATATGGAAGATAGACGCCGCTCTGCTCGAGCAGCGGCGCCGGCGTCTCAAGTTTCGCATATTCGACGGGGAGCACGTGGTTGCGTGCCGGGGCATGGTAGGCGCGGGGCGCCGGACGGCTGCTTTTGACGGCCCGGAAGAGCGAAACTCCACCTGAGCGCTTCGGCGCCGACGCTCCGCGATCGGGCTTCGCCGACGATCGTTCGGGGATGATCAGGATATCGAGCAGCTCGGCAACGGACGAACGCTGGATGAGCGCGGGGGGCGACCGGCCGGGGACCTTGTCGATGACAAACAACCGCACGGCGATCGAAGTCCCATGCTTCAGGTAGCACTTCTCGAGACGGACGGCCGCCAGGACGCTCACGTCGCGCAGGATCGTCTCATATTGCTCACGCATGCGTGCGCTCGGGCCAAACCAATCGGGCATGATGGCAACGAGCCGGCCGCCCGGTTGAAGACGGCGCAGCGCCGCTTGCAGATGACGGACTGCGGCATAGTCGTCGGCGCCGCGGCCGACCGACCTCGAAAAGGGCGGGTTCATCAGGATGAGGGTTGGTCGATCGACGCTTGCGAGGGTGGAATTGATGGTCGCACCATCGTGCCCGGTGATCGATGCTGAGGGGAAAGCCGCCTTCAATCGGCCACGGCGGAGCGGATCGAGCTCGTTCAGATGGAGCGATTCGACGTGACGGAGCTGCGCGACCAATAGGCCGTTACCCGCGCTCGGCTCGAGCACGATGTCGTCGGGCTGGACGTTGGCGAGAAGCGTCATAACCGCAGCGATGTCGACAGGTGTCGAGAATTGCTGCCATTCGATCTGATCCTCGCTGCGAACCGTCTGAGTGGGCAGGCGATCGGACAAATCGATCAGCGCGCGGACGTCGCCGAACGCCGCAATTTTTTGGGCGCTCGACTGAAGATGGATGGCAAGGGCATGCTCGAGGAGTTCAAAGCTGGCGCGTTGTGTCCAGCGACCGTCGGCATCAGAACCGCCGAAGGCCTTGGTCATCGCGTCGTTGAGGTGACGACGCTGAATGGCCTCGTCGGAGCGCAGACGGGGTAGAAGGAGGCGCACGGCCTCGCGCTCAGCCTGGGCGGCCGCTTCGAAGAGATCGGACATGGGTGTGGTCTCCAGAGTGGGCTGCACCCTCGGCAGCGACACCCTTTCGATCCCCCTCCCCTCTCCTCCGGCGCTTCGCGCCTAGACGCGGCTCTGCTGCGCTCGGGCATCGAGCGCCTTTGCCCAATCCTTGTAGATTGGCGGCGGGGGCGCGCGTTCGATGATGAGGCCCGACCGGGCGTAATGCGCTTGGGCACTTTCGGCTGCCCTGTGCCCTTCGGAATCGTTGTCCTCGGCGACCAGGAGCGTTGTGACCGTGGGCGGAATGACGAGCTGGTTGAGCCGACGTGCGCCGAGTGAAGCCCAGCACGGGAGGTTGCTCAGGCGCGCGAAAGCGTCGGCCGTCTCAAAGCCCTCGGCGATGGCAAGGGTGTTGCCCCCTGCCCCGCCCCGCCAAGCGCCGTGCCCCGGGGCGCCAAGCATGACCTTGCGCGTGTAATGGGCGGTGTCGGGGTTCAGGAATATGCGTTGAATTGCGACCAGACGGTTTCCCTCGCGCACCGCTACCAGGAGAGCGGGTTCGAAGATCGTCTTCGGCTTGGGCAGGTAAGGGCAACGCGGATGGAAGCGAAGATCGCGTGGTGGTGGGAGGAGGTTCCGGCACTGGAGGTAGCGCTCGGCAAGGGTGCCCGGAACGTCGACCGCCTCATTCCAGATTCTTTCGACGTTCATCGGCCGCGGCGAGTCCGCCAAGGCGGGTGGCGGATAATGGCGACCCGGGCGAACAAGGCGCAGTTCACGCAGGACGTCTTCGCGCGAGCATCCTGCGAAACAGGTGACGAGAATGCCGCGATCCCCTTGCCGAATCGACAAGCTTGGATCGCGATCGCTGTGTGCGGGACAGCGGCACATCGCGACATTGCCGCTCCACGTGCCGCCCAGGGCCCCGACAATGTCGACTATCTCCTGCGATGGCCGTCTGGCTGTAAGCGGCATAATTCTACCTCCTGCTTACACGCTCGGCCCCTCCTTTCCTCTTTTCGGTCGGTCTGAGACTTGGAGACAGATTCAGCCTGCGCTCGCCTCAACGCGAACGGCTCGGAGATCATCGGTTAGTCGTCGCTTCGATTCGCGCGGCGTTCAGCATAGGCGACGACGAACTTCTCCCAGATCCGCAGCCACTCTGAATCGGTGCGCGGCCGGCTAAAATCGGGGCATCCCTTGCGGAATGCAGCCGCCATGTCATCCACTGACCACGGATGGCCCTTGGTCAGCGCGATCTGGCGGAAGACGGCCTCACGCGTGCCGTATGAGAGAGACCCGGCGGGGAACGGAAGAGTCGGCGCATCGTCCTTCGCGGGCGCGGACTTCGCTGCATGGGCCGGTTTGACCGATGATCTCGGTGCCGTTTTCGGAGCCTCGCCCCCGACGAGTCGAAGGTGCGGCCCCACGAGCTTGCGCTCCAGCGGTGCCGGTGACGGATGAAGAATGACCTTCCGCCCGGAGAGATCGACATTTGCGTTGGGATAGACCGCCGACACGATCTGCATGGTTTCGCGGACGGTCTGTCGGAAGCGCTTGCTGTCGGCCTCGTTGCCAAGGTGCTTGGCGAGCTGGTCCCATGAGATAACCTGGCCCTTGTCGGATCCAATCCGCGGGAGTCGGTAGGCAAGGTAAGTGTAGAGATCGAGCGCCGTTGGCGTACCCTTGAGCTCGCGGATGGCGATCTCATTGAGTGGCACGGCATGGTCGATGAGGTGCGAGTAGAACGCCTCGGACATACGGATTTCGCGCGCGAATGAGCCGTTCTTGTCGAGCGAACCGGCATATTCGTTGGAAATCTTGACGTCCCGGACAGCGAAGGCGTTGTCTTCCGTGTCGGTGCCGTCCCAGCGGATCTGCCACTCGCACGCCAGCAGCCGATCCACCTGCTCTCGCATCAGGTTGGCCGTCCCGCGTGGTCCATAAGACACGGTCTGGTAGCCAAGGCGGCGCATCCACTCGGTGAAATTGCGGCCAAGATAAACGTCCCGCGATTGCTTCATGACCGCCTGAGAGAGGAGGTAGATCAGGGCAACGCGTGGATAGGCGCCATAAGGCACACCAAGGCTTCGCATGACGGACTTGCCGTCGACATTCTGAAGCACTGGCCTGGGATTGATGGCCAGCGCATATTTGCCGTCCTCACGGACGATGGGCTGAGTGTCGTCCTTGGGCCGCTTGGTTGGCAGCGACATCGCACAAAGCGCGGAGTGGAGGAAGGCAGGAACCGGTTCTTCGTCCTGGACGCGCAGGAATGCGTCCAAGGTGAGCTGGGTGCCGGCGGTGGTGGCGAGCTTGCGGACGCTCTCCTCGCCGCCGTTGAGCATGGCTAGTGCGTACTGATGCCCCAGCGGCCTATGCTGATCCCCATTCATGGTCTGCCCTTCCCCCCGAATCGACCGGGGGCTGTGATGGGCATGTCTCAACAGGTTTGAGGCGTGAAATCAACCCCGTTGGCAGTTTGGGAGGGGAAAAGGCCGCGAGAGTTGCAGAAACACCGATGATGTCGGTGCCGTTCTGCGCCCTCCCCCTGCCCTCCTTCACCCAAAATCGAAAAATCAAAACGATTCGCGAATCGGTTTTTTATAGGGTGATTCTAGTAATAGGTATGGGCTCTGAGATCATCGGTCGGCTCGCACCGAGATCATCGCTGATACGCACCGAGATCATCGCAAAGTACCGAGATCATCGGTGGTTATCCACAGGTAGCCGTTTGTCGCCACAATCCCAGCGCCAGACTTTGCAGCAACACGCAAAGGCACGGAGATCATCGGTCGCAGCCGCCGCCGATTGGCCAGAAAGCGCGCACATGCGCAAGGGGCTCGGAGATCATCGGTCAACTTGTAAGTCTGGTGGCCATTTCCTTGCTCGAAACTGCCAACGTGGCTATCATGGCGCATCAAACCCACAGAAGCGGACTGAGATGGCTACCGACCCCTCCCTAGCACAGCCGGACGACCTCATCGAAGGTGGTCTGGACGTGCTCCACAGAAAGTCGTTGACGATCCTCAAGCGCATTCGTGACAGCGCGGTTGATCCCGAAACCGGTCAGAAGAAGGGTCCGACCTTCCCGATTTCGAAAGCTGCTGCACTGGTCGGGCGGACGGCATCTGCTGTCCGGGAAGCGGAGCGCGACGGCCGCCTCCCCGCTCGAGGGCGGACGGGCTCCGGGCATAGGCTGCAGTATACGCTCGAAGAGCTTGATCATATGCGCGAGGTGTTTGGAACGCGTCCCTGGCGCGAGCCAACCGATACCCCGGCGATCATCTCGGTCTGCAACTTCAAGGGGGGCGTCGGCAAGTCGACGATCGCGCTGCATCTCGCCCAGCATTTTGCCATCAAGGGCTACCGGGTCCTGTTCATCGACTGCGACAGCCAGGCGTCTTCAACCATGATGTTCGGCTATCGCCCCGACGTGGACCTCGACGAGGAAGACACGCTTTACGGGCATTTTCACAATCCGGAGCTGCTTGGCGTTCGCAAGATTATCCGCAAGACGCACTTTCACAACCTCCACCTGATCCCGTCGAACCTGCGACTTTATAATCTCGAGTATGAGATCGCCGGGCACATGGCGCGAAATCAGAACATGGAGATCATCGACCTGATCGCGCAGGCCATTGATGAGGTGGTCGATGACTATGACGTCGTGATCATGGACCCGCCGCCGGCATTGGGCATGGTGTCGATGGCTGTGCTCCAGGCCGCTAACTGCATGGTCATTCCGGTGCCGCCGAGCCTTGTCGACTTCGCCTCGACGGTATCTTTCATCGACATGACGCGAACGACGATGAAGCAGCTCGAGCAACTCGCGGGGCGGGGAAGGCCGGCCTACAACTTCATCCGGCTGGTCGGCAGCCGCGTGGACGAGAGCAAGTCGATGCACCGGGAGATACTGTCGATGATGCGGCAGGTCTTCGGTGGCTCAATGACGCAGTCGGTGATGGTCACCAGCGCCGAAATCGACAATGCCAGCTCCAGGATGAAAACCGTTTTCGAACTCGACAAGCCCGTCACGTCGCACGAGGTCTACAACCGCTGCATGAAGCATCTCAGCGACGTTTGCCAGGATATTGAGCAGGACGTTCTGCGCACCTGGGCGAGCAGGGCAGGGGCCCGAATTTAGGGAGAGTTGCCACGTGGCAACTCCGATATTTCTCACGTCGGCGAGCACGGGCAATCGGGGAGTGAGACGAAGCCGGATCACCGAGTTGCCACGTGACAACAAAGTGGAAGAACCCAATAGAAGCAATATGTTAGGTAGGAATACCATGTCAGATCGCACACGGCAGGAACGTCAGTGCAAGCGCCTGGGGGCGGCGCAGTTGCCACGTGGCAACTCTGGCCTGTTGGCACCCGTCGGCGAGGGCAAGAGAGAAGGAGAAACGGGCCGATGAGCAAGGGCAACAAGGGCTTCGGCTCGATGTTCACAGAGGGGCTCGACGACGAGGAGAACCTCGATAAGGCGACCCCTGCGGACGGCATCATGGCAAGTCGCAGCCAGACGCTCGCGCGCATCGCGACGGGGAAAACGGTCGCCGACCGGACGGAGTGGGTCGATCCGGAGCGGTGCCGCCCATGGCGGATGCACAATCGCGATCTGGATCATTTGAACGAAGATAGCTGCCGCGATCTCATCGACTCCTTCCTCTCCGCCAAGAAGCAACGGATCCCCGCTATCGTTCGGCGTCTGAAAGATGACCCGAACTTCGACTTCGAGATCATCGCCGGCGTCCGCCGTTGGTGGACGGTGAAATGGCTGCGAGCGCATCACCACCCGGAGTTCGAGTATCTGGTGACGATCCAGAGTGTCACGGACGAGGAGGCGTTCCGGGTTTCAGATGTCGAGAACCGCTCGCGTAAGGACATCTCGGATTGGGAGCGGGCCAAGGAATATACGGTGGCGCTCGCGGAGTTCTACGAGGGCTCGCAGTCGCAGATGGCCGAGCATTTAAACCTTTCCAAGTCGTGGCTGAGCCGGCTTCTCGACGTTGCGCGCTTGCCCGAACCAGTTGTCGCGGCGTTCTCCGATACGCACGACATCACGGTACGCGTCGCGCGTGACATCAAGCCGCTTACCGGAGATCCGAAGGCGCTGGCGAAGATGCGCGAAGAGGCTGAACGCATCGAGGAAGAGCGCAGCCAGAAAGGCTTGAAGCTGAGCGGGCCGGAAGTCGCGAAGCGGCTCGTGAAGGCGACTGTCGCGCCAGCCGTGAAGGCTGCCGCCGAGAAGGAGATCACCGGCAAGGGGGGCAAGGTCATCCTGCGCTATACGAAGGCGCGGGGAGGGGGGCTGACGATCAAGGTGCCGCCGAAGGCTGAGGCGTCGCCCGCCGAGCTTTTGAAGGCGATCGAGGGGCTGCTGTCGTAGGGTGATGGAGCGCGGCGTCTGGCGAGGTCGCCGCCTTATATGGCGTCCCGCTTATATTTGTCGGCGGTGCTCTGCGTCACGGAGTGGCGGCTTCGCAGGCCGAAGTTCGCGCGGATGAAGTCGCCGGCTTGACGCGTCCTCGCGCCTACGAACGCCTGGGCATGTCCCACGGTCGACCGGTTCTGCCGCGTGATCAGTTCTCGCTCGGGTAGGCTCACGATCCGATTTGCCAGCGTAGTGGACCCGGCAGCAACGAAGAGGGTCTCCGGTCCGATCGGAAGAGTGACATAGGACGAGGCACTACCAAGCCAGGCGAAGCTGACCGGCACGTCGAGCGGCCAATCGGAGACGAACAATTCCCGGCGATTGTTCGTCTTGATTATGCGCCAGTCCATGTTGATGAACGCTCGTCCGCGATCCGCGTCGTCGATGACCAAGCGCAGGACTTCCATCTGAAGCGCGCTCACGGCCTCGGGCGGCAGCGCCCCATCTTCGCCGCGCAGCACGGACTTCGCGGCCTCTGCGCTTGCGAGAGCGCCGACGGCGTCCTTCATGCCGCGCATATCCAGCGGTGTCCGGAACCACAGCGACATGACGAACCGGCCCCAATCCGAGCATTGCGCGTCGCTGAGCGAGTTGACCTTGCCGTCGAGGAGCAGCGCGTGAACCTTGGCCGCAGCGTCATCGATCACCTGCATGAACAGGGTTTCCATCTGCTGGGCATGCTCGGGCGGGAACCCGATCGTCTTGTACAGGTCCCGCTCGAAGCAGACGCTCTTGGGTGATGCAGGACTGCTCTCGATCTCCCCGATCCGATTGCGCCGATAGCGCAGCAGGGTGTCGCCATCCTTCCACTGGTCGAGGAGGAACTGCGGGATGAAGTGATGCCGGGACGGAGGGTTCTGTGGCTTGGATTGCACGGTGTCTGTGGTTCAAGAGGGATGAGCAAGTGAGGCGAGTAGCTTGCGCGCGCCTTGCGGGGTGACCTTCAACAGGCGCGCGACAGCGGCCGGCTGAAGGCCCGGATAGGCAAGCTGCAGGCGGGCAAGGAGAGGGGCCTTGCTCCGCTTCGTGACGGCCAGATCGGTCTGGATGCGCGACGCCGCACGCTCGATCGCGTCGAGGTCGCGCAAGCCAGCATGCGCCGTCCGACCGATCGCCTGGGCCAAGGTCTCTGCCAGATCGGCGGGGGAGGGGGGCAGAAACTTGGACATCAGGATGAACGAGGGGATCACGCGGGTCGTGAAGCCAGCGCGGCACAGCATCCGCGGTACGGCGGCGGCGATCAGCCAGTTTCGATCGCGTCCACGGGGAGGCAGCTCGAGAGCGCGACCATCGACGCTGACGACATCCCAGCTGCCTGGTGCCGCTGGTTCGGTCAGCGCGAACAGCTGGAAAATGCGGTTGGCGACAGAGAGGAGGTCACCGGAAGGGAAGGGGGCGTCCGCCACGGTTCGCAGCTGTCGCCACATGGGCCCGAAGTGCGCCAAGTCTTCGGCCGCATAAACCTTCGCCTCGGTGCGGTCATCGAGTACCGTACGGAGCACGTTGAGCGTGGCGCGGCCGAGCGAATCCTTGAGATCCTCGTCGCGGCTGAGCGCAAGGTGGAAGACGGCGGCAACCGAGATCGGATCGTTGAGGCCTTCGGAAGCGCGGGGAGGGGGTGTGCGGCCGGCGATCCAGTCCTGCAGGTCGCGCACCGCGATCGGCACGCCGGCGAGGCCGGCCAGGACGGTGGCGCCTTCCAGGCGCGAGCGCGCGAGAAAGATGTCGGCGCATGGACTACCGTGCAATCGGCCATCGAGGCGCCCGAGCAGGAGCAGGCTGTCGTCGGCGCGCAGGTTGTCTGTCCGCGTCATAGGATGGCGACAATGCCATGGCGGGAAACCAAAGTCAGCAGTTCGTTTCTACATCCGTGACCTCCCGAAAGTGGACACTCGATAATTGCAGTTATCACATAAGCGGATTTGATCGTTCATTATAAGGTGGGCTACAAGCGCGGCTGAGGAGCGAGGCGCGTCGTGAGCACCGAAACCGCCCGGGAAGGGCCAGAAATCCCCGTAGCGCCGCCTGAGGCTGTCCTGCCGGCCGTCAGGGCGCCGGCCGACCTTGCGTGGACGATCGTGCAGATGCGCGCCGGCGAGCGCATCACCGTCAACGAGGGCCTGATCGCCGCCTATCAGGCCGCTTCATCGCCCCATAGCATCCGTGCGCTCAAGTCCGACGTCGAGGCGTTCGATGCGTGGTGTAGGCGCAACAACCGGATTGCACTGCCGGCGACGGCCGAGACGGTGGCCGACTATCTCGACTCGCGGGCAGGCAAGGGGAGCCGCCCAGCCTCGCTATCCCGCTACAAGGCGTCGATCGCCAAGATCCATCAGTTGCTCGAACTCAAGGACCCAACCCCCGCGCCGCTGGTGAAGCTGCGGCTGCAAGCGGTGCGCCGTGAGAAGGGCGCAGCGCAGAAGCAGGCAAGGCCGCTGCGGTTCAAGGGGCCGGTGCGCGACGTGGAACGCGACAAGGCGCGTGGTCTCAACGTCCGGGCGCTGCTCGAGAGCTGCGGAAACGATCTGCCGGGGCTGCGCGATCGCGCGCTGCTGTCTGCCGCCTATGACACCGGCCTGCGTGCGTCCGAGTTGGTAGCCGTGGCCATCGAGCATATCGAAGAGGCGATCGATCCCGAGGCGCGGCTGCTGCAGATCCTGCGCAGCAAGGGCGATCAAGACGGGGAGGGGGCAACCGCCTATCTCAGCCCGCGTACCGTGTCGGCGATCGCGGCCTGGACCGAAGCGGCCGGGATCACGGCGGGGCCGCTGTTCCGGCGGGTGCAGGTGCGGCGCTACAAGGCGCGCGCCGCCGTGCGCGGTCGGCCGATCGACAGCATCTCGGGGCGGGAGACCTGGGATCTGCGCAAGACGCTGCCCAGGCCTGCGGTGAAGGCGCGGGTCGAATATGACATCGGCACCGTCGCGCTGCACCCGGGTTCGATCGGGCCGATCTTCCGCTCGATCATCCAGCGCGCGTTCGATCGTGGCGCTCTGCCCGACCTCACAGCCGAGGATCTGGCGCGGCTGCTCAAGGGCATCAGCGCGCACTCGACGCGGATCGGGCTGAACCAGGATCTGTTTGCGAGCGGAGAGGATCTGGCTGGGATCATGGATGCATTGCGGTGGAAGTCACCGCGAATGCCACTCGCCTATAATCGCAACCTTGCTGCAGAGCAGGGCGCAGCGGGCAGGCTGATGGCGAAGATCGGCTGATGGGGTCGCTGGTCGACTCGATTGCAGGAGGGCGTCGCTCCCCAAGCAACCTCATCGGACCGGCATGAGCTTATGGAGCTGGCCGGTGGCCCTTGCCAGCAGCGGCACAATGGTCCGTGTTTCAGGGAAGGGGGCTTGAGATCGCCTTGATGGCCTTCAATCCCGTTCCAAAACGAGCGATCGCGTCCCTGTTTCTCTCCAGCTCGCCATAGGGCAGATAGGCGAAGTCGAGATCGGCAATACGGCTGAAAGCCGGGCGACGGAGTTGCGCGCGAACGTCCTGCTCGCGCGCATTCGGTGCGACCAGGAATAGCCCGGCGGCAGCGTGCAGATCGCTCCCCGACAGCGCCAGATCGAGCATGCGCACGATCCCCGAGTAGATCGAGGTCGAATGTTCAACCTCGAACGCGGCGGCGACGCCGTCGCCACCCTTCGCCAGCCACAACACGTCGATGAGGCGGATCGAGTCCGCTCCGGGAGAGGTCGCAATGGCGTCTGGAAGGCGCTCGAGGCATCCCTGTCCAAGCGGGCAGCCAGCGTGAAGTCGACCGCGGTCATTGGCGGCGATCCACACATCGTAACCGAGGGCATGGCCGAGGTCGCGCAGCCAGGCCTGGATTTCGGCGTGCGTGCGATCGGTTTCGCCCTGCGCGGCGGCTGTCTTGTCGAGCCGGCTTGCCTCCGCTCTGGCATGTTCCAATCTGCCGAGCCAGTCGTCGGCCGCCGTTGCGTCATCCTCCAGCGGTGGCGCGGGATAGCGGCCCGAGCCAATGTCGAACAACAGTCCGCCGATCGCGCCGAGATCGTTGGAGAGCAACTCGCGGTAACGGTCGTTGAGGTCGAGGATGCCGGCGCGCATGGCGAGAAAATGATCCCATGACCCGAGCTTCACCTTGGCGCCGGTGACGGCATTGTAGCCCTTGACGATCGCGGTATTGAAGGGCGGCACCAGCGTCGGGTGAAGGAAATAGAGCAGGTTGGCCGCCGCCGGCCCCAGCCCCTTGATCTTGAGCGCGTCTATGCTGCGGATGTGGCTGATGATCTCCTCGGCGGTATCGCAGCACGAGCAATTGTCGAGCAGGCGACCGAACGCCCGCTGGTTGTCCGGGCTTTCGTAGATGTCTGGAATGCGCAGCTTGGGCTTCCACAGCCAGGCATGGTCGGCGCCCTTGAAGATCTGCCGCTGTTCGGCGATCGAGTGGACAACCGTTTCCAGTGACGAGCCGCGATAGGCGACGCCGAACCGCCCACTTTCGATTTCTGCGACCACCTGCTGCAGCCCGCGACGGATGGAGCGGAAGTTTTTCAGCCGTTCGTCCCACAGAAACCAGGAGCGATAGGTGGCGCCGGGATCGTCTCGCCAACGACGGACAAGCTCGCTCACGAGATCATGATGTGTCGCGGGTAACAAGGTCATACTGGCTGGGTCATCTAAACTGGGCTCCTTGCCGTTCAGGCTATCGCGAGCAAGGGCGGCTTGCACGTTCAATGTGCGATCCGCGAAGCGTGCTCAAATTGTCGGTGATCGCGCAGGGAAACGCCGCTGGCATTGGGCGTTGCCGGTCGCAACCGTCGACCGGGCGCACAGCCAGGCAGACGGCCGGCACGGGCGTCGCCGCCCGGGAGCGGCGACGCAACCAGCTTTTTCCGGTCGAACTTAGCGGATCACTGCTTTGCGATCGCGGTGACCTCGCCATCGCTGCCCTTGAGCGAGAGGTCGAAATCGACCTTGTCGCCGACCTTGACCGCATCGGTGATCGACGGCGCGGCCTTGAACGCCATCGTCATCGCGGGCCACTTGGCCTCCGGGATCGGACCATGATCGAGCGTGATCGTGCCTGCCGCCTTGTCGATCGCGGTGACGGTGCCATGGCCCTTGGCCTTGATCGCGGCGTTCGCGTCAGGCGCCATCGACATGTTGCCCATGTCGCCGCTCATGGTCGCGGCGGGCGCCGCCTCGTTGGTCTCAGTCGCAACGGGGGCCTCCGCCTTCTTGCCGCACGCGGCAGTCAGGGCGGCGAGGCCGAGGGCAATGGTCAGTCGTGCATGGTTCATCGTCTTCTCCTTCATGATGAAACGGGTTGAGGGATGGGATCGGTCTTGGGCCGGCGCAACAGCAGGTAGGCGGCGGGCAGGACGAACATTGAGAGCAAGGGCGCGGTCAGCATGCCGCCGATCATCGGCGCGGCAATCCGGCTCATGACCTCCGAACCCGCGCCTGATCCCAGCAGGATCGGCAGCAGGCCGGCCAGGATCACCGCCACCGTCATCGCCTTGGGACGGACGCGCAGCAGCGCGCCTTCGCGCACGGCGGCCTCGACCTCGGCAGCGTCCGGATGTGCGCCGCGCTCGGCCAGCGCGTTCTTGAGATAGATCAGCATCACCACCCCGAACTCGGCGGAGACGCCGGCGAGCGCGATGAACCCGACCCCGGTGGCGACCGACTGGTTGAACCCCAGCAGATAAAGCGTCCAGATGCCGCCGGTCAGCGCGAACGGCAGCGTCCCCATGATCAGCGCCGCCTCGTCGAAGCGGCCGAAGATGAGGTAGAGCAGCACGAAGATGATCAGCAGCGTCGCGGGCACGACCAGCTTCAAGCGGTCGACCGCGCGCTCGAGATATTCGAACTGGCCAGAGTAAGCGATGCTGACCCCAGGCGAGAGCCTGACCTGTTTCGCCACCGCACGCTGCAGATCGCCGACCACCGAGGCAAGATCGCGCCCGCGCACATCGACGTAGACCCAGGTCGAAGGCCGGGCATTCTCGGTCTTGAGCATCGGCGGTCCCTCGGCGATCGAGACGTTTGCCACGGTGCCCAAGGTGATCTGCTGGCCCGCGGGCGTCAGGATCGGTAGCGCCCGCAGCCTTTCGAGGCTGTCGCGCAATTCGCGCGGATAGCGCACGCTGATCGGATAGCGGGCGAGGCCCTCGACCGTCTCGCCGATCGTCTCGCCGCCGATCGCGCCGGAGACGATGGCCTGGACGTCGGCGATGTTGAGCCCGAACCGCGCGGCGGCGGCGCGGTCTATGTCGACATCGACATAGCGTCCGCCGGTCAGCCGCTCGGCGAGCGCCGAGCTGACGCCGGGCACGCTCCTGGCCACGGTCTCGACATCATGCGCGATGCGGTCGAGCTCGGCGAGGTCACTGCCCGACACCTTGACCCCGATCGGGCTCTTGATGCCCGTCGCGAGCATGTCGATGCGGTTGCGGATCGGCGGCACCCAGATATTGGCGAGACCCGGAAGCTTCACCCGGCGATCGAGCTCGTCGACAAGGCGTTCGGGCGTCATGCCCGACCGCCACTGGTCGCGGGGCTTGAACTGGATCGTCGTCTCGAACATTTCGAGCGGCGCGGGATCGGTCGCGGTCTCGGCGCGGCCGGCCTTGCCGAACACGCTTTCGACTTCGGGCACGGTCTTGATCAGGCGGTCGGTCTGCTGGAGCAGCTCACTCGCCTTGGCGGCCGAGAGGCCCGGCAGCGCCGAGGGCATGTAGAGCAGGTCGCCCTCGTCGAGATTGGGCATGAACTCGCCGCCGAGCCGGCTGAGCGGCCAGGCCGTGGTGGCGAACACCAGAGCCGCGATCAGCAGCACTGCCTTGGGCCGCTTCATCGTCCAGTCGATCGCGGGCCGGTAGATATTGGTGAGCCAGCGATTGACCGGATTGGCCTGCTCGGCCGGAATGCGGCCCCGGATCAGCCAGCCCATCAGGATCGGTACCAGGGTCACCGACAGGATCGCGGCCGCGCCCATCGCATAGGTCTTGGTGAAGGCGAGCGGCGCGAACAGCCGGCCTTCCTGCGCCTCCAGGGTGAAGACCGGAATGAACGACAGCGTGATGATCAGCAGGCTGAAGAACAGCGCCGGCCCGACCTCGGCCGCCGCCTCGGTGACGACGATCCAGCGCATCTCGCCATCGAGATGTCTGTCCGGGTGATCCTGCTCCCAGCGTTCGATCCTCTTGTGGGCGTTCTCGATCATGACGACCGCCGCATCCACCATCGCGCCGATGGCGATGGCGATGCCGCCCAGCGACATGATGTTGGCGTTCACCCCCTGGAACCGCATTACGACGAACGCGGCCAGCACACCGAGCGGCAAGGTCAGGATCGCGACCAGCGCCGAGCGGACGTGCCAGAGGAACAGGGCGCAGACCAATGCGACGACGATGAACTCCTCGACCAGCTTGCGGGTGAGGTTCTCGACCGCGCGATCGATCAGCTGCGAGCGGTCATAGACCGTGACCACCTCGACGCCCGGCGGCAGGCTTTTCCTGAGATCGGCGAGCTTGTCCTTGACCGCCGCGATGGTCTCACGGGCGTTCTTGCCTGACCGAAGAATAACGACGCCGCCGGCGACCTCGCCTTCGCCGTTCAGTTCGGCGATGCCGCGCCGCATCTCGGGGCCGACCTGGATCGTGGCGACATCGCCGAGCCGGACGGGCACGCCGCCCGCCGCAGTCTTGAGCGGGATTGCCCGGAAATCGTCGAGCGTTTTCAGATAGCCCGAGGCGCGGACCATATATTCGGCCTCGGCCATTTCCAGCACCGAGCCGCCGGCTTCCTGATTGGCTTGGCTGATCGCCTGCACTGCCTGGGCGTGGGTTACGCCGTAGGCCGCGAGCTTCACCGGATCGAGCAGCACCTGGTACTGCTTGACCATGCCGCCGATGCTGGCGACTTCGGCCACGCCGGTCACGGTCTTCAGCTCGTAGCGCAGGAACCAGTCCTGCAACCCGCGAAGCTGCGAGAGATCGTGCCGGCCGGTGCGGTCGACCAGCGCATATTCATAGACCCAGCCGACCCCGGTCGCGTCCGGCCCGAGCGCGCTGCGGGCGCTGGCCGGCAACCGACCCTGGACCTGGTTGAGATATTCGAGCACGCGGCTGCGCGCCCAGTAGAGATCGGTGCCGTCCTCGAAGATCACATAGACGAAGCTGTCGCCGAAGAAGGAATAGCCGCGCACCGTCTTGGCGCCGGGCACCGACAGCATGGTGGTGGTGAGCGGATAGGTGATCTGGTTCTCGACGATCTGCGGCGCCTGACCCGGATAGGAAGTGCGGATCACGACCTGCACGTCGGAAAGATCGGGCAGCGCGTCGATCGGGGTCGAGCGCACCGCCCACAGGCCCGCGCCGACCAGCGCGAGCATGCCGAGCACGACGAAGAAGCGGTTCCTCACCGACCAGCGGATGAGATGGGCGATCACTGGCCCGCCACCTTGGTCATGCGCCGCACGGTCGGCCCCGCCGGTGGCTGGTCGAAGCCGAAGCGCACGTGGTCCCCCGTCTTGAAGCCGCGTACGATGCCGGGATCGGGCAGCGCGAAGGTCATCGTCATCGCCGGCCAGCCGAGCGCGGGGACCGGCTCGTGGCTGAGCGTCACCGAACCGGGAGCAATCCGCTCGATCCTTCCGACGGTTTCGTAGAGCGCGGGCCTGGATGCGGGCTTGGTGGCATTCGCCGGCGCACCGCCGCCGATGGGCCGCGCCTCGATTCCCGAAAGGCTCGCTTCCGAATCGATCAGGAACTGGCCGGAGGCAACGACCTTCTGGCCGGGGGCGAGGCCCGCGAGCACTTCGGTCTGGCCGCCCGCATCGCGGCCGATCCGGACCTCGGCGGGATGGTAGCGCCCGTCGCCAGCCGCGAGCATGACGAGCGTTCGCTTGCCGGTGCGGATCACCGCTTCGCTCGGCACCAGCAGGGCGGATCGGGCATTGCCCCCGAGCGCCACGCTCGCGAACATGCCGGGCCGCAACCGGCCGCCACGGTTGGGCAGCTCGATCCGGACGGTGAGCGTCCGGCTGTCGGCCTGCGTCGTCGGCAGGATCGCGATCACCCGGCCGGCGAAGCTCTCGCCCGGAAAGCCGGTCAGGGTTGCGCTGGCGCTCTGGCCGATGCGGACTTCGCCCGCCCGCGCCTCGGGCACCGCGGCGTTGAGCCAGACGGTGCCGAGGCCGTTCACCTGGGCGAGCGTCTGGCCCATGCCGAGCGTCACGCCGGCCCGGGCGTCGAGCGTCTGGATCACCCCGGAGATCGGCGTCGTGATCGTCACCGTGCCGCCCGGCCGGCCGCTCCGCTCGACGCTGGCGATGAGGCCGTCGGACATGCCCATCAAGCGCAGGCGCTGGCGCGCGGCGGCGGTGAGATCGGGCTTGCCGAGCCGCTTGACGCTCAGGAACTCGGTCTGCGCGCCGCCCCACTCGGGCAGCAGCAGGTCGACGATCGGGGCGCCGGCGCGGACCACGTCACCCGGCGCGCGGGCATAGACACGGCTTACGAACCCGCCCGAGCGCGCCTGGATGATCGCGATGTCGCGCTGGTTGAAATCGACCGTGCCGGTGACTTCCAGCGTGCTCGCAAGGCTGCCCATGCGGGCCTCGGCCACGCGCAGGCCGAGGCTCTGGCGCGCGGAGGGATCGACCGTCACCCCGGGCGCCGCGCCGGCACTTTCGCCGTCGGCATATCTGGGCACAAGCTGCATATCCATGAACGGCGACTTGCCGGGCTTGTCGAACTTCTGGTTGGGAAACATCGGGTCGTACCAGTAGAGCACCTTGCCCGAGCCTGTGCCCGCCTCGCCGGACGCGGCGGCCTGCGGTTGCGGCGACCTGTGGCCCGCCCAATAGCCCGCGCCACCGGCGGCCAGCGCGACGACAAGGATCGATGCGCCCCAGCGCACTGTGTCCGACTTGAGCGTCATGGCCGCTCCTCCCCATAAGTGATGTTGATACGGACCGCGTCGCGCGCGACATCGGCCTCGCGGTTGAGCGTTTCGACCTCGGCCTCGGCGAGCGCCAGGGTCGAGAGCAGCGCGGTTCCCAGGTCGAGCTTGCCCGCGGCATAGCTGTCGCGGTCGAGTTCGGCGCGGCGCCTGGCGAGGGGCACCAGCGTCTCGCGGGCATTGCGCAACCGGGAGAGATGCATGGCATGGTCTGCGAGATCGGCGTCGAGTTGCGCCACCAGCTCGCGGCGGATCGCCTCGCGGTCGAACCGACCCCCTTGCACAAGGCTCTCGCTGGCAGCGATCCTGGGATTCTGGCGCTTGCCGGCGAACATTGGCAGGTCGATCGACACGCCGACCGAGGCCATGTCGCCGTACATGGGATCGCGCCGGCCATAGGTGACGCCGACCTTCCAGTCGGAGCGCTTGTCGGCGCGCGCGAGGCGCACGTCCGCTTCGGCGACTGCGATCCGCGCGTCCTGCGCGCGCACGGCGGGAAGCGCATCGATCCCGGCCCGCAGCCGGATCGGATCGACATCGAGTATCGGCGGGTCGCCCGTCGCCTGCGGGTCGGGGTCGCCGGTATAGCGCGCGAGCCGGGCCCGCGCCTGCGCCACCACCGCAGCCATCTCGGCGCGGCGATCGGCGATGGCGGCGCGGAGCTGGTCGGGCTCGAGCGCCTGGCTCGGGCGCGCGCTGCCCGACGCCAGGCGTGCGGTCACGGTCTTCTGCAGGTCGTCGAGACTGGCATCGAGCAGGTCGAGCTGCCGGAGCCGGCGTTCGCCATAATAGAGATCGATCCATGCGAGCGCGGTCTCGAGCCGCACGTTGCGGCCTTCGACCAGCTCGCCCGCCTCGGCGACACCGATATCGGCCGCGGCGCGCGCGGCGCGTGCATGGCGCTTGGCGAGATTGGGGAAGGCCTGGCTGAACCCGATCGTCGCCATGGTGAAATCGTCGCGCGTGAAGCTGCCGGCATTGGGGCCGCTCACCGGGAAGTTCTGCAGGCCCAGGTCGAGCGTCGGATCGGGCAGGCGATCGGCCGCGACCGCCGAGGAGCGGGCGCCAGCTGTCGCCGCCGCGCGCGCCTTGAGGCTTGGCGCATTGGCGGCAGCGAGCCTCAGTGCCTGCTCGTAGGTGAGCGGGCCGGCCGACACCGGCACGGCCCAGGCGCTCGCAAGCGTCGCACCGAGAGAGAGCAACAGGCGTCGCATAGCGCGCCTCGGCATCATGATCATGGATATCATCCCCTCATGACAGAGGCGGCGCGCCAACATGTGACGCGCCGCTCCGGAGTGGGTTTAGCCCTTGTCCGACCTGACTGCGCCGCGCATGCAGTCGGCGGCGCTTGCCTGCATCATCGCGCAATCGCAGCTGGCGATGTCCCGGCTCTCGGGCACCCATATGCGGACACGCGCAGGGCCGGTCGCCCGCGGACCATATTGCGGCGCCGCCCGCCATTCCCAATGGCCCTGCGGCGTGCGGCTCGCGTCGGCTGCAAGCGCAGGCGCGGCGAGACCGAGGGCCGCCACAAGGGCGGCCGGAAGTATTTTGGTCATCACGAAAACCTTTGACTGAAAAGAAGGAAACCGGGCTGCGCGCATCGATCGATGCGCGCAGCCCGTGCTCGTTCAATCAGGCAAGGCTGGTGGGAGGATCCGGCTCGGGCACAACCGCCTTGCCGGTCAATATCGTATCGGTCGTCCAGAAGCTGGGCGCGTCGTAGAGACGCGCAGGCGCAATGCCGCCTGTCAGGTCAGCTGCGACCAGCGGGATCACGCACCCCATCGCGGCGATGCAATCGAGCGTCAGGCCCTTGCAAGGCTTTTCGCTGGGCGCAGGATGCTGCTTGGCCATCATCGCCATGCAGTCCGCATCCATGCCCTTGGCCAGCGGCGCGCCTGCCGCCTCAGGCACGCTGTGCGCGGCCGCCATCTGGGCTCCGAAGAGACCGGACAGCGCTCCGATGACGAGCAGAAGCGCGAGCAGGCGTTTCACGAACGACTATTCTAGCGCGCTGGAACCGAAGTTACAAATGGAGCTTTCCCCTCAGTGCCTTGCGAACACGCGCTGGCCAGACGGGCCGAATGCTACCACCTGATAGGACTGTGCCGGCTGACTGGGGATCTCCATGCCCGGTGATCCCAAAGGCATTCCCGCAACGGCAAGGCCAGCCACCCCGCGCGGGCGCACTGCCAGAACCCGCTTGATGTCATTGATGGGCACATGCCCCTCGAACACCATGCCGTCGATCACGGCGGTGTGGCAGGAGGCGAGACGCAGCGGCACACCATGCGAGCGCTGGAAGGAAGATCGCGAGCGGTCGTCGACGATCGTGACGGAACGCTTGAACTGTGCGCGGATCTGCGCGGCCCACTTTTCGCAGCAGCCACAGCCGGGATCGCGATGCACGAGGATCGGCGTCGCAGAGCTGGCCGCTGTCGCCATGAAGATGGCGGCCAGCGCCGCGATCGCCTGCTTCTTCATCTTTCGAATCTCAAGTTCCTGCTTCGGTCACTGTGTCCGCTTGCCATGCTCACGCAGCCAGGCTTGCAGTTCGTCGATTTCGCGTCGCTGTTCGGCAGAGCTCTTGGTGGCCATGTCGCGAACCTTGGCGTCGCGCGTTTCGCGGAGCACGATCTGTGACATGGCGATCGCGCCGCGGTGATGCTCGATCATCTTGCGGGCCCAGGTCTCGGTCGCATCGGTGCCAACGGCCGACATCATCTTACGATGCATCTCCATTTCGGCACGCGGGTATGGATTGGCGGGTGTCGGTTTCATCATGCCCGTGTCGGAGTGGCCCATCTTGCCATGATCCATGCCGTGCATGGCCTCCTGGGCGAGGACCGGGCCGGCGGCCAGCAGTAAGAGGGGAGCGAACGCCATTCCTGATCTTTTCATCATCGTCTCCTTTGTTGCCCCTAGGTAATACGCACCGTGAAGGCGGAGCCCTCACGGTTGGGGGGAAACGGCGTAACCCACCACATCTGCAAAAGGTGCCCGGAACCAAGTGGGCGCACCCGGACAGATCAGTTGCAACCAATGCTGGACGACGCCCACCGAGGAGGCGGCAGGTGCCATCCGTTTGGCGAGGTACGGACAAATCAACGACGGTCCCGGGGGATCTACTCAAACCGACAGTCGCTGCGAACAATACGTATACCGAGCTTGGACCAGGGACCATACTCCTGAAGGCGAAGAAACAAAGTCTTCCCCTCGAGAGATCGAGCGGCAGTGTTCAACACTTCTCAGAGGAGTCCAAGATGATCAAGAACTCCATCATGGTTGCGCTCGCCGGCATCTCGATGCTCGCAGCGGTCCCTTCATTCGCTCAGGGTATCGGACATACCTTCTTCATGCGCGGCTCGATCGTTGACACGGGCAGCAACGGCACGGTCGTCTGCATCGGCAAGGCCGATGGCGCCGAGGTCGGCCAGAAGCTCGAGGTCTATCGCGTTGTGACCCATCCGGGTCCGTCCAAAGGCGTGGCGCCGACTTATCACCGCCAGCTCATCGGCCATGTGACGATCGATCATATCTTCGATGATCACTTCGCGCACGTGTCCGTCGCCGACGGCACGCCTGCCAAGCACGACATCGTCGAGCTTCGCAAGAACTGACGAGCCGGTGGCCCGGCGGCACAAGCTGCCCTGACGCGAGACGTCGGGGCAGCGGGCTGGCGGCGGCAACGGACCGTTCGGGGTCAAAGCGAACCGCTTGACCCTGGACCATGGTCCAACCGGCATGATGATCGAGCGGATGACATGGGCAATTTCAAGATCGGCGAACTGGCCGCGGCCGCAGGCGTGGGGCGGGATACGATCCGCTATTATGAGCGGATGGGCTTGCTGCGCGAGCCCGCGCGCACGGCAGCGGGCTACAGGCTCTACGACGCGACCGACCTCGAGCGCGTCAATTTCATCCGCTCGGCGCAGGAGCTTGGTTTCACACTCGAACAGGCCCGGCAGCTGCTGGCGCTCAGGGCGTCGGACACCGCGCATGCCCAGGCCGTGCTCGATATCACGCTTGCCAAGATCGCTGACGCCGAAGCCCGGCTCGAGCGCCTGTCGGATATCCGCGACATGCTGCGGATGCTCGCCGACGAATGCCCGGGCGAAGTGCCCGTCTCCGATTGCCCGATCCTCGCCTTCCTGACGGCGCGGCGGAAAGACCAGCAGCATAACAAGAAACTTCAGGCAGCGCAGGACGAACGATCATCACGAGCGAAAGGGGTTTTGTCATGACGAAAATGCGTTTGATCGCCGTCCTCACGCCGGCGCTGCTTCTGGGCGCCTGTGTGACCACGCGGCCGACCTCGGCGCAGGTCGAGAGTTGCCGGGCGATGGAGGGCAATATGGGTCTCCAGACGCCGCATGATCATGGCGAGATGAAGGGGCAGGGGCGCAACCCGATGAACCTCTCGCACGACCGGTGCCTTCAGATCCTGCGCAACGCGCAATGATCGGGTCCGGGCGCCATCCCTGGCGCCCGGACACAATTTTCAAGCCAAGGAGCAAGCTATGATCAACCATGCGAAAAAAGCCCTTCCGCTTGTCGGCGGAAGCCTGTTGCTGGCGCTCGCGCTTTCGGGCTGCGACCGCCAGGCCGACCAGACGGTGCCGCCCGCGGCGAACAGCGTCGCCGCCACCCCGGTCCTGACCGACAGCGGCAACGCTGCAGACGCGGCGTCGATGGACGCGATGAGCAACCAGGCCGAGATGGAGCGGCATCACCGTCAGGCGATGGACCATGACGCGATGCGCGCCGGGGCCGGCAACCAGACCGCGCCGGCACCCGATCCCGCGCCGGGCAATTCGGCGATGCCGATGAAGGATATGTAAGCGCGCTGAAAAAGGGGATGAGGATGTCCAGGCGGATCAGCCTTCGACGCTTGAGCCTCGGCTGCGCAATCGCTCTCAGCCTGTCCGCGGGCGCGGGCGCGCAGGAGGGCGAGGATCATGCCGCGCATCATGGCGCAGGCATGCCGGCCGGCGGGGGCATGTCCGCACCGGCATCGTCGGGGTCGTCGGACATGGCGAAGATGATGAACCCCATGATGGATCGCATGATCAATGGGGAAGGGGAGAATGAGCACGGCCACGAATCGCGCCGGACCGGCTTCATCTCGCAACTGCTCGCCTTTCCCGCGCTCGACGAAGCGGCAAGGCAGCGGGTCGCTGCGCAGGCTGGCGAACGGGTAAGCACGGGCCTAGCGATGATCAACGCCGCCTCGGCCGACGGCGCGCGTGCAACCACGGTCTCGGCCCGGCTCGATGCGGCGCGCCGCCTGCGCGAGGGAACCGACCTGTTCCGGTCCGGCACCGCCGCGCAGGGCGCGATCGGCGGCTTGCAGCCGCCCCGGGAGGTCGGGCTTGCCTGGCTGCGCGATCAGCTCGACATCGACCAGGCCGCGCCCGGCCATGCCGATCACTGGTTCGGCATCTCGCCCTCGCACCTGCTTCTCATGCTGTTCCTGGGGCTGGTGAGCGCCACGCTGATCGCGCTGCAGATCTTCCGCCTCCGGCGGATCGGGGCGATCGCCGGTGGTGTCCCCACCGGCAAGACATTGACAAAGCCGGAGCCGAAGGCTGCCCAGCCCGCTACCAGGGTTGCGCCCGCGCCTGCCCCCGTTGCCGACAGCGCCGGGCTCGCGCCGAGCAATGCGGCCGCGCCCGGTGGGGCTTCGCTGCGCAAGCCCAAAAGCTGGGCGGGGCAGCTGCGCGTGGTCCAGATCGTGCGAGAGACGCCGAGCGTGCTGACCTTCCGGCTCGCGGACCCGGCCGCCGACCGGCTGCCGTTCGACTTCCTGCCGGGCCAGTTCCTGCAGGTCGAGGTAGAGCCCGAAGCGGGCAAGACCGCGCGCCGTTCCTACACGATCGCCTCTTCGCCGACCCAGCGGGCCTATGTCGAACTGACGGTCAAGCGCGAGGAGCAGGGCGTGGTCTCGCGATACCTGCACGACAAGGTCGTCGCCGACGATCTGCTGAAGGTCAGCGGACCGTTCGGCGCCTTCACCTTCACGGGAACGGATGCCCAGAGCATCGTGCTGATCGCGGGCGGGGTCGGCATCACCCCGATGATGTCGGTGCTGCGCTATCTCACCGACACCGCGTGGAAGGGTGATATCTTCTTCTTCTACGGCGCACGGTCGACCGAGGAATTCGTGTTCCGCGACGAGCTCGAGCGGCTCGAACGCCGTTTTCCCAACCTCCATGTCGTCGCCGCGATGCAGCGCGCGCCCGGCACCGTCTGGATGGGCCCCGAAGGGCCGATCACGCGCGAGATGATCCTGGCCGCGGTGCCGGAGATCGCGAGCCGGCGCATCCATATGTGCGGCCCGCCGGCGATGATGGGCGCGATGCGCGGCGTGCTGGCCGAACTCGGCGTCCCCGAAGCGCAGCTGCACACCGAGGCGTTCGGTCCGGCCTCGCTGCCGGCCGACCACGAGGATCTCGAGGTCAAGCCCGCGCCCCCGCCAGCGGATAAGCCGGCCCCGAGCGCCGAGGTGGCGCCGAGCACGGTGACCTTCTCCGTGTCGGGGGTGTCGGCGGCCTTGCCCGCGGACGAGACCGTGCTGGAGGCGGCCGAGGGCGCGGGCGTCGAGATCCCCTATGCATGCCGTGCGGGCACATGCGGCGCCTGCGTGGTCAAGCTGCTGCAGGGCGAAGTGACGATGGAGGTCGAATCCGGCCTTGCGCCCGCCGACAAGGCGCAAGGCTATGTGCTCGCGTGCCAGGCGAAGGGGACGGGCACGCCGCTCGTGGTCGAAGCCTGATGCGCGAACGCAGCGACATTGCCGTGGGCCTGCTGGTCGCGTTCCTGCTGCTGTTCCCGTTCGGCTATCTCGTGCATGTGTCGCCCCGCTTTCCGGGTAGCCTCGCTGGCGGGATCATCGGGATCGCAGCGCTCGTGCTGATGCTGCTGACGCTTCCCTATGTCGCGGCCAAGCACATCGCCTGGGTCGACAAGGCGCTCTCCCGGCTCGTCAGCAAGCCGACCCTGCTCGCCATCCACATCTATGCCGGCGTGCTGGCGCCGATCCTGGGTCTGGTCCACGCCGCGCACAAGCTCGAAAGCCCGGTCGGACTGCTTCTGACCGTCCTCCTGCTGATGACGGTCATCACCGGCTTCATCGGCCGTTACCTGCTTGCCCAGCTTGGTCGGGCGCTGCGCGGACGCAGGTCGGAACTGGCCTCGCTTCGCGCCGCCTTCCTCGAGGAGCCGGCGGCGCCGACGCAGGCCGATACCGCAGCCGCGCCGCTGTCGGGCTGGAAGCGCTATCTGTTCGTCGCCGGGGATGCGCCCGCGGGCCAGCACCCCCAGGACAAGGCGGGGATCGCCGCGGCGCTGGCCGATACCGAATTCGCGATCCGCGCCGAAGAGGCGACCAACACCCTGTTCGCGCGATGGCGGTTCCTGCACATCCTGCTGGGCTGTCTCATCTTCGCGCTGCTCGCGCTCCACGTCGGCGCGGCGATCTATTACGGGCTGCGCTGGCTATGAGCTGGCAGCGTCTTTCCTACGCCGTCTTCATCGCAGCCCTGCTGGTGATGGTCGCCGCGGTCGCGATCCGGATGCGATCGGACGCGCCGAGGGATGCCGGCCTGGTGGCGCAGCTCGTCTCGCCCGGCCCGCTCTCGAGCGCGCACCAGTCCTTCGCCGGCCAATGCACGGCCTGTCACACGCCGGGCAAGGGCGTCGAAACCCGGACCTGTCTCACCTGCCATGCAGGCACGGATTTCGGGACGAAGCAGTCGACTCAGTTCCACGCGAAAGCGACGCAGTGCACCTCCTGCCACGTCGAACATGAGGGAGAGCGCGGCATCATCCGCATGGATCACGCCGCCTTGCTCGACATGGCGAAGTGGCGGCAGCCGTTGGCGGGCATGTCGACAAACATTCGAAGCCTGACCCCCGAGACCGCGCTCAATTGCGCGAGCTGCCATGCGTTCCGCGATCCGCACCAGGGCCTGTTCGGCACCGACTGCGCGAGCTGCCACAAGACCGACAGCTGGAAGATCGCCAATTATCGCCATCCGTCGGTCAATTCGACGCAGTGCGCCGAGTGCCACAAGGCGCCGCCCAGTCACTTCATGGAGCATTTCAGCATGGTCTCGCAGCGCGCAGCCGGATCGAAAGCGCGCGTCGACCAATGCTATGCCTGTCACGCCACCGACAGCTTCAACAATATCCGCAAGCGAGGCTGGTATGATCACCATTGAGGCCGACTGGCTGAGCGCCTTCTTCCGGCTTGCGGTGATCGGCCTGGAACTGGCGGGCACGCTGACCATCCTCGTCGGCGCGGGGCTCGCAACCTTTCTGTTTGCGCGGCGGGCGAGGGCGGGCGACCGGACCGAGGCCTATAGCGCGTTCCGCTCGGCGCTCGGCCGCAGCATCCTGCTCGGTTTGGAATTTCTGGTCGCCGGCGACATCGTCAAGTCGCTGGTGATCAACCCGACGCTCGACGATCTCATCGTGCTGGCCGGGCTTGTGCTGGTGCGGACCTTCCTGAGCATCTCGCTTGGGGTCGAGATCAACGGCCACTGGCCTTGGGAGGAAACCCGGACGGCGCGGGAGAAGGCGCGTGCTGCGGCGTTGGATGGGTCGCCTATGACGGCTGAGGCCGCCGGACGCGGCGCAGCGCTCAAGGGATAGCAGATGGGAGGTGCATGATGATCGAGAGACGCGAATTGCTGATGGCCGGCGCCGGCCTTGCCGCCGCTGGAACGCAGGCTGGGCCGGCGGCGGCGCAGCAGCATCGAATGGAAGGGATGGCGATGTCGATGACGGACTGCATCGACGATTGCGTGGCTTCGCACCGCATGTGCCTGGAGACCGCCGCCTGGCTGACGAAGCAAGGCGGCGCGTCAGCCACGGCGTCGCTGATCGCCATGCTGAACGACTGTGCGGAACTGTGCCAGGCGACCGCCAACTCGATGCTGCGCGAATCCTCCCTCCATACCATCCTGTGTCGCGCCTGCGCTGACGGCTGCGAACGATGTGCGCGGGAATGCCTGAGCCACGTCGTGGGCGAGCGGATCAAGCGTTGCTCGGCTACCTGCAAGGATTGCGCCGCCAGCTGTCGGATGATGGCGGACATGGCCAGCTGAGTGTCCTAGAACGCGCCCAGGCGTAGTGGGGTCAAGCAGCTCCGGCACGATTGAAGCGATCCGTCGGCTCCACAATGTGGGACCGCTGCGAAGCTGGGTCGTACGGGCGCGAAAGCGGGACTGGTTAGGTATCGGCGGTAGCGCTTTTAGACTAGCCAGGCAGCGATCGCGCCAACCACCGACTTGGTTTCGGCAACGTCGCGGACTCGAACGGTATCCAGCCCGAGGTGCTTGGCCGGATAATCATTTCCGCCCGGGAAGATCGCGTCACCGAAGAAGATCATCTCGTCGAGCGCGACGCCGGTCTGCTCGGAAAGGCGCTTAAGGCCATAGGCCTTGTCTATCCCTTCGCGCGTGATGTCGATCGATGTCGCCCCGCCGATATTGATGGCAAAGCCTGGCAGCAACGGCTGGAGCAGGGCCTGCAATTTCTTGCGCTTGGCGTGATCGGGATCCCACGTGTCCTTGGCCTCGAGCGGCGCCTCCTGACCGAGCGCGGAGAATGTGATCTGGCTGCCGCGATCCTCGATCTGCTCGCCCCAGATGTTCTCGTTTGGATAGCCCGCCTGCTCGACCGCCTTCGTCAGTGCTTCGCGGATGCGCTGGCTTTCGTCGCCGGTGAACAGATCGGCATAGATACGCGTCCATTGGCCGTCGGCGTGACGATAGAGCTTGGTGCCCGTGGTCGGCTGGATGATGAAATTGTCGAGCCGCGCCCGGGCGGGCATGCGCGACACCACCTGTTTCTCGAATTGCGGCCAGTCGCCTCCGGAGATGATCGCTACCATCGTCACGTCGAGCAGGCGGGTAAGCAGATCCGCCATTTCATCGTCGAGCGGCTGCTTGCTGAGCGCGAGCGTTCCGTCGAGGTCGAAAGCGGCCAGTCGCTTCATGATGATCCTCCCACAAGCGGCAGCAGAAATGCGTCGATGGCATCGGCGATGCCATCTTTGTCGTTGCTGGTTGAAATGTAATGCGCTGCGCTACGGATCTCCTCAGGCGCCTTGCCCATGGCGTTCGTTAGTGCAAAAGGGGGAGCGACTTGAGGAAAAAGTTGGGTGAAACCCGTAACGATCATTTCAAGACAAACGATACGTAGCATCGTAGGAATCGCCCAGGTTTCAGCTATGCTGAGCGGCATCTTATTCTGATATCGAACGACGAATTCGACAGCCGAGGACAGTGAGACTTGCAGGTGAGACGCCAGAAGCAGAGACTGCGCGACTTGATGGGCGCGTGGTCGCCTGAGGCCGTCTTCAGCAAGACCGGGAAGTTTCGCGTAGAAAGCCTTCGGAAGACCCTCACCAATTTGCAGGATCGCGCGCTGGATCTGATAGTCGTTGTCGAGTAGCCATTCGGCTGCGGCGCTGCCGCGCTGGTCGGCTTGCGTGGCTGCCTGGCGGGCTCGAGCCAGCCAGTCTTTCATGGCGTCGAGATGCGCCCAGATGGGAAGAGGCGCTGAGCGACCGATCAATCCTGTCAGCTGATGGCGTGTGGCGGTCTCGTCGGCCGCCCCCGAAATAGGGTCGGTCCCCTCAATATCGGCCATGATCAGGCTTGGGCGGCGAGGGGTAGCCGGAGGCAATTATGCCCTACGGCGATCTGCGCTTTTCCCGAGCGGATTGTCGCAGGCGTTACGAGCATTGGTACATTGCAATGCGTCATCAGGTAGGAGGCGACCGTTCCATAGGGTACGTCGGAAACATGCCGATGGCTGTGGCCGCGCGCGGACAGGACGGCAATATCGGCCCTCTCGCGCTGAATAAGATCGCACAGCACCTCGCGTACATCCTCGCCACGGATCGAAATCGTACGCATTCGTAGACCGGACGCCGAGAGGTTGGATTTCGTTCGATCCAGGTAGCTGCGTGCTGCTTGCTCATTTCGCTCTATAAGGGCTTGTTGAAGCTTCTTGTCCTCGACTTCCAGGGGCCGTGCCTCGATCATCTCGGGCGTAGGGACGACATGGACGAGCAGGAGTTCCGCTTCCGAGGCCTTCGCAAGACGCACAGCTAGGGGCAGCACGCTCTCAGCCCAACGAGAGCCGTCAAGCGGCACCACAACCCTTCTGTAGGGCGCTGCCGGAAGCGGGGCCTCTACCGGTACGAGCAGGACCGGGGCTGGCGTCTGCATGAGCACCTTGTGCACGGTTGCCCCCATGCCCGGGCGACCGGCCTCTTGCCTGCCTCGTCTTCCCAGTACGACCATGCCGTCGTCGCACTCTCGGACAAAGCGGCAAATTTCCTCCGCGGTTTGGCCTTCGGCCAATTCGATGGAGGTTTTGGTTGGAGGTGCGCTGGTCGCGGCGGCGCATCGATCGAGGGCGCGCAGGGCTTCGCGCCGCCGGAGGTTACATTCAATCGGGTCTGGACGAGAGCGCGTCGAGCCCTCGCCGTCAAGTACTTGTAGCAGGGTAATAGGGACGTCGAGCGTTGTCGCGAGCGCACGAGCGTGTGAGTAGATCCACGCATCATGATCGGAGCAATCGATACAGGCGACAATCCCGGACTGCGGTCGGGGGGACGCCTGCGCCAGAGCTGGAAATGCTGAAGCGGCTGATATCAAATGCTCCTCTTGCCTTGGATCTCCATCGAATTCGTGGCGGCTAGGACAGCGGGAACAACCGGCATTTCGGCCTGGCGTCCCCTCCACGACTCGAACCTGCTCTGACCCTATCTGGGGGGAACGACCCGCGAAATTGTGATATATACGAATGGCGATCGGTCGGTTGACTGGGGCGCAAGAGCATCAGAACCGAAAACCGGTCGCTTGCGATTAGTACATCGGGCGGGCCTATATGCCTCCGCCTCGGCACCCGGCTTGAGCGTCCAAACCAACATGTCGGGATAGAATGAAGGTCACCTGGTCACCTTTTCCTCGTCCGGAAGCGAACTCGTCACCCCCGTTACCGCTCATGTGGTTGCTCGCTTGCACTGCGCATGAGACGATCACCGTCATCCCAAGTTCTGCGCCGGCTGCCTTGTCCTGGGCGATCTGCGATCAGATGCCATCGCAGGCGTCTCTTCTGTCTAGCGACAAATACGCATTACCACCGGCAGATGGTCGGCATAGTCTGCCCAGGGCAACCAACGAAGCTCGCAGCGGAGTGAGTGTGGATCGGAAGGGAACAGTATGACGATCGCGCTTAACGGGTTATATCGATGCCGGCTGCTCACTTTCACACGGTGGTCGTGTTCCATCTGGGCGATTTTCGCCGCGCTCACTGTGCCAACGCTACCTTCGCCGGCCAGGGTCGTTCCCGCAAGGGAAGATACCTCGACCACCAAGCTCGCGGGTGTCTGGTCATTTGATGGCCGATCCGGCTGTAAGTCGGGGATGGCCTGGGTTCTTAATCGCAACGGATCTTACAGCGAAATCCGATTGCCTGACCAGACGCCGCTTGGCGGAGGAAAGTGGTATGAACGCGGCGATACCATCTATTACTCATTGCCGCGAGTACTGACAGCGGCCGCGGGACGGCCCGACAAGCGTATGGTCATTATAGAGCGCGGCCCGCGGCGCCTGGTGGCCGTGACGAACCGCAGGGTTCGTCATGTGATGCACAAGTGTCCGGGATGATCGAATGCCTTCGATCGAGATGTGCGAAACGTTCTGGCCCAAGCCCGAAAAGGGAACAAAAACGAGAGTGGAGTTCGAAGTCACACGTCGAGCATTGCCCCCTTATTGGCATATGCAGGATTTCGCTTCTTGAGTTGTTCCCACTACGTCACGGAAAACTGACCCATCATGCCTTCGTCCTCGTGCTCCAGGATATGGCAATGGAACAGGAAGGGCGCTTTTGAAGCAGGCTGGTCGAAGCGGATTAATAACTCGACCGGTTCGTCCACGACGATGGTGTCACGTGGCCCCTGATCAAGAAGATCTGGTTCCTCGCCATCGCGACGTAGCACGTCGAAGTGCACTCCATGAATGTGGAAGGGATGGGCCATTTTCTGCCCGGAGACTTTCCATATCTCGACGGCGCCAAGCTCGACTTCCTCATCGATGCGATCAATATCGAATCGCCTGTGGTTGATCGTTAGCGGCTCTTCGTCGCTATCCATCATACCTTCCAGCCTCATGTTGAGCACCAGACGTCGCCGTGCGACGACCGTCGCCGGATCTGGCACCGCGCGGGACGCCAGGAGGAGCGGAAGCGTGGTGCTACCTCGCTTACTCGATGCCAAGCGCGGTGAAAATGTGAGGACAGTTTCATCCCCTGCGTTGTTTTCGCTAGCCTCGTGCCGATGCATCATGCCCATGCCATGCATCCTGAGGGTGCTTTGGTCCGGAGCCGATACCAACGAGACCGGTTTGCCATCGCTGAAGTCCACCAAGATCTCAGCCCGCTGACCGGAGGCCAGAGTGAGGGACTGCAATTCAACGGACTTTTCCAAAAGGCCGCCCTCGGTGCCGATCCAATAAAAGGCTCGTCCGTCGCTGAACGAAAGATCGTAAGTCCGGGCATTCGAACCATTTACGAGCCGCAGCCGCACTAAGCTTCTGGGAACGTCTGCTCGCGGGTTGTACGCGCCGTTTACGAGAATAACGTTGCCCCGCCTCCCGTCCAGCGCCACCATCATGCCCGCCGGTAACACCAGACGGCCATCCACGAACTGCCGATCCTGGATCAAGATTGGTAGATCGTCGACGCCGTAATCCGAAGGCAAACCGAGACCTTGCTCTTCCTCGTCGGTGACGAAGAGCAATCCCGCTAGGCCTGCATAGACCTGCTCCGCCGTTCGGCCGTGTGCATGCGAATGATAAAAGAGAGTGGCCGCCGGCTGACGGATCGGCAGCGTCGGACGCCAAGTCTCGCCTGGACTAATGGTCTGGTGGGGGCTGCCGTCCAGCTCTCCCGGTACGAGCAGCCCGTGCCAGTGAACCGTGGTATCAGCAGACAGATTGTTGCTGACAGTCACCGTCACGTCGTCCCCGCGATGTACCCGCAGAGTCGGGCCGAGATAGCTTCCGTTGTATCCCATGGTGGCGCTCCGCCGCCCTGGGAAGAAAGTGGTTTCCCCTTCCTGCGCCCTCAGTCCAATTCTCTGCCCATGGTCGCGTGCATCTAACAGGCGAGGAATGGGCAGCGTGCCTGCTTGGTCCGGCGTCGCAAATCTGCGCGTGCATGCCGCCCCCAGCAGGAGGCCTCCGCCCGCCAAGACAGTTCGCCGGCTCAGAAAAGTCATTTCGAAGCCCCTCCTGAGCAATCGTGAAACTGACGCAAACGCGCTTTTCTCGATCCCGATGAGATCCACCGAGGCGAAGCGCCGCTCTTCCCTTAAAGGGCGCGCGGGAGGGCAATATCCGTAATACCCGAACCGATCGCTTTTGTGCCCGCCCCCTCTGGGAAGACAAAATTGCCCTTCTAAGCTGGTTGCGGCCCTCGCCAGTTGATCAATAATCAGCCAGGCGAGCGTTCAATCACTGCGACACCGATCCGAGCGAGCGTCTATTCCGACAATTTAGCCTGGGCCAGTCCGAGTGGCTGGTTCGGCGGTGGGCCTTGCCACGATCGCGCCGAAGCAAAAGCGGCGTGCGATTTACCTTTCGCTGTTCGCCACTGCAGCAGGCGGCGTCGCTTCCCAGTGCTCGGGCTAGGCGGAGGCTTTGATGGCCGCCGTCTTCGGTCATCCGCGCCCAGCTTTTGCTAGTAGCCGAACTAAAGCGGACATTGCAGGCTGACCGCCAGCTTCGCAAATTACGTATACTGCCACCTCCAGGCCGATACCATCTCAACGGCAAGCTCCTTGGGGAGCGAGAATCGACCGGGCATGTGTCCGGTCGCACTGAAACTCAGACTTGAAGGAATCATATTTGCGCAAGAAAGCAGCGATTATCGCTTCGCTCGCAGCCTTTGGCGTCCTTGCCGTCGGCGCCGGGCCAGTTCTCGCCGATGGGATGCCGCCGGGCATGCCCGACCTTGAACAGACGCTCAAGGCGAAGCCGGCGCCGGCTCGGTCCGACACGGCCCAGATGCAAGGCATGCGACACCGCGAAGTGCGGATGCACGGTGAGATGATGCAGGACCATCGGATCGCTATGCGGGAGATGGGGACCCAGGACGGAGCCTCCCGCATGTTGCATAGGTCGCGGGGTGGTTGCTGACCCTGCAATTAAGCCAGCTCCGACCACGAGGCTGGGTGGCCAACGACCGTGGCCTGGTTCAACCGCAGCTTTGGCCCGCCGTTCTCCCACGGCGGGCCAATTGGTTTTTGCACTTCGCTGCCGGCCGCCATCAAGCGGGATCATGAATTCGCTTGACCTTGGACCATGGTCCACCCCGCACGATCCCGCGCATGCTTGTCGCGATCAAAAGCGGATTCGTAAGTTACGTATACAGACTGCGTCTCGCTAGCAGCATTGAAGCTTCGGAATTGCCGGGATCGGAACGTCGATCGGGCAACAGGACGAACACTCGGAGACCCTCAATGCGACAGACGATATTTCGCGCGGCGACCATCAGCCTCTTCGCGACGCTAACCTTCGCCGCCGGCACCGCTCTCGCCCAGTCGACGCCCGCGCCCGCGCAGACTGCGCCGGCCCATGCCCACCAGCAGGGCATGGATCATGGCGGGCAGCAGATGCACGATCAGATGATGAAGGATCATCAGGCCGGCGCGCAGAAGCAGCCGGGGCAACCGGCCCAGCAGGATCAACAGGGCATGTCGGGGATGGCCGGCATGTCCGGCGGGTCGCCTGCATCGAACGGCTCGGGCATGGCCGGTAAGGCGAAGAGTGGCTGCTGCAAGATGCCGATGAAGAAGGCCAAGCCGGCCGCGAAGAAGAAGACCGCCAAGCCCATGGCCGACAAGCCGATGAGCGACATGTGAAGTTTCCAGCCCCGATAAAACACCCCCGGGGCTGAGGGCCCGCCGCCGCCCCGCGGCGGGCCAGTTCTTTGACGATGCCCAGCGTCGCCCCGTGCTCCCAGCTTTCAAAGCCGGGACCGAGCAACTAACGTGAGAGAGGAAACAGTGATGCGAAAGCATCTTGGCGTCGGTGCTGCTGTTGGCTTTCTGCTCTTTGGCAGCACGCCGCTCCTCGCACAGGGTATCGGCCATAGCTTGTTCATGCGCGGCAAGATCGTCCGTACGGATGCGGGCGGCACAGTGGCCTGCCTGGGCAAGGCCGATGGCGCGCACATCGGGCAGATACTCGAAGTCTATCACGCAACGCCGCGCCACCGCCGCCTTGTCGGTCATGTCGAAGTCGACCAGATTTTCGACGACCATTACGCTCATTTCCGCGTGAGGGACGGGACGCTTCAGAAAGGCGATTGGGTGAGCCTAAAGCGCATCCGGGCGTAATGCCAGAATTGGAATGCCAAGCGCCGCCCTCACCTAAACAAGAATCGGCCGAGTAAGCGTGTCTCGGCATAATTCCGATCAGGCGTGCGCGAATAGGTTCGGGAGTCGATGAATAGTCATCGGCTCCGTTGGCGTGTCTGACACTCAAAGCCCGCGACACCGATGCCAGACTAACTTCTGCGGAACTTACTTATAGGCCGCCCGGGCAAAGAGATTACTCCGTCAGGCCATCGATAGAGATGGAGTCAGGTTATGTTCGAGAAGGCGATCGGGACCATTAACGCGGCGGCCTCCTTCCGACACCGCTATGATNGATGTCGAGCGCGCGCTCGATGCGGCGCACGCCGCCAAGGATCAATGGGCAAGGATCGCGCCCGCCGAACGCGCCAGGATTCTCAATCGCGTCGCCGACCGGCTCGAAGACAATCTGGAGTTGCTGGCACTTGCCGAGACGATCGACAATGGCAAGCCGATCCGCGAGACGCGCGCTGCCGACGTGCCGCTCGCGATCGACCATTTCCGCTACTTCGCCGGCTGCATCCGGGCGGAGGAAGGCGGCATCTCGACGATCGATGCGGACACCATCGCCTATCATTTCCGCGAGCCGCTCGGCGTCGTCGGCCAGATCATCCCGTGGAACTTCCCGCTGCTGATGGCGGCGTGGAAGATCGCCCCGGCGCTGGCGGCGGGCAACTGCACCGTCATCAAACCCGCATCCCAGACGCCGCTCACCTTGCTGATGTTCGCCGAGCTCACCGCCGACATCCTGCCGCCCGGCGTGCTCAATGTCGTTACCGGCCCGGGACGGACCGTCGGCCAGGCGATCGCCGCCAATCCGCGCATCGCCAAGGTCTCGTTCACCGGCGAGACCGTCACCGGCAAGCAGATCATGCATGCGGCCGCCGACCATCTGATCCCCCAGACTATGGAGCTTGGCGGCAAGTCGCCGAACATCTTCATGGCGGACGTGCTCGACGACGACGATGCCTTCTTCGACAAGGCGCTCGAAGGCTTTACTTTGTTCGCGTTCAACAAGGGCGAGGTCTGCACCTGCCCGTCGCGTGCGCTGATCCATGAGTCGATCTTCGACCGCTTCATCGAGCGCGCCGTGGCGCGCGTCGCCGCGATCCGCCAGGGCGATCCGCTCGACCCCTCGGTCCAGGTCGGCGCGCAGGCGTCGGAGGACCAGCTCCACAAGATCCTGGGCTATATCGATATCGGCAAGGCCGAGGGCGCGCAGTGTCTGGTCGGTGGCGCCAGGGCGCTGCCGGGCGGTGCGCTCGACCAGGGCTATTTCGTGCAGCCGACGGTGTTCGTGGGTCAGAACCACATGCGCATCTTCCAGGAGGAGATCTTCGGTCCCGTCCTGTCGGTCACCACCTTCAAGACGGTCGAGGAGGCGATCGCACTTGCCAACGACACCGCCTACGGTCTTGGCGCGGGCGTCTGGACCCGGAGCGGCAACACCGCCTACCGGCTCGGCCGCGCGATCGAGGCCGGGCGGGTCTGGACCAACTGCTATCATCAGTACCCCGCCCATGCCGCCTTCGGCGGATACAAGGCGTCGGGCTTCGGGCGTGAAAATCACCGGATGATGCTCGACCATTATCAGCAGACCAAGAACCTGCTCGTCTCCTATGACGAGCACGCGCTCGGCCTGTTCTGACCCCTCGCTCAAAGGAGAAGCGGACATGGCGAAAACCATGAAGGCGGCGGTCGTCCGCGAATTCGGCAAGCCCCTGGTCATCGAGGAGGCGCCGATCCCGGCGGTCGGCCCCGGGCAGATCCTGGTCAAGATTGCGGCAACCGGCGTGTGCCATACCGACCTGCACGCGGCAGAAGGAGACTGGCCGGTCAAGCCCAACCCGCCCTTCATTCCTGGCCATGAAGGCGTCGGGCATGTCGCCGCCGTCGGTGCAGGCGTCACCCATGTGAAGGAAGGCGACCGGGTCGGTGTGCCCTGGCTCTACACCGCCTGCGGGCACTGCGTGCATTGCCTGGGTGGCTGGGAGACGCTTTGCCACGAACAGCAGAACACCGGCTATTCGGTCAATGGCAGCTTTGCCGAATATGTCCTCGCCGATCCCAACTATGTTGGTCACCTTCCCGACAATGTCGACTTCCTCGACATTGCGCCGATCCTCTGCGCGGGCGTCACCGTCTACAAGGGATTGAAGGCCACCGAGGCCCGACCCGGCGAGTGGGTGGTCGTCTCCGGCATTGGCGGGCTCGGCCACATGGCGGTGCAATATGCCCGAGCCATGGGTCTCAATGTGGCCGCGGTCGACATCGACGATAGCAAGCTCGACCTCGCTACACGCCTTGGCGCCACACTGACGGTCAACGCGCGCAACGAGGACCCTTCGGCAGCGCTCAAGAAAGCCATTGGCGGCGCGCACGGGGCGCTGGTGACCGCCGTTTCGCCCAAGGCGTTCCAGCAGGCGCTCGGCATGGTCCGGCGCGGCGGCACGGTCGCGCTCAACGGCCTGCCGCCGGGCGACTTCCCGTTGTCGATCTTCGACACCGTGCTGAACGGCATTACCGTGCGCGGCTCGATCGTTGGCACGCGGCTCGATCTGCTCGAGGCACTGGCGTTCGCCGGCGAGGGCAAGGTCAAGGCCACGGTCCATGCGGACAGGCTCGAGAACATCAACGACGTCTTCTCCCGCATGCATCATGGCGACATCGAGGGCCGGATCGTCCTCGACCTCGCCTGAAGCCGACTTCGCGAAAGTACAGTTCATGTCTCCCTTACATATCCGGCCGATCGCGCGGCGCCGTTTCGTCCAGGGGCTGGCGATCGGCGGCGCGGTCGCCGGTTTCGCCCCGGCGCTTCTCGCGCGATCCGCACCAACCTTGCCCGCTGAGCTGAGCGGGACCGAGTTCGACCTCGAGATCGCCGAGCTGCCGGTCAACTTCACCGGCAAACGCCGTATCGCGACCGCCGTGAACGGCAGCGTGCCCGCGCCGGTCCTGCGCCTGCGCGAAGGCGACACGGTCACGCTGCGCGTACGCAACGGCCTCAAGGAGATGTCGAGCATCCATTGGCACGGCATCATCGTGCCGGCGGAGATGGACGGCGTGCCCGGCATCAGCTTTGCCGGCATCGCGCCGGGCGAGACCTTCACCTATCGCTTCGAGGTCCGCCAGAGCGGAACCTACTGGTATCACGCTCACACGCTCGCCGAGCAGACGGGACTCTATGGAGCGATCATCGTGGAGCCAAAACAGGTGCCGACGGCGCGGGCGCCCGATCGCGACTATTGCATCGTGCTCAGCGACTGGTCGGACGAGCCGCCGTTGCAGATCTTCCTCAATCTCAAGAAGCAGAGCAGCTACTATAATTTTGCGCAGCCGACCGCCGGCGATTTCCTCAAGGATGTCGGCACCATGGGCTTGGGCAAGGCGCTCGAGCGGCGGCGGATGTGGAACAGCTCGCGGATGAACCCGACCGACTACAGCGATGTCTCTGCCGCGACCTACACCTATCTGATGAACGGCGCGCCGCCCGCCGGCAACTGGACCGGTATCGCCGCGCCCGGCGAGCGCGTGCGCCTGCGCTTCGTCGGCGCGGGGACGGCGACGTTCTTCGACGTGCGGATCCCCGGGGTCGAGCTGACGGTCGTATCGACCGACGGGCAGCCGGTCGAGCCGGTCACGGTCGAGGAATTCCGGATCGGCCCGGGCGAGACCTACGACGTCGAGTTCACCATGCCCGAGGGCGGCGCCCGCACCATCTTCGCGCAGGCGATCGATCGGAGCGGCTATGCGCGTGGCACGATCGCACCGGCCCCGGGCATGGCGGCAGCCGTGCCGCCGCTCGATGCCCGGACCTGGCTCGAGCCGGTCGACATGATGGGCGCGATGGCGACGATGGGCGCAATGGGAGGCGACGCGCATGCCGGGCACGGCATGACCGAGATGCCGGCCAGGGCACGGCACGCCCGCACCGAATATGGCGCCAATACCGACATGCGCGTCGACTATCCGCGCACCAATCTCGACGATCCCGGCGCCGGGCTGCGCGGGCGCGGCTGGCGCGTGCTGACGCTGGCCGATCTGCGCACGCCGGGCGGCGATCCCGACCCGCGCGAGCCCGAGCGCGACATCGAGCTGCATCTGACGGGCAATATGGAACGGTTCATCTGGTCGCTCGACGGCATCAAGCTCAACGATTCCAGGCCGCTTCATTTCAAGCCAAACGAGCGGCTGCGCGTCACCTTCGTCAACGACACGATGATGGCGCATCCGATGCATCTGCACGGCATGTGGAGCGATGTCGAAGGCCCGGACGGCGCCTTCCAGGTCCGCAAGCATACGGTCGTGGTCCAGCCCGCCCAGCGGGTGAGCTTCCGCGTCACCGCCGACGCCATGGGCCGATGGGCCTTCCACTGCCATCTGCTCTATCACATGGCGGCCGGCATGTTCCGGGAGGTGGTGGTCGCATGATCCGGATTTTCCCCTCGCGCGGCATCGCTCTTGGCGCTGCCCTCTTCCTGGCGCCGGCGATCACGGCTCCCGCCCTCGCGCAGGATGCCTCGCCCCCGTCGCCCGCCGCCACCCCTGCCCAAACGGCCACTCCCGCTCAGCACACCCCTTCCGCGCAAGGCTCTCAGGACCATGCGGGCATGGACATGCCGGGCATGGATATGACCGACACGAAGGCGTCCGGTAACGGCGCCACGATGGACATGGGCTCGATGCAGGGTGGCAAGGCCCCGCCGGACGCGCGCAACTCGGACGATTATGCCGACGGCTATCGCAACTCGACGCTGCCGGGCTATGAGATGGCCGACAAGCTCTCGATCCCCAAGATACTTGTCGATGAGCTCGAATTCGCCAGCGGCAACGAGGGTCAGGGCGTGGGTTGGACCGTGCTCGTCACCAAGGGTCAGGACAATGACAAGCTCTGGCTGCGCAGCCAGGGCCTCAAGAACTCCCGCGACCAACGTCTCGATCCGGAGAGCAGCGTCGAGGCGCTGTGGTGGCACAGCAAGAACCCGTTCTGGGGCACGCTGCTCGGGGTCAGGCAGGATCTCGGCAAGGGCGCGACGACATGGCTGGCCGCCGGCGTCGAGGGACTGGCGCCTTATTGGTTCGACGTCCAGCTCACCGGCTATGTAGGAACCGATGGGCGTCTCGCGGCGCGCGCCAAGGCCTCCTATGAGGTCCTGTTCACCAATCGGTTGATCCTCACACCGCAGGTAGAGACCAATATCTATTCGAAGCGGTCGAGAGATCGGCAGCTTGGCAGCGGCTTCAGCAATGTCGAGCTGAGCGGACGGTTGCGCTACGAGGTGTCGCGCAAGTTCGCGCCCTATATCGGCTTCGTCTGGGAGCGTGCGTTCGATGGCACGGCGGGCTTCCGACGCCTGCGGGGCGAGGGGTCATCCGAACACCGGCTGGTGATCGGCTTGCGCGCTTGGTGGTGATACCGGCTCTCCGACGAACCGCTGACCCGCTTGTTCCCCAAGGCGAATCACACGATGGCAAGCGTGGTCAATCCTCCTTCATTGTGTTGCTGCTCGCGGCGGTGTCGGCCTCGGCAGGGCAGACGGCCATTCTCGCTTTCCTTCCGACCCTGGTCGACCCAAATCCCGGCGGGCTTTCCTCAGCGCATGATTTTCATGTCGCGAGCTTGACCGCCGTCCACCCGCTGGCAGCACTGGTGGCGGCACCGCTTTGGGGCTGGATTGCCGACCGGGTCGACTACCGCGTCATGTTGCGCACAGCGCTCATTATCCTCGCGATGGTGACTGCACCAGTTGGCCTCGTAGCTCTGCCGACTCTCTACGTTTTGCGCACGGTCGCGGGGATGGCGGCCGCCGCCATCATACCGCTTGCGCTGCTCAGTGCGAGTTTCGCCGCGGTCAGCCGTGGGGAGCAGGCGCGGCGTTTCACCTGGTTGACGGGATCTGTATTTTTGGGAGACCTCGGCGGACCGCTTTTGGCGGAAGCCTCCGTTGCGATCATGCCCGGCGCGCCGCTCATGATCGTTGCTGCCAGCATCGGCACCGTCGCGGGGTCGCTTTGCCTTGTAAGCCTGCCAGGCCGCTGTGCGCACTGCCTCGACTCAGGAGATCCGCCGCCGCCGACAGTCTGCGCCACGGGAGTCCTATTACTCATCACGATCGCTGCGGGGGCCGGGCTTGCCGCTATGCACGTCAATCTCCTGATGACGCGCAGTGCGGTCTCGCTGAGCCGCGAGCAGATCGCCTGGATGCTCAGTCTTTGCGGATTCGGCATGCTGGCGGCGCAGATCTTTCATGCAAGGCTCGATTGGTTAGTGAAGGTTCCCGGGCGTCTTGCCGGATTGACGCTCGGTTTGCTGGCAGCGGCGCTCGTTGCCTTTCCACTCGCATCAAGCATAGCCGATATGAGCGTGTTCATCCTGGTCGCCGGTTGGAGCTCGGCGAGCCTGCGATTGGTCACAAGCTTCTGGATCAGCGGTTCTGCGGCGGCCTCAGGGGTGAGGCTTGGCCTCCAGCATTCGGCTGCCAGCATCGGGCAGGCACTGGCGCCCGTGGCGCTCGCTTTCGCCGCACCCGGCGCTCAGCCTCTCGTCCTCTGGAGCATTGCCGGCCTGTCGCTCCTGCTGCTTGTGGTCCTGCCACTAGCTTGGAAACGGCCCTCTTCAGGTGCTAATTCGTCAGGCGGATAAGGGGAGCGCGTAAATCGATATGAATCGTACCGTCCACCACTATCCAAGATGTGTTGCTGTGACAAATGAGCCCAGCCGCGGCAAGGCCCTTGGGCGCAGCTGGGTTGGTTTCCTCTGGAAAAACGACGTGCTCGTGTCCCCACCTGGCCTCTTTAGCGTTGGCGGTCGGACGCGGTCCATTTACTCATTCGACGAGAGGCGTCTGTGACGGCCGATTGCCTCGAGGAGTAGACGGCTCCTTAGTGGTTTAGTGATCATGTGATCAAAGCCCGCGTCGGCAGCGCGGCGGGCGAGAACCTCGTCATGGAAGCCCGAAATCATGATGGAGCATCCGGACCAGCCCAGCGATCGGAGTTGGCGCAGGATCGAAAAGCCATCAATGTCCGGCATGCGATAATCAACAATCAGGCAATTGGCTCGCTTGGCACGCGAATCGGCCAAAAGCGCGCTACCACTTGTATAGCTACAGACGCAGTAGCCACGGGATCTAAGGAGAAGCTGAAGGGCACGCCGAACACCCGGGTCGTCGTCGGAGACGAGGATGGTGTAGCGCCCATCACCTTGTGTGTCAGAAAACGAAGACATCTCGCGCGACATGAGGACCTGTTGCATCACGGCAATGGCTCGCACGATGCGGCATCCTCGTCGCTACGTAGAGGGCGCAGTTATCACGTCTTGCGACCGAACCCGGCAGCAAAGGCGATCCTCAACGCCTCAGAGAGATTGCGGACCTCGAGCTTGGCCATGAGGCTGGCGCGGTGAACCTCGACCGTCCGGGATGAGCAACCCAGATCATAGGCGATCGTCTTGTTGGGCAAGCCGTTCGCCAATCCTTCCAGCACTTCCTGCTCGCGGGGGGTCAAGGCAGCAACCCGCACCTCGGCTTCCGACGATTCCAGCGCGCGAAGGTCGACATCGTCGAGACGAGCGAAAGCGCGCCTCACGGCCTCGAGCAGGGCAGCCTTCTCGAAGGGCTTTTCGAGAAAGTCAATCGCGCCGCCTTTCATAGCCTGCACAGCTACCGACACATCGCCGTGGCCGGTCAGGACGATGACCGGCATGTTGATCCCACGCGCAGCCATAGTGGTCTGGACTTGGAGACCGTCCATTTCAGGCATCCGCACATCCAAGATAACGCAGCCTACTTCAGCGGACTTCGCTGTCCTGAGAAATTCCACTCCGGAGGTGTAGGCGATGACATCATAGCCCGCGGTTTTGAGCGCGAAGCTTGCCGCCTTGCGGATGCTCTCCTCGTCGTCGACCAGATGAATGATGCGTCTATCCCCCATGTTCCTCCTTCGCCCGCGCGTGGATCAGCGTGAAGTGAAAGCACGTGCCGCCGCGGTCGGGGCGCTCCATCCAGATACGGCCGCCATGCGCTTCGATGATGGTCCGGCAGATCGAGAGGCCGAGGCCCATGCCGTCGGCCTTTGTCGAGTTGAACGCCGTGAAGAGCTGCTCGCGGACCTCGTCGGCGATGCCGGGGCCGGTATCCTCCACGGTCACCTCGATCAGCCCGTCAGGGCGCAACCTGGTCGCCACCTTGAGGTCGCGAACCGGACACTCCGCCATCGCCTCGATGGCATTGAGCATCAGGTTGACCAGCACCTGCTGGATCTGCACCCTGTCGACGAGGACCGGCGTCGCGGCGGGATCGACCGCGAAAAAGCTGCGTATGCCGCGCTCGCGTGCGCCGACCAGCGCGAGCTGGCTCGCCTCGGCGATGACCTGCGGCAGCTCGTGGAGGCTCTTGTCGACCTCGCCGCGGGCGACGAAATCGCGCAGGCGCCGGACGATATGGCCGGCCCGCAGCGTTTCCTGTGCCGCATCATCCATCACCGACCGTAGCGACACGAAGGGTTCGTCGTCCCGCTCGTCGAGCATGTCGCGGATCGTCTCGAGATAGAGCGCGACTGCGGCAAGCGGCTGGTTGAGTTCGTGGGCGAGGGTCGAGGCCATCGTGCCCATCGCGCTCAGCCGGGAGACATGGACCAGCTCCGCCTGCAGTTCCTTGAGCCTGAGCTCATCCTGCTCCTTGGCGGTGAGATCCTGGATGAACCCTGTGAAAAGCCGCTGGCCCTCTTCACCGGCCTCGCCGACCGACAACTGCATCGGGAAGGTCGAGCCGTCGCGGCGCTGGCCGACCACGACGCGACCGAGGCCAATGATCCGGCGCTCGCCGGTCTGCAGATAATGCGCGAGATATTCGTCATGCCGGTCGCGATCGGGCTGGGGCATGAGGCAGGAGACGTTGCGGCCGACGAGCTCGGCTTCGCTGTAGCCGAACAGGCGTTGTGCCGCTGCGCTGAACGACGTGATGGCGCCGGTCTCGTCGATGATGATCATCGCATCCGGCACCGTCGCCAGAATCGATTGCAGATGCTGCTCGCGGGTCTCGATCGATGCGCGGACCGCCGCCTCGTCGGTGACATCGCGGCTGATGCAGGCGAAGCCTCGATGTGTGTCGCCTTCGAACAGGGCGCTGATCGTCAGGCGCGCGAGATATTCCGCGCCGTTCTCGCAGACCCGCCACGCTTCGCGCTCCAGCGTGCCCTCGTGAAGGGCGGCCGCCAGGTCTGCGCCTGGACGACGCGCCGCAATCTCGTCAGGCGGGTAGAACAGGTCGTGGGGCTGTCCCAGAACGCGATCGAGCGGCCAGCATTCGGCACGCTCGCCTTCTTCATTATAGCTCAGCACGATCCCGGAAGGATCGAGCAGCGTCAGGACGTGGCCGCCAGCCTGTCGCAGGAACAGCGGCGCAAGCCGCGCTACGTCGCTTGCAATCTCGTCCGCCCCGCGCCTCGTGTCGACCATCGGCCGGCTCACATACCTGGCCGGGCGCACGTATCCGGGCGTAGCCCGACCGTGCCACTCAGCGCCGCGCGAGTATGGCCTTCATCTCGTCGATTTCCTGCCGCTGCGAGCGCTTGATCGATTCGCAAAGCCGGATGACTTCCGGATCGCTGAGCTTTGCTTCCTGGCACATCAGGATCGCCCCGGAATGGTGCGGGATCATCGAGCGCAGAAAGGCCGTGTCGCCGATCGTGGTCTGGGTGCGGATGAGTGCAAAGCTGCCGAAGAAGGCGACCAGCGACGCGGCGATCAGCGCGATGTTGGCGGCCTTCGACGCGAACATGTGCCCCATGGCGAGGATCATCAGCACCACCATCGGCGCAACCATCATCAGCGTCATGTAGAGCATGTTGAGGTTGTTGTAGAAGCTGTCGAGCCCGTCGATCATGACGAACATCACCAGATACATGATGACGCCGCTGATGACGGTCTGAACGGCAAGGCTCCAATAGGCGCCCATCTTCCGGGTGTTCATGTGGGACGAATGGTCCATGGCGTATCTCCTTCGCTCGGCGCCGGCCGACCTGGGTATGAGTGTAACGCCCCGCTCTCTTGTTCGCCCCCGCCATCAGCCGTCCTGATGCTAAAACCAGAAGCGAACGCCGGCGACGAAGCTGGTGGCATGGACGTCCTCGCCCGCAAGCCTCGACAGCCGCGCCGTGTCTCCGGCTTTGCGCAGATAGGAAACGCCGATGTAAGGCGCGAACTGGCGGCTGAATTCGTAGCGCAGGCGCGCGCCGAGCTCTATGTTGACCAGCCCCGAACCGATGTCGTTCTCCGGAATATCCTGTGCGGCGAAATTGACCTCGGCGCGCGGCTGGAGGATCAGGCGCTGGGTGATGCGCTGGTCGTAATAGCCCTCGACCCGGCCCAGAACATCGCCCTTGGTCGAGAGGAACAGCGCGCCTTCGACCTCGAACATGCCAGGAGCCAGGCCCTCGACGCCGATCGTCGCGTAGGTGCGGTCGGGCCCGCGGCCGAAGTCCTGGCGGATACCGCCCTGAAGATTGAAATAGGGGTCGATGGCCCGGCTGTAGAGCACCTGCACCTCGGCGCTGTCGATGCCGCGGCCGAACTCGCCTTCGCCCTCGCTCTTGAGCCAGAGCCGGTTGATGTCGCCGCCGTAAAAGCCTTCGCCATCCCAGCGATAGCCATCGCGGCCGCTATGCGCCTGATACTCGAACAGGTTGAGCAGCACCTGCCCGAAATTGTTGCCGCCGCTATCCTTCATCATGATGTCGCGCGAGCGCGCCATCTCGCCGCCGGGAAAATCACGATCGGCGAAGTGGTCGCTTGGGGGAGGCGGCGGGGGCGCATTGCCGGCCGGAAGCGCCGTGCCGGTCATTTGCATGCCGGGCATGGCGGAGGTTCCGGGCATGGCGGTCTCGCCATGCTGCGAATGGTCCATCCCGGGCATGTCCGGCATCGCGCCGTCCTGATGCTGGGAGTGGTCCATGCCCGGCATCTCCGCCATCGCGGGAGAAGCGGGTTGCGGTTGACCGGCGGCATCTCCCTGCGGCGCAGGACTGGCCTGGTGCTGCGAATGGTCCATCGCCGAGGTGGCGTCCGGCGCTGGCTTCTGAGCGCGCGGCCCGGCAGCGGGCTTGGGGCGCGGCGCGGCGGCCTTGTCCTTCTTTTTCTCCTGCGCCGGCCGCGCCCCGCCCGGCGGCGCCATGCCGGGCATGTCGTGCATCGAATGATCCTGGGCAAAGGCGGGCGCGGCGGAGAGAAGGGCGATCGCGCTCACCAGCGGCGTGAGGATGCGGGTCATTGGGCATCTCCCTTCGGACGGACGCTTACGACCCGCATCATCCCTGCATGCATGTGGTAGAGAAGGTGACAGTGGAAGGCCCAGTCGCCGACCGCGTCGGCGGTGAAGTCCCAGGTCACCTTGCCGCCCGGCTGGACGATCACCGTATGCTTGCGTGGGCTGTGATCGCCATGCCCCGTCACCAGCTCGAAAAAATGCCCGTGAATATGGATCGGATGCCCCATCATCGTGTCGTTGATGAGATTGACGCGCACCCGCTCGCCTTCGATGAAGGGGATCGGCTCGTGATGGTCCGACATTTTTTCGCCGTCGAACGACCACATGAACCGCTCCATGTTGCCGGTGAGGTGAATGTCGATGCTGCGGCTCGGCGCGCGCACGTCCGGATTGCGATCGAGCGCCATCAGGTCCCTGTAGACAAGCACCTTGTGGCCGACGTCGGCGAGGCCCTGGCCGGGCTCGCCGGTGCGGTCTACGGGCATCGGCGAGATGGTCTGGACGCTCGGGTCGCGCTTCACCTGCGGCGCGTTCGAGAAGTCGCGCATCTTCATCGAGCCCATCGCGTGCCCGCCATGATCCATGCCCGCCATCTGGCCATCGGCGCCCATCGCGCCGTGGTCCATGCCGGCCATCGATCCATGATCCATCCCCGAATGATCCATGCCTGCCATGGCGCTATTGTCCATGGTCGCCATCGCTGCCGCCGCGCCGGTCGCGAGGCGCGCGGACGCGTTCTTCTCGGCCGTCGGATCGACGCCCCGCATAGCGCCGCCCGACATGTCCATGCCTTCCATGTCCGGCATCGAGGACATGTCCATGCCCATGTCCTTCATGTCGGCGAGCGGCCGTTTGCGTAAGGGGGGAACCTCGCCGGCCATGCCGGCCCTCGGCGCGAGCGTGGCACGCGCCATGCCCGAGCGGTCGATCGCCTCGCCGACAAGGGTGTAGGCCTTGTCATCGCCTGGGCTGACAACGACGTCGTAGGTCTCGGCAACACCAATCTGGAACTCGTCGACGGTGACCGGCACCACATTCTGCCCGTCGGCCTGAACGATGGTCAGCGGCAGGCCGGGGATGCGGACGTTGAAGGTGGTCATCGCCGACGCATTGATGACCCGCAGCCGCACCCGTTCGCCCGGGGTGAAGAGCGCGGTCCAGTTGTCCATCGGACCATGGCCGTTGACGAGATAGGTGTAGGTGGATCCGGTCACATCGGAGATGTCGGCCGGGTCCATCCGCATCTGGCCCCAGTCGAGCCGGTCCTTGAGCGGCTGATCCTTGCCCGACAGGAGCCCGGCCAGGGTCTGGCGCTGGAAATTGAAATGGCCGGGGTTGACCTTGAGGCGCCGGAAGATCGCCTGCGGCGAGAGCGCGCTGTGATCGGCGAGCACGATGACATGCTCGCGGTCATAGGCGACCGGATCGGCACCGGCGGGATCGATGATGATCGGGCCGTAATGGCCTTCCTGTTCCTGCAGGCCTGAATGGCTGTGGTACCAGTAGGTGCCGCTTTGCACGACGGAGAACTGGTAGAGGTAGTTCGAGCCCGGCTTGATGCCCGGAAAAGACACGCCCGGCACACCGTCCATATTGGCCGGCAGGATCAGCCCGTGCCAGTGGATCGAGCTGTCCTCCTCCAGCTGATTGATGACGTTGAGCCGCACGCGCTGGCCCTCGCGCAGCCGGATCAGCGGGGCGGGGACCGTGCCGTTGAGGCCGATTGCCCGGAACTTGCGCCCGTCGATGGTCATCGACTGCCGGGCGATGGTGAGCGTGATGTCTTCGCCCGACACGGTCGGCAGCGTCGGTCGCATCCCCGGCGAGATCGTCTGCGCCCAGGCCGGCAGCCAGGCTGACAATGCTGCGCCGCCGCCGGCGAGGGCCGCGCCGCGGAGGAACTGGCGGCGGTCGAGAGCAGAAATCATTCGGTTGTCTCAGCTTTAAGAAAGAGGGCGGACCTATTGGAAATACGCAGCGTGGCCTCATCCCCCTCAAACTTTCTTCAACATTTCCGCGAGGCGTGCGCGGGCGCGGTAGAGGCGGGTCTCGACTGCCTTCTGGCTGATGCCGAGAATCTCGGCGGTTTCGGCTTCCGATTTCTCGTCGATCGTCCGCAGGATGAGCGTGTCTTTGAGAGAGGCGGGCAGGGCGGCGATCGCTTTCATCGCCTCTGCCAGTTGCTGCTCGGCGCCGATTGCCTGGTCGGGTAGCGGCGCCTCATCGGCGACGTCATCCGCCTCGCCCAGCGGCAGGGCCATGGAGAAGAAGTTCCGGACCGCGCGCCGGCGCCGCCAGTCATGGCATTTGTTGATGACGATCCGGGACATCCAGACCTGGAAGGGTCGCGCAGCGTCATAGCGGTTGAGTGCGGCGAAGGCGGCGACGAAGCTCGCCTGGGTCACGTCGAGCGCCTCCTCTCCGTCACCTATATGGCTGCGCACGAGCCGAAATACCCAGCCTTGGTGTCGCCGCACAAGTTCGGCGAAAGCGGCCTGCCGGCCGACGAGTGCAAGAGCGGCAAGCTCCCCGTCCGAGCAGTCGGGGAGAATTATGGTCATTCGGACTTTGCCGTCAGCGCTTTCACTACGGCGTCGTCGAACTTCTGCGTCTGATCGGGGCGAAGTACGGCACGCATTGCAAAGATGTGCTCGAGCGTTTCCTTCTGCAGCGCGCCCATGGCTTGGTGCGAGCGGTCCACTGCCGCCGCGACTTTAGGGCCATAGCCATGTTCCGCCTCAATCGCCTCTGCTAGGCGAGCATTGTCGGCGCGCAGCTCGGCTTCAAGTGCCTGACGCCGAATGGCATGATTCTTCTCGATGAACTCCAGCCGGGCGTGCTGAGCCGTATCCAGTTTGAGATCCCGATGGAGCAGCTCGTGCAGTTCGTTTTCCACGGGCGGTGCCGAGACCACATAGATCCGCCCGATCACCACCCCGGCGATCGCCGCGGTAAAGGTCAACAGTAGGAGGAGCAGGAGCCGGCGGCGGTCCCGCATCATTGCGAGCCCAGCAGCGTCGAGGGCGCGAGCGCCAACTGCGCATCGAAAGGCGATATCGGGCTCGCGTCCGCCGACCCGATTGGAACCGCGGAGCCCGCGATGCCGATGAAAAGCGCGACTGCGGCGGCTAGACCAAACGTCGTTGCGCCCAAGCGCGGCATGGCCTGGACCCTAGCGATTTCCGTCAGGACGCGGCTGTCCAGGCCGGCAAGCCTGGGGTCAATTGGGGCATCGCGCAATTTCGCGAGCATTTCGTCAAGGTGGTCCATGGTGTTTCTCCGTCTTCTCTTCACAATACGCATTCTGGCCCACGAGCCCTTGGCTCGGAACAGAAAAGAAATTTGAGAGGGGTGCAGGCTGCAGCTGCGTATTCTCTCATGTCAATGACTGGAGAATTCCCGAATGCGCTTCCTTTCGCCTTTCGCAGCTGTCGCCGCCGTCAGCCTGAGCGTTTCGGCTCCGGCCTATGCACATCCCAAGCTCGTGTCTTCAACGCCCGCCGCCAACGCCAGAGTCTCGGCACCGTCGCGTATCACTCTGACGTTCAGTGAAGGCCTGATGGCCAGACTATCTGGTGCCGAGATCGTGATGACCGGTATGCCCGGCATGCCAAACCATCGCATGGCGGTGACCGGCTTCAAGACCGCGGTCGAGGGCGGTAACAAGACGTTGGCGCTGACACTGGCCAAGCCGCTTGGCGCTGGTACCTATCAGGTCACCTGGCATGTCGTCTCGATGGACACGCACCGCATCCAGGGCAATCTCGCCTTCATCGTGCGATAGGGCAATGAGTGAGGTAGCAGGCATCGCGATCCGCTGGGCGCTGTACGCCGATCTCGGCCTCTTGTTCGGCCTGCCGCTGTTCGCGCTCTATGCCCCAGGTGGCGGCCGGACGGTGCAGCGGCATCTGCCGATGGGGGCGATGGTGGCCTGTCTTGCCTGCTTCGGGCTGCTGCTATCTGCGTTGGGCTTTGCGGTGCAGGCTGCGGCCATGTCCGGACTGCCGCTCACACAGCCTGATTTCGCCCTGCTGGGTGATCTCATCAATGAGACGGCCATGGGGGCGGCGTTGAAGGCGCGCCTTGTCGCGCTCCTTGTCCTCCTATTCTGCGTCCTCTTGTATCGACGGCAATCACGTCCCGCCTTCATCGCCTCTACTCTCGCAGGCGCGCTCGCGCTCGCGACCCTCGCCTGGAGCGGACATGGCGCGGCTGGCGAAGGCTATCCGGGCTGGCTGCAACTGGTCGCCGATCTCGTCCATCTGCTCGCCGCCGGCGCCTGGGTCGGCGCGCTTGCAGCCTTCCTCGCGCTGGTTATGCCTAAAGCAGCGACCGGTGATATGGAGCGGGTCTCGCTCGCCGAGGAGGCCTTGACGGGCTTCTCCCTGGTAGGAACGATCATCGTTGCCCTGCTGATCCTGACCGGGATGGGGGCGTCACATAAAACGGGCACAGATATACGCTCTCATGACTGCCATCCGAGATACTGCCCGAGTTTACCCCTTCGCTGGCCGCAAGACCAGCGTTCGCATTGACCTTGGCGGGTGTGCCGCGGACGCCTGATCGACGACGATTGATCATGCTC